>NZ_JAMYTP010000013.1:0-176985 GCF_040322515.1 Mesorhizobium sp. M0136
GGGCGTGCGCAGTTCCATGACGCCGATATCAGCGGCAGCCGCTTCTCGTTTGCCAATCTCGCACGGGCGGACTTCCGAGGAGCGACGTTCACCGCGCCGATAGACTTTGACCGCGCCTTTTTCTTTCTGACCCGTATCGAGGGCGTCGACCTTTCCAATTCGGTGGGTCTGTCCCAGTGGCAGCTCAACATGGCTTGCGGAGACGCCCGGACCGAGTTGCCTTCTGGCTTGACGAGGCCTGAAGATTGGCCCTGTCAATTCCAGCAGGAATAGTTGTCGGCAAGCGAACTGCGGCAATGCTGCGCCCGACAGGATGAAACTGAGAACCCCTATGTCATCGTTTGCGCTATATAACTTTTGCGACAGCCGGGAGCGGATGAATGGAATCGGGCCGTATTTCTCCCATTACCCACGCGGTCCGAGGCGGCAGAAATGGGGCCGAGCAGACCGTCCGCTGCTAGGGTACCCAGCACGCGAGCGGACATGTGAGAGTTCGGTGCGAAGGTCCGGGATCAGGCCCATTGCGGACGTACGTGTTGGTTCGCCTGTTGGCGCTGAAGCGCCCATTTGGGCCGCTAGCCGCACATGTGCGGCGGCTCAAAAAAGCCGATTGTCATGCGCCAGCGGAACGCTGTGACAAGCGAACACCAGCGCCGCCACCGTTCTCTGGAATGAATTCGATCCCGGCCGCTTCGAAGACTGCACGAATTTCGGCGAGGGTTGAATTCTTTAGCTGTTCGCCTCTTTCCAACCGCGCGATGGTATCGGGAGATACGTTTGCGTTTAGGGCTAACTCTCGAGTTCCCCGTCTTCGGTATTTCCGCCGCCTGGGCGATCGCCAAGTTCGAGTTCAAGGGCGAGGCGTTCCTGACCACACTGATCGACCTGCCGTTTTCGGTCTCCCCGGTCATTTCCGGCCTGGTCTACGTACTTCTGTTCGGCGCACAAGGCCTGCTCGGCGCCTGGCTCAAGGCGCATGGCATCGTCATCCTGTTTGCCGTGCCGGGCATCGTGCTGGCCACGATCTTCGTCACCTTCCCCTTCGTCGCCCGCGAATTGATCCCGCTGATGCAGGAACAAGGCAATGGCGACGAAGAAGCAGCCCTGTCGCTCGGGGCCAATGGCTGGCAGGCGTTCTGGTACGTGACGTTGCCCAACGTCAAATGGGGATTGCTCTACGGCGTGTTGCTGTTTGCCCGTGCCATGGGCGAGTTCGGCGCGGTCTCGGTCGTGTCGGGCCACATACGCGGGCTAACCAACACCATGCCGCTGCATGTTGAAATCCTTTATAACGAGTACAATGCCGCCGCCGCCTTTGCCGTCGCTTCGCTGCTTGCCGGCCTGGCGCTCGTCACGCTGGTCTTGAAAACACTTCTCGAGATGCGCTACGGCGCCGAGATCGCCGCGACGCGCGGACACTGACAAATGCATGTCGCCCAAAAGTGCGTAGCGGTTTTGGGACAACGACATGCATCGACAAAAAGAGACGGTTGATGGAAGTTCGCGTTGTCAACGTGCGCAAGGAGTTTGAGCGGTTTCCGGCGCTTCACGACATCTCGCTCGACATCAAGTCCGGCGAGTTGATCGCGTTGCTCGGACCTTCCGGTTCCGGCAAGACGACGCTGCTCAGGCTGATTGCCGGCTTGGAGCGGCCGACCCGCGGAAAGATCTTCTTCGGCGAAGAGGATGCCTCCCAAAAGTCGATTCAGGAGCGCAATGTCGGCTTCGTCTTCCAGCACTACGCGCTGTTTCGCCATATGACGGTCGCCGACAATATCGGCTTCGGACTCAAGGTCCGGCACGGGCCGTCACGCCCGTCGGCGAAGGAAATCCGCCGCCGCGCCTCGGAACTCCTCAACCTCGTTCAGCTTTCCGGTCTGGAAAAACGCTATCCGGCGCAGCTTTCGGGCGGCCAGCGCCAGCGCGTGGCGCTGGCCCGCGCCATGGCGATCGAACCGGCCGTGCTTTTGCTCGACGAGCCGTTCGGCGCGCTCGATGCCCAGGTGCGCCGCGAACTGCGCCGCTGGCTGCGCGACATCCACGACGCCACCGGCCATACTACGGTCTTCGTCACCCATGATCAGGAAGAGGCGCTGGAGCTTGCCGACCGCGTCGTGGTGATGAGCCAGGGCCGCATCGAGCAGGTTGGCACCGCCGACGAGATCTACGACACGCCGAACTCGCCCTTCGTCTATGGGTTCATCGGCGAATCGAGCTCGATCCCGGTCAAGGTCGAGGACGGCCAGGTCTGGATCGCCGACCGGCCGATCGGGCTTTCCGCGCCGCACGCACCGCAAGGTGAAGCGACGCTGTTCTTCCGCCCGCACGACGTCGATCTGGTGGAAGAATGCAACGGCTGCATCGCCGGCACGGTTGTCGCCAGCCGCCGCGTCGCCGGCACCAGGCGGGTCGAGCTCGAAATCGGCGGCGAACGCCAGCGGGTCGAGATCGAGTTGCCAGTCGACCATCCGGCGGCGCAGAAAAGCCGGGTGGCTTTCAGGCCGCGGCGCTGGAAGCTTTTTCCGGCTGCTTGATTACGAGGCGATTACCAACTTGTGCACAACAAGACGTTTCGGCCCGCTCTTTCGACGCGCCTTAGCGAGAGCACAAGGGTCATCGGATTTTCGGGAAAGCCGCAAAGCCGTAGTGCTCGTAGAAGGCTTTCGCTTCGTCCGATATGGCACGAACAAGAAGGCCGCGAATCCCGAGGATCGTCGCGGCGTAACGCGGTGCGCAGAACGGCGTCTTGCAACAGCGCGGCGCCTAACCCCTTGCCTTGCCAGCTTGTGTCCACGCTGCTCGAATGTCGCGCGGTCGACGTCGAGCAGCCTGATGGAGCAGGTCTGCACGGCCTTGCCGTTCAAGATGGCTTTGGTCACCGCGATCACGTTCCCGGCGGAAACTCGCCGTCGGTTGTCTCCCATCCCTGAAAGGCGTCCACGTCATCGACCGGAGCAAGCGCTGCGTCAGCGGATAGTGGTGTCGATGCACGCGTCTTTCGCCACAGCGGCGCCAGGAGCCACCATTCCCGGCGCTTCTCCAATACTGACCTTCGCGCGCTACGGCTTGAGGCGATTCGGAGCTGAACCTTCAAAGATAATAGCGAATTAAGAAAACAGCGGTATTTTGACCGATTGAAATCTCCTTGGGGGTGCTCATGGCTCTATATGTCATTGGCGCAGGCATGGGTCGCACTGGCACATATTCGCTGAAGCTCGCGTTGGAGCATCTTGGGTTCGGGCCGTGTCATCACATGGCAGATTTCCACGCCAATCCCGAGCAGAAGGCGCTGTGGCGCGCCGCCGGCCAGGGACAACTCCCGACCTGGGATGCGGCATATGCCGGCTATCTTTCCGCGGTCGATTGGCCAACGGCGCATTTTTGGCGCGAAGTGAGTGACCACTACTCTGATGCAAAGGTTATCCTGACAGTTCGTGACCCGGAAGCCTGGTATGACAGCATGGCGCAAACAATAGGGCTCACGATGGATGCTGCTACCAATGATCCACAGTCCTTTGGTGTGGCGGTGGTTGGAAACACTGTCTTTGGCGGTCGATTTGATAACCGTGATCACGCAATCGCTGTCTATGAAGCACATAACGCTTCCGTGAAATCAACGCTGCCACCTGAACGCCTTCTTACTTATCAGGCCTCCGAAGGGTGGGAGCCGCTTTGTGCCTTTCTCGGTGTACAGTTGCCTTCCGAACCGTTTCCACGCACCAATTCGACTGCCGAATTTCGTGCTCGCATAGGGCGCTGAACGGCGGTTTTCCACCCCGGCCGGACCTTCCCGAGCCTCATCAGGCAATCTGATGTCTGAACGCACCAACCGACCACGTGCGCCAGTAGCAGTCATCCGATCGGACGAATCGAATGACCGCTTTGGCTAGTTCGGTTCGAATTCTTTTGCTCCAGGATGTGTTCCGCCGAACCAACCACGTAGGCAGCTGGTACAATACCAATAACTGCAGGCCGGGGGTACGCCTCCGAGGAGGGCCGGTGCGTACGTCGCTGCGAAAGCGGCCAATTGGACCCACAATCAGCGAACATTTATTTTCGTCTGAGCGCCGATACGTCTCACAGTGGCCCTATGAACTCGGAAGATGCGATCTCGGCGGCGGGTGGACCATCATTCAGCATGCCGATGATTTCGGAGCGCTGATCGGACGTGAGTTTTGGGCGACGACCACCTTTAGTTGTGTGCGTCAAGTTCTGCAAAAATGGCGTGGCAGTAGCTGTGACGTCGGCGTGTCCGCCGCGCAGCCCCCGTGTTTAGCGGAGCGGCGGACACACGGCGGTGCTCAGGCGGCCAATGCTCTCAGGCTCTCCTTCTTGTGCTCGCGCAGATGATCCATGTTGAGATAGCGGGTCGCCTCGAGCCAGTTCTCGTGGATCTCGACCGCCAATGCCCGAACCAGCCGCAGGCAGCTCCGCGGGTTGGGGAAGATGCGAACGACCAGGGTGCGCCGCTTGATCTCCTGGTTCAGCCGCTCCAGCATGTTCGTCACTTCATGTGCTTGTGGTGGGCAAGCGGCAGCCGATAGAAGCTCAGCGTCTCCTCGATGTTGTCTTCCACCCAGTTGACCAGCTTCGGGTATTTGGCCTGCCATTTGGCGATCCACTGCGCCAGGTCGCGTTTGACCTCGGCAAGGTCGCGCCGGTCGTAGAACCATCTGAGCTCCATCAGGCAATCGTCGTCGACCTTGCGCGGCACGTAGTCGAGCGCGTTTCTGAGGAAGTGCACGTAGCAGCGCTGCCAGACCGCTTCGGGCAGCACTTCGCGGATTGCCGCCCTGAGCCCCGGATGGTCGTCGGAGACGACGAACTCGACGCCGGCGAGCCCGCGATTCTTGAGCCCCGTCACGAACTCGCGCCAGCTCGAATGGCTCTCCCGGTTGGCCAGCTCCACGCCCAGGACCTGGCGCCGGCCCTCCCAATCCACGCCGATCGCCACCAGCACCGCCTGGCTGGCGATCACGCCCGCCTCGCGAGCCCGTTCATAGCGCGCGTCCAAGATGAGATACGGATAGCTTTCCTCGAGCCGCTGCGTGAAGAACGCCTTGAGCGCCTCATCCAGCCGCATCGTCGCCTCGCTCACCGTCGAGGCCGAGAAAGAGTGGCCGCACAATTCCTCCGTCACCGCCTTCACCTTGCGGGTCGAAACGCCTTGTACGTACATCTCGACCAGCGCCGACACCAAGGCCTTCTCCGAACGCTGATAGCGCTCAAACAACTCCGTCGAGAACCGGCCCGTCCGATCCTGCGGAACGCGAAGTTCCAGCACCCCAACCCGCGTCACCCAGCTTGCGCTCGTAATACCCGGACCGGTAACTCACCCGCTCCGCCGTCCGCTCGCCTTTCTCGGCCCCGATCGCCTCCGTCATCTCGGCTTCCAGAGCCTCCTGCACGACAGTCTGCAATACCTGGCGAAAGCCGTCCTCATCCGACAGCAGCAACGCTTTCAACTCGCCCCTGCTCAGTTTAACTTCTCGATTGGTCATGGCACTTCCCCTTCCACGGGAATCGGTGATTGCAACGTCACCACCGTGCCATGGCCGCTCGCCCTTCAGAGCAAGCGCCGTTCTCTCTCCAAAACTTTTTGCAGAACCTTCAGGACACTATCCCACCTTTTCGCCCGCGCTCCTGGCCGCTTGAAGCCCCGCCATGGTGCCTTCCCGTACGATGGTTCGCTCGAATTCGGCGAAGGAACCGAGCATCCGCATCATCATGCGGCCTGCCGTCGTGGTCGTGCCGATTGCCTCGGTCAGTGAGCAGAACCCGGCGACGGCGGCCTCGATCTTCTCAAGGATAAGGAGCAGGTCCTTGAGTGACCGCATCAGTCGGTCTAGTTTCCGGACAGCCACGATATCGCCTTCTTCGAGCTTGCCAAGAAGCCGATGGAGCTCGGGTCGATCCCAGCGTCCTCCAGATGCTCGCTCCTCCGCGAGCCGCTTGCAGCCGGCGGCTTTGACACCGCAGACAGGCCTACGCGCTTCTCTGGAAGCCATACTTGGCCTACTCTGTCAGGGGATCAGATGAGTCGCTCGTCACGAAAACGACGACCAAAGGATCGAAGAATCGCTGGGTCGTCAGGCGCAGCGCGATATTTGGAGGTAACGATGAATTTCACGGACAGGCGCCTCTGGTACGGTGTGGCAGCCGTGATCGTGGTGCTGTTTGTGATCGGGTATGCGGCTGGGTGGTTTGGGGGCACACCGCCACCAGCGCCACAGCAGTAAGCGTACTCTGGTTGCGGTTGCCCGGTTTCTGGACGATGCGAATTGGACGCGTTTGTCGTCCAAAGAACTGCAAGCGCCTTAGCTTAGCCTAGGCTCCAAAGAGATGCGCTAAACATCTTGGATTCGAACGCGCAGCAGTTTTGCCGAATTCAGGAACACCAGGACATCTGGCCCCAAGTGCAAAATCGCTGCCTGGATAGGACCGATCCAGCCCATCAGCGCTGCGGTAATGCCCAAAACGTGCACAACACCGACACCGACAAAAATATTTTTCTGAATTGTCCGGTAAGCACGTCGAGCAATTGCGCGCGCGCTGACAATTTTTGCCAGATCATCCTTCATCAATGCAATGTCGGCGGCTTCCAGTGCCGCCTGCGTGCCGCCGCCGCCCATCGCAATGCCGACATCGGCGCGTGCCAGCGCCGGCGCGTCGTTGATCCCGTCGCCGACCATCGCCACGCGATGGCCCTGCTTTTGCAGTTCGGCGATGGCGGCGACCTTGTCCTGCGGCATCAGATTGGCACGCACTTCATCCACGCCGAGTTCCTTGGCGATGGTCCGCGCTGTGGCCTCATTGTCACCCGTCACCATCACCATGCGCTTGACCCCGGTCGCACGGAGCTTTGCCAGCGCTTCGCGCGCACCTGGTCGCAATGTGTCGGCAATCAGAATTACGCCCGCGAATTTCCCATCGACCGCGACGTGACCGGCGTCTGTCCGCCCTTTTCGGTCGCATCGGAAAGCGGCACGCCGGCCTCGCGCAGCAACGATGCATTCCCGACCAGCACGGTGCGTCCGGAGACCGTCGCCTTCACACCGCGCGCCTGCAACTGCTCGTACTGCTCCGGTTCCGGGACATCGATTTTCATCCGGGCGGCATAGTTGACGACCGCTTTCGCCAAGGGGTGAGCGGAGCGCCGATCGGCGGCGGCGGCAAGGCTGAGCAGATCAGCTTCCGAAAGCGTGCCGTCCTGCATCTCCACGCCGACAACCTCGGGCTTGTTCGCCGTCAGGGTGCCTGTCTTGTCGAACACCAGGACGTCGACCTTGGCCAAAGACTCCAGATAGACGCCCCCCTTGACCAGAATTCCACTGCGTGCGGCTCGCGCAATGGCTGCGATAATCACCAGAGGAGTCGCCAATCCGAGTTCGGCAGGCGATGTGAAAATCAGCAGAGTGACGATCATCCGAACGTCGCGGGTATAAAGATAAACCGCAACGAGGAAGATCAGCACGACCGGGATCAGCCATGACGCGACCTTATCCGCCAGTTTCTGGACGGGTGCCTGTTCCGCTTCGGCATTCTCGACCAGACTGATGATGCGGGCAAAGGTGGTGTCGGCACCAACCTTCTCGGTCTCGATGTCGAGGGCGCCGGATTCGACGGTGGTTCCGGCAAAGACATCGGCGCCATCGCTCTTGTCCTTGGGAATGCTCTCTCCAGTGATCGATGCTTCGTTGACCGAAGCCGCTCCACCGACGACGGTGCCATCGACCGGGATCTTCTCGCCGGCCCGCACCAAGACAACGTCGCCCGCGCGCAAATTCTCGATCGTGACCATGCGTTCGCCACCTGCGTCCCGCACAAGCGCAACTTGGGGCACCGAGCCGATCAGGTCTTTGATTGAGGCTCGCGCACGATCCATATTCAAATCGGCAATGAACTCTGCGATCAGAATGATCACCATGAGGACCGCGCCGGCGACGGTCTCGCCTCCGATCAGCGCTACCACCGTAGCGATGGTGACGAATATCTCGGTACCGATCTTGCGCTCTTTTACGAGGTCAACGGCGCCGGTCTTGACAAGCGGATACAAACCGATGGCAACCGCCCCCCACAAAGCTTGAATGGGAATCAGCTGTTGCCAGTACAGAAAGGCCATCAGGCCGGTAAATATAATGCGAGCGACTTCGGTCCAACGTTCGCGTGTCATCAACACTCGCCAGCCCGATGGAACAGCCTTAGGCGCCGGCTCAACGCTTTCGGTGGCTGCTGTCTCGGATTTCATGATTGGCTCGCTATCTGGATTGCGGTCTTGGCTTGAAGCGTGAGCGCATCAGGATCGTGTCCCAGCGAGTGGTGTAGTTGACGGCTTGGTCGCCGCAGCTTCCGGCATGGGCCGGGAATGATCAGCGCGCCACAGCAGGCTGATGAGCGGATCATCGCTCATTTGGCTGATGGTTTCCAGCGTAATGGATCTCGCCCGCTGCACGGCTCATTCATCGTTCTGCTCGAGCAGGATCGCGCCAACCAGACGGACGATGGCGTCATCGTTTGGGAAGATGCCGATGACCTCGGTGCGCCGCTTGATCTCAACGCTGAGGCGCTCGATCGGGTCGAGACGACCGGCAACGCCATGGCGGTGGTGCGGGTGCTTTCGCCTTTTGTCGACCGGATGATTGTGCATCACTGTCAGTCACGTTGGATACAGTTGGTTCGCGGGCACTGGCGACCTCGACGAGCCATGGTGGCCTATTCATTGGCCTATGTTCTGAGCCCATCTACCTCCGATGTTTCTTGCCGCCCCGTGGGAGAGTTCCTTCGTGCGAGCAGTTTGTCGATCCGCCGGCCATCCATGTCCACGATCTTGAAGTGCCAGCCGCCATACTCAAAATGTTCCCCGACCTCAGGCAGATGCCCTAGTCGAAACAGGGCAAATCCTGCGATCGTATGGAAGTCGCCTTCAGTTGGCCGTGCTCGAAAACCAAGGCGATCGAACGCGTCCTGGGCCGACATCATACCATCCACGAGAAGGGAGCCGTCTTCACGCTCGACGACATCCGGCTCTTCGCCTTCGATGTTGGGCAGGTCGCCGGCGATGGCTTCGAGCAAATCGGTCTGGGTAACAATTCCTTCCAGACTTCCGTACTCGTCGAGGACCATTGCTATGCGGACGGGCGCCTTCCTGAACTGCTCCAGCACTTTGAAAATCGGCGTTGACTCATGAACGACGAGCGGCTCACGGATGATCGCCATCGGATCGAGAACCTGCCCGTCAAGAACCTGGTCGAGCATGTCCTTCTTCAGAACCATGCCGAGCAGTTCATCGATACCGCCCTTGCCAACAAGGAGCTGCTCATGGCGGCAATCGCGGATCGTACGAAGAATCTCGGTTCGGTTATCATTCACGTCGATCCAGTCGATATCCGGCCGAGGCGTCATGATGTCACTGATGCGGCGCTCGCCGATATTGAAGACCCGCTCGACCATCTCCCGCTGCGCCTGCTGCAACAGCCCGCCTTCCTGACTGGCCGAGATCAGAAGCTTCAGCTCGTCTGGCGAGTGCAATGAATCCTCACCGGTTCCCGGGCGCAGGCCGCAGAGTCGCAGAACGAGGTTGCCGAGACCATTCAGCATTAGAATCGCCGGCCTGAGCAGAAAGAGGAACAGACCGAGCGGACGCACGACCCAGAGCGCAGTGTCTTCGCTGCGCTGGAGCGCCAGACTCTTTGGTGCGAGCTCGCCAAGCACGATGTGAAGCGCGGTGATCATGATGAAAGCGATCGCGACGGCGACAGTGTGTGAGCCCGCACTCGCCAACGACCCGAGCAGCCCGATCAAGAGAGGCTCGACGAGATGCGCGAGAGCAGGTTCGCCGATCCAGCCGAGTGCCAGCGATGAAATGGTGATGCCGAGCTGGGTCGCCGCCAGATTGGCATCGAGATTGTCTACGGCCCGCTGGAGCGCTGCCGCGTTCAGCCGCCCAGCCGCAGCGAGTTCGGCAACTCGGCTTCGGCGCACGGCGACCAGGGAAAACTCGGCGGCGACAAAGAAGCCGTTTGCGGCCACGAGTAGGAGAACCGACAAGATTCCAAGAATGTCGCTCAAACTGCCATCGCCTGTCGGCATGATATCCTCTTAATGACGCAATTGGATACTTCTCTGAAACGCAAATGATGGCATTGCGCAATCACTATCAGCATCACGATCGCCAGAAGCATAATCCCCTGATGGCGATGGTAGTGCATCTACTAGCGACTGATCACGGTGCGGTCGAATACGTTGAATGCGGCAAAGTGAGCTTGCAGCGCGGGTCATGTACCGACGCGCCCCATTCTTGGCGTGGATGCGCAGATCACATGAAGGCAGACGCCATCACGCAGCCCGTCGATAAAGCTCAAATGATTGGGCTTGAACTGCTGACGGTAACAGGGCTGAAGCCTGGGCGAACGCTATCCGCAGCTCTCCGGCGGACAGCAGCAGCGCGTGGCGCTGGCCCGCGCGCTGGTCTATGAGCCGAACGTGATTCTGCTCGATGAGCCGCTGTCAAATCTGGACGCCAAGTTATGCGAAGATCTGGCTGCGCCGCCTCATCACCAATCTCGGGCTATCGGCGCTGTGCGTCACCCATGATCAGGAGGAAGCGATGGCGCTCGCCGACCGCATCCTGCTGCTCAACGGCGGCCAGATCGAACAGGACGGAACACCCAAGCAAATCTACAACAAGCCGAAGAGCCTGTTTGCAGCAGAGTTCATGGGTGCCAGCAATCGCCTTGACGGCGTGGTACCGCCATCAACGGCAACCGTGCGGAAATTGTCGCCAACGGCATCCATCTTGTGGGCAGCGCCCAGCAGGAGCTGACCGTCGGCCCCAAAGTCACCGCACTCGTCCGGCTTGAGCGGGTGACGTGGTCCGGGGAGGACGGCCTGGACGTATCGCCATGACCTGCGTCGAGAGCCTTTTCCTTGGCGATCGGCATGAAGTCATTTTCGAAAGCAATGACCTGACCATCCGGAGCTATTCCCGGGACGCCCTTCCGTCCGGCCAATACCATGTCGAGTTCCGGTTCGAGGATCTGATGGTCTTCGCGGCGGAATGAACTTCGGCGTTCACCACCAAGAGGATCATTCTTGCCAACCGGCATGAACATTCTCGAGCGGCTGACCTGCCACGGGCAATTTCCTCCACCTGAGATTAGAGTCCGGCTCGATTGAAGGGCGGACTGATGAAAAGAAAGCGGTTTACGGAAGAGCTGATCATCGCGGTCCTGCGTGAGCATGAGGCGGGGCAAAAGCGGGCGACCTGGCGCGCAAGCATCGGACCTCCGAGGCGGTTAGCCTTACACACGTGTTGAACGCGTGTTCGCTTGCGCATCACCGGGTATCACAGCAAATATACCCGGAGAGGACTTGGCTGCTTCTGCAGGTGAAAAGTGCTGACTTTCTCAGGGTTCTATCTCGCGTCGTGTCTGCTCGCGCTCATTGCGCTCGTCGCCGTTCTCGAACTCGGGCTGCTTCCGGCACTGCTTTCGGGCCTTCTCGTGTTCAATCTCGTTCATTTCGCCGCACCGATGCTCCATCGAATCGGCGTTTCCAACAGCGTGACGAAAAGTCTTGCGCTGACCTTGGTGGCATTGATTTTCACGCTCCTGATAGCCGCCGCTATCTTTAGCGGCATGTCGCAATTGACTGGCGGTTCGGAGAACGTCGTGACGCTCCTCAAGAAGATGGCCGAGATCATCGATACCGCGCGCGTCCATCTCCCGACCTGGGCGATGGCCTATTTTCCATCAAACATCGAGGAACTGGAAGTCTTCGCGGCCCGGTGGCTCCGCGAACATGCCGGCCAGCTTCAACTCGTCGGGCGGGATGTCGGCGTCCTTGTGGTCCACATTATCGTCGGCATGGTGATCGGCGGCTTGATCGCGGTGAGCTCGGCGGCGCCATCGCGCGAGCCCGGCCCACTGGCGGTCGCGCTGGCAGATCGTGTCAACATTCTGAGCAAGGCCTTTCGCAACATCGTGTTCTCGCAAATCCGGATTTCGGCGTTGAATACGTTTCTGACGGCGGTCTATCTCGTCGCTGTTCTGCCGTCCTTCGGCATCGATCTGCCATTCATCAGGACAATGATAGCGCTGACTTTCGTCGCCGGCCTTCTGCCGGTCATCGGCAATCTGATCTCCAACACGGTGATCGTGGTTGTCAGCCTTAGCATCTCCTTCCTTGCAGCACTCGGCTCGCTTGCCTTTCTCATCGTCATTCACAAGCTCGAATACTTTGTAAACGCCAAGATCATCGGTTCGCGGATCAATGCGCGTGCCTGGGAGCTACTTCTGGCGATGCTTTTTATGGAAGCCTGGTTTGGTATGCCAGGTCTTGTCGCCGCGCCGATCTATTATGCCTATCTGAAGGCTGAACTGACGATGCGCGGGCTAATCTAGGGTTGGGCAGGTGGCGATTTGACGACGCAAGCAAGGTGGCCAGCACCAGCCGGCCAGCGTTCATCGCTCCTTTGATCCCCACCCTGGTGGAGAAGCCTCCCGAGGGCCGAGGGATGGACACACAAGTTCGACGGCTACCGCGGGTCTTCAATGCGGACCGCGTCGGAGAATAACTGGCGAATGATACTACGGGGCGACGGCGCAGCCGCCGACAGTCGGATGGAGGTCGATCTCGTCGCAGCCGCTGGGCCCGCTAAATGGCCCTCTTGACTAACGTGCCAGAGGGTCCATTTGTTGACCCTGCGGTGTGCTGATGTCGAAGCCCCTCTTTATCCCGGCGCTCGCTGCTATATGCCTGAGATCGCCGCTGGTGCATGCCGATAATCTCGATCTGGCGTTGGAAGCTTTTCACGGTATTTGTCTTGCCCATGGACCTGACTTCGAACGAACCGTCGCTGCGGCCAGGAGACGCGGATGGACTCCGTTGTCCGGCGACGCAGCACTTGCCCCGTCGATCACGTAGACGCCTTCCAGGGTTGGGAGGCGACCGGTGACGACCTCCCGTCCAAACCATGATCGCGGTGACAAAAGCCACCTTGAATGGCAAGTCCGTGCAAACTTGCTCCATAAGGCTATTCGATGTCGACCGCGCGGCATTCGAGGAGCGTTTCTTCGCCCGGACCGATGCCGAAAAAATCGGCGAGGACAGAAACGGAACGCAAATTTCCAAACTCTACATATTGACAGCCGGAAATCGCAAGCAGCTTGTCCATTTGACGTTCCGGAGGTCCCGGATTACGTCGAACACCGTCATTGCAAGCTCGATCGCTGATGACCAGGGCAGATCAGCTGGTGTTATCTGCACGGGGCGCGGGGCTTTTTGCGTTTGCAAGGAACTCGCGATAGGAATGCTCTGAATCGATCAGGAGCAGGAAATTGAGCGATCGGCAAAAGATCATCTGGATGATAGTGCTGGCAATCCTTGCTGGTATCGCGGTGATCATGCTCAAACATTGGCTGAAGGGCGACCTTGGGTAGCTGCCTCCTTAGATGAAGCAACACAGCCCTGATCGATCAAGGTTGGCATGGGCTTTAGCCCGTCCCATTTCGGCCTGCTTGCAATGGCAGGTGTCCTGCCTGATGCGGAATCGACGAGCGAAATGTGAGCGAAGAATGCAACTGACAGGCATGGTATCCGGCGCGGCGCTGTTGCTCGCTTCCACCGCGGCAGCGAACGCCCATCCGCATGTCTTTGCCGAAGCGAAGCTGGACCTGACCGTCGATCCAGACAAGACGGTCAAGTCGCTTCGGCATCTCTGGCGTTTCGACGACCTCTTTTCCAGCACTGTGCTGATGGAATTCGACAAGAATTCCGACCTTGTCCTTGATGCGAAGGAACTCGATGAAGTCGCTCTCACCGTCCATGCGTCGTTGGCCGAGTACAACTACTTTCAGATGGTGACCTTGAACGGCAAGGACGTGACGATGGCGCCACCGCCGAAGTTCAGCGTCAGCTATGAAAACGATCAACTCGTCGTCCAGTTCGAAACGCAGCCTAAGGACCCGTTGGCCCTTGCTGGAAAAGTCAGTATCGGTGTCTACGATCCGACCTTCTACACGGCAATCGATTTTACCGACGACGACAAGCTTGCGGTGGCCGGTCTGCCGCAAGGCTGCTCACGTTCCGTCGTCCGTCCAGATCCGGACACGGCCATCGCGCAGAACCAGAAGAGCCTGACAGACGCGTTCTTCAGTGATCCGACGGGGACCGATCTCGGCAAGATTTTCGCGACGCGCCTCGAATTGACGTGCGGCTGACCCGGAGCCGGTTCGATGGCCATGTTCCAGACGCTGGTCGAGTTCCAACGCACGATCTACCTGGCGTTGGCCGAGCAGATCAAACTGCTTGCGGCCGGCGGCGGTTGGCTGGCGTTCACGGCCTTTCTGCCCATGGGCATTCTGTTCGGTGCGGCGCATGCGCTGACGCCGGGCCATAGCAAGGCTGTCCTGGCCACCTATCTGGCAGGATCGGACGCCAGCGTCCGGCGTGGGCTTCTGGTGTCGCTGACACTCTCCTTCACGCATGTAACGATTGCCGTGCTGATCGCGGCGCTCTCGTTGCCGTTGGTATCGATTGCCCTGGGCAGTGTTGGCCGCGCCCCGCTGCTGGAAGACGTCAGTCGGGGCCTGCTTGGCCTGATCGGCATTTGGATGCTCTGGCGCGCATTGAGCCACGGCCATCACCACAAGCATGAGGGCGAGGCCGTCGGCGTCATGGCCGGCCTGATCCCATGCCCGCTGACGCTTTTCGTGATGACCTTTGCGATATCCAGAGGCGTTCCGGTCGCCGGCATTCTTTTCGCAATCACCATGATGGCCGGCGTGGCGCTGACGCTGTCTTGCGTTGCGGTGCTGTCGATCCTATTTCGTGAACGTCTGGTGCATTTTTTCGATAGCCGGCCACGCCTGTTCGATGCCATTTCCCGAGCCATTGAGGGCGCTGCCGGCTTGGCGCTTGCCGGCGTAGCCGTTTGGCAGATCACGTCGGGCTGAAATGCCGTGAACCAGATCGAGCGGTGGATCAAGACCCGTTTACCTGGAGGTCAGCCGTGTCTTCGTCGCGGCGCAAAGCTTCGACGCGCATCTGCGCTCGTCGGTGGAACAGACGGATAGGTGACGCCCGACTCTCCGAGTGGAGCCGGGCAACCCTGTATAGCGCTAGATCAGACGCTTGATGTCGATGTAGTCGCCTTCGGTCTGGATGGTCAGCGTCACGTTGCTGTCACCGCGGTTACGCCAGAACCAGCCGTGGTTCCCGTCGAAGGCGGCTTCCAGCACGCCTTCACCGGAAGGAACGCTACGGCCCTTTTCATAACTGACAGATTGTCCGCCTCCATCGCCATGGGCGTCGAAATTGACGACGCCGCCGTCCACGGCCCAGGCGAAGTTTGCCTTGGCGCCTTGCCGCATCACTAGCTTGACCTCTATGCCCTGACCCGGTGCCAGTGTGAAGGACATTTCATCTCGTCTTCCGCTGGTCTGAGCCGGCGCTTCCGCTGGGGCTTCGGCGACCTGTGGGGCCGTACTCGGATTGACTGGCAGGGTCTCGGCAGGAGCGATCTCTCCAGCTGTCACATTGTCTTGGGCAACGGCCTCCCCAGTTGGCGACGGCTGCAAAGCAGGCCGTTCGGCGGTAAGGGCGACTAGGAGGTTTTCAATTCGGTCCATGCGCGCCATCAACTCGGCTGGAGGGACCATTTGCGTCATCCGCTCGGCCGTAGCCTTCGCGCTGGCGATTTCGTCCGCTGCCGCCTCGGCTGCCAGCTGTGTCTTGATTTCGCCCATTCTGGTGAGGCCGAGCAATCTGCCTGCTCCGATCGGGTCGATCGCATACTCGGACGGCATGACGACCGTGATGAGCAAGGCGAGCGCCGTCAGCGCGGCAATGAAGGTGGAGCGCTTGAGCTGCGCTGACGTCGGCAAATCGGCGGGGCTGGGAAGGTCGGTGTTGTACATGATTTCGGTTCCTTATGCTGCGACGAACAGGCCGGTGAGCTGATATCCGATCAGCAGGAAACCAGCCGTCATCATGATGACGTTTGCGGTATAGGCGTGGCGCCAGAAGCTTCGTGTCCGGCGCCAGTAGCCCATCACGATCAGGATGGCGCCAAGGGCCATGAGCTGACCGATCTCGATACCGACATTGAAGGCCAGCAGGTTCGGCACCAGGCCGTCAGGCGAGATGTTGTATTCGAGGATCTTCGTCGACAGGCCAAAACCATGGAAGAAGCCGAAGACCAGCGTCGCGACCTTGGTGTTCGGCTGGAAGCCGAGCCATCTCTGGAAAGCGCCCATATTGTCGAGCGCCTTGTAGACCACGGACAGGCCGATGATGGCGTCGATGATGTAGCTGTTGATGCCGACATTGAAGTAGACGCCGAGCAGCATGGTCGTGGAGTGGCCGAGCGCGAACAGGCTGACATAGATGCCGATATGCTTCATCCGATAGAGGAAGAAGATCACTCCGAACAGGAACAGGATGTGGTCGTATCCCGTCACCATGTGCTTGGCGCCGAGATAGATGAAGGGCAGCACGTTGATGCCCGAGATTTCCTGGATGTAGCCCTTGTCGCCGGCAGCGACAGCATGGGCAAAGGCTGCCCCGGCGAGCAGCGGCAGGGTCAGGAGAGCGATAAGCAGGGGCAGGGCGGGTCGCCGACGCGCGTGGCGCGCGCGTGGCCGGCCCCGGTCGAAGGGTCCTTGCATTGAATTTCCAATCTTCGTCGTTGAGGGTGGCCGCGCGAGCGGCCGCGATCATGCGGCGAGGAATGGTCTCGGCGGTCGCTCGAGCCGGAATGTCGTATCCGGATCGACGAAAGTCAGCGGATAATTCAGCCAGCCCCGTTCGAGCTGCGGAACGGTCGGTGCGAAGTCAGCGGGCGTACTCGCCGTCTCGTGCGAGTGGTCTGCCGCATTGTGCCCGTGAAAATGTCCAAAGCTCTGTTCGTCCGAAACGCCATCATCGTGTGCGTGGCCATGATCTTCGATCTGTGCGGCGGCTCCGCCGTGACGTTCAACCGCGGTGGCAATCGCGATCGGATCGTGTGAGGTCGAATAGCCGAAAGGATGCAGCACGCCGAACATCATCGCTAAAGCGATGACCAGACAAAAAACCGTGCTGTGGATCCGATTCGGCATGAACGGCGATTATTCTCTAAAATCCTAACGAATGGTTTTGCTACATCAGAATCGAGGCCTCTTTGAGACTTGCGTATCCCCTCCAGGAGGATAGTATCTGGATATGAGCGATCAGCCCCACATCCACGAAACCCATCCCGATATTGTCAAGCGCCTGAAAAGGGCCGATGGACATCTCAAGGGCGTCATCGAAATGATCGAAGCGGGCCGGCCCTGCCTCGACCTCGCCCAGCAGCTTCATGCTGTCGAGAAGGCCATTTCGCAAGCCAAGAAGACCCTGATCCAGGATCATCTCAACCATTGCCTTGAAGACGTTGTCGGGCCGTTGGCGCGCGAGCAGCGCCGCTCGATCGACGAGTTCAAGGACATCACCAAGTACCTGTGAGAAGCGCCATGATGGACAAAGTTCGCGATTGGTTTGGGTTTGGCCCGATGACGCATGGCATGGGGGGGCACGGACATGGTCACGGTGATGGCGGCCACGGCCATACCCATGGCGTAATCGATCCGACGATCGCCACGACGACACGTGGCATCTGGGCGATCAAATGGTCGTTCGTCGTTCTGGCCATCACGGCAGCGCTTCAGCTCGTGGTCGTGTTCCTCTCCGGCAGCGTGGCGCTGCTGGCCGACACGATCCACAATGTCGGCGACGCGGCCACTGCGATTCCGCTGTGGATCGCGTTCGTGCTGGCCCGCCGCAAACCGAGCAAGACGTTCACCTACGGCCTGGGCCGGGTCGAGGATCTGGCCGGGATCGTCATCGTTCTCATCATCCTGTTTAGCGCCATCGTCGCCGGCTACGAGGCGATCGACCGGTTGATCAATCCGCGTCCCATCACGTTTCTTGGATGGGTCGCCATCGCCGGCCTCATCGGCTTCATCGGCAATGAAGCGGTCGCCGTATTTCGTATCCGCGTCGGGCGAGAGATCAACAGCGCGGCGCTGATCGCGGACGGCTACCATGCACGCACCGATGGCTTTACCAGCCTGGCGGTTGTCCTGGGCGCTATCGGCGTCTGGCTGGGCTTTCCGCTTGCCGATCCGATCGTCGGGCTGCTGATCACCGTGGCGATCTTCGCCATCGTCTGGCAGTCGTCGAAAGCCGTGTTGACCCGCATGCTCGACGGAGTCGAGCCCGCCATCGTCGATGAAATCCATCATGCTGCCGAACACGTGTCGGGCATCGGGCGCGTTGAAAGCGTTCAGGCACGCTGGATCGGACATCGTCTGCATGCCGACGTCGCCATCAGTGTTCCGGAGATAGCGACGGCCAAGGACGTGCTGGGCGTAACCGAAGCCCTCAAGGAGGAGCTGTTCGCCCACTTGCCGGCGTTGGCGGAAGCCAATGTCCGCCTGATGAGCTCGGCCGAGCCGGCCGCGGAAACCTCTCATGCTCACCATCATGCGCCAGAGCCCTTCAAGGTAGTCTGCGATCTGGCTGAAGGGACATTGGAAATCGTCGATACACCGGCCGGCGAGCGGATGCGGCTGACTATCGATCGTCACGCCGATGATTTGACAGCGACTGTAATCATCGACCGGGCCGGCGAGCCAGAGACGCTTCGCCTCGAGCCCGCCGCTGACAACCATCATCGGCTTGAGAGCACCGTCGCCCCTGCCGAGCCGCATGAGTTCCAGGCGAGGTTGATCCTGATCGCGAAGGGTCGGGAGCAGGTGCTGCCGTTCAAGATGGTCGAGCCGGAAGGTCACCATCACTGAGACAGGCAGGCCGTTCGCGCCAGTTCTCGATGAACCGTCATCCGCTGCAAGAAGACAAATATGCTTCAGGTCCTGGCCAATCGCACTTACCGTCATCTCTTCCTGGCCCAGGTCATCGCCCTGATCGGCACTGGCCTTGCCACCGTGGCGCTCGGGCTGTTGGCCTATGATCTTGCCGGCGCCGATGCCGGCGCGGTGCTCGGCACGGCGCTCGCCATCAAGATGATCGCCTATGTTGGTGTGGCGCCTGTCGCCGCTGCGTTCGCAGAGCGCCTGCCACGCCGCACCATGCTGGTTTCGCTCGACCTCATCCGGGCTGCGGTCGCGGTGTTCCTGCCCTTCGTTACCGAAGTCTGGCAGGTATATCTTCTCATCTTCGTCCTGCAGTCGGCGTCGGCAGGCTTCACTCCGGCCTTCCAGGCCTCGATCCCTGACGTGCTGCCCGAGGAGAAGGACTACACGCGGGCCCTGTCGCTGTCGCGACTGGCCTACGACCTGGAAAGCGTCGTCAGTCCCATGCTGGCGGCGGCGCTGCTTTCCGTCATCAGCTTCCACGGCCTGTTCGCCGGTACGGTTTTCGGCTTCCTGGCGTCCGCGGCGCTGGTCGTCTCCGTGGTGCTGCCCAGCCCGCAAGCCTCGGAGCCGCGCGGCATCTATGAGCGCACGACGCGCGGAATCCGCATCTATCTGGCGACGCCGCGATTGCGCGGGCTGCTGGCCCTTAACGTTGCCGTCGCGGCGGCAAGCGCGATGGTGATCGTCAACACGGTCGTCCTGGTGCAGGCGCAGTTCGCCCTCTCGCAAAGCGACACGGCGCTGGCGCTCGCAGCCTTCGGCGGCGGATCGATGATTGCAGCCCTTGCCCTGCCGCGGCTGCTGGAGAACGTCCCGGACCGGGTTGCGATGCTCTCGGGCGCCGCGATCCTGGTCGCGGGCGTGCTGGTGGGACCGCTCGCCGGCAGCTACTATCTGCTGCTGCCGCTCTGGTTCGTGCTCGGGCTCGGCTATTCGCTGGCGCAGACGCCTTCGGGCCGATTGATCAGGCGTTCCGCCGATGCCGTCGACCGGCCCGCTCTGTTTGCTGCCCAATTCGCGCTTTCGCATGCCTGCTGGTTGATCACCTATCCCATTGCCGGGCGCGTCGGTGCAGCAATGGGATTGCCCTTCACCTTCATTCTGCTCGGCATCATTGGCGCCGCAGCCCTGCTTGCCGCGATCTGGCTCTGGCCGAAACACGATCCCGACGTGCTTGTGCATACGCATGTCGATCTGCCTAAGGACGACCGGCACATCGGCGACGCAGTATGGTCGGAAGCGGGCTATGAGCATTCGCATGGCTACGTCGTCGACGATCGGCACCCGAAATGGCCCACGGCAAGCTGAGAGCTCGAAATGTCTGGCGAGCTCGCCATCTATGGCGGTCTTTTCCTGACCGCGTTTGCCGCGGCGACCATTCTGCCGATGCAATCGGAAGCAGCCCTTGCGGGACTGCTCCTGACAGGAAGCCATGCTCCGGCTCTGCTCATCGCTTTCGCAGGCGCAGGCAATGTGCTCGGCTCCATCGTCAACTGGTGGCTCGGCCGGGGGATCGATCGCTTTCGCAACCGCAAATGGTTCCCGGTAAAGCCCTCCGCGTTGACGCGCGCGACGCGATGGTATCAGCGCTATGGACGATGGTCGCTGCTGTTGAGTTGGCTGCCTCTCGTCGGCGATCCGCTGACGGTCGTGGCGGGGGCGCTGCGGGAGCCATTCTGGAGCTTCCTTGCGATCGTCACGATCGCGAAGGTCGGCCGCTACCTCGCGCTGGCGGCGATGACGCTGAGCTGGACTTAGCGCTTGTCGAGACCCGCGCCGGCACGGCGACATTACGCGGGATGGCGCTTTCCTTTGCCAAGCGCAGCGCGCGCGCCAACTTGGCTTGGCGCCGAATATGTCTATACAAATGGGAATGCATGTGTACAATCGCTACCAATCAATCAAAAATGGGGAACTGAAATGATCACTCTCGACCGCCGCAATTTCCTTGTTTCCACCGCCGGCCTTGCCTTCGCCGCCGCGCTGCCACGCACCGCCTTTTCGAAACCAACGACACGCTGAAGATTGCCATCGCCGCGGAGACCGGCGATCTCGACCTGCTGCAGAATGTTTCAACGCTGAGCACCTACACCATCGTCTTCGATGCGCTGATCCACTACGGCCAGAACGGCGCGCTTGAGCCGGGACTTGCCACCAAATGGACCATTGCCGACGATCAGCTTTCGATCGCTTTCGATCTGCGTGAAGGCGTGACCTTCAGCGACGGCACGCCGTTCGACTCCACCGCAGCCGAATGGAACCTCAAGCGATGGATGGGGGTGAGCGACTTCTCCTGGATCGGCATTTCCGATGCGTTCGACAGCATTGTCACGGACGGACCAAACAAGCTGACGGTCAAGCTGGAGCGACCGGTGCCGGCCGCACTCCTCGAACTCACCATCGTCCGTCCAGTTCGTTTCCTGTCGCCCAAGGCAGTCGACAAGGATGGCAAGCAGACAGCGCCGATCGGAACCGGTCCATGGATCGTCGAAAAATACGATTCGAGCGGCACCAGCCTCGTTCGCAACGACAAATACTGGGGCGAGAAGCCGCTTTTCAGCCGCATGGAATTGAAGGTGGTTCCCGATGAACTCGCTCGCGCCAACGGCCTCCGCTCAGATACCGGGCCTGCCGCCAAACCAGATCCGGCTGGAACCGGGTTGCCGGTTTGCCGAGCGCTGCGAATTGGTCGAAGCCGGTTGCCGGCAGCACCGGCCGCCGTTGCAGACGATATCCGCGTCGACAAGCCCGCACCGCGTGGCTTGCCCGGTCGTGCTGAAACGAGAGGGGATCGCCGTCCATGTCTGATGCCGCAGCGATCGAGGTCAGGGGATTGAAGGTGCATTTCGCCAACCGTTCGGGTGTCGGCGCGGTGCGGGCGGTCGATGGCATAAACCTGACGGTCACGCGCGGCGCGTTCCACGGCATCGTCGGCGAGTCCGGCTGCGGCAAGACCACGCTGGCGCGCACCATCGTCGGTTTGCAGAAGGAGAGCGAAGGCACTGTCCTGATTGGGGGAAGGGATCGCACCGAATGGCTGAAATCGGACACGAAGTCGTTCAGCCGCGAAGTCCAGTTCGTCTTCCAGGATCCGTTGGGGTCGATGAGCCGCCGCCAGTCCGTCTACCAGACACTGGAGGAGCCGCTGCAGATCCATCGCTTCGGTTCATCAGTCGAGCGCCGGCGCCGCATCGCCGAGCTTCTGGATCTGGTTGCGCTGCCTGAGACGGTGCTCGACCGTTTGCCAAGGTCGCTCTCCGGTGGCCAGCGGCAGCGCGTTTCGATTGCGCGCGCGCTCGCGCTGAAGCCGTCCATACTGGTCTGCGATGAGCCACTTAGCGCGCTCGACGTTTCGATCCGGGCGCAGATCGTCAACCTGTTCACGTCGCTGCAGAAACAGCTTGGCCTGACCATTGTCATTGTCGCGCATGATCTGGCGATCGTGCGCGAGGTCTGCTCGAACGTGACGGTGATGTATCTCGGCCGCATCTCGGAAGCCGGCCTGACCCGCGCGCTGTTTCGCGAGCCGGCCCATCCCTACAGCCAGGCGCTGCTGTCGGCTGTTCCTTCTCCCGATCCTCGCATCGAAGCCGGGCGCCGCCGGATCATTCTCGCCGGCGATCCGCCAAGTCCCAGCGCGCCGCCTCCGGGGTGCCGGTTCAACACGCGCTGTCCGGTGGCGATCGACGTCTGCCGGGTCGAGGAACCGATGCTGCGATCGGTGCCGCATGGCGGCGTTGCAGCCTGTCATCTGGCCGATAGCGGCCGCCGCCCGGTTATCTGAAAGATGTCATTTCTGCGCCTGAACGATTCGCGAAGCTGACCGTGGTCTCGGGCGTCCTGCGCGAGCCTTTCAGGGTTTTCCTGCTGCTTGTCGCCGTCGCCAAGGTCGGCCGCTATCTGGTTCTTGCCGCCGTGACCCTGAGCGTGATCTGACCTCGCGAACTTTTTCGAAGCTGAGCTGGTTAGGTCGGCTGGTTCGAAGAGCCCTGTATGATGCGCGCGGACGGGAAGCGCTAGCTCTTTTTGACGGCGACCTTGTCGAGGGTTGCGCGCAGGCCTTTTGCCAGCTTCTGCGTATCGCGCGACCGGTCAACCAAGCTACGGCGCAGCGCTCCAGCCAGCAGCGACATTGTTAAGACATTCCTGTGGCCGCGCGCCAGGCCTGCACAACCAAGCTGTGCTGGTTCCAGATCATCAGCGCTCCACTCACAGCCATGAGCGCGACCACAAGGCCGCGGAACTGTCGTCCACTCAGGCGTTCGAGCCAGCGCTTGGCCAGCAGATTGGCAAGCGCAGCGCCCAAACCCGCGGCTGCGCCGTACATGACCGCCTGACCACCGAGCGCGCCGAGTCCGGTGAATACCGCGATCTTGACGACATCGGTCACAAACGAGTTCACCGATTTCGTGGCGACCAACGTCTCCTTCTCCGAACCGTAGTTCAGATAGAGCGAATTCAGGACGGGTCCCACCGTGCCCATCAGCGCCGACAACAGCGCGACGATCAGGCCGGCCGGGAGGAACCACCAGCGGCGGGCTCGGTAGCTCCGCTCGCGCGCGCCGCCGCGAAATTCCCAGACTGCACTGATCAGATAGATCCCTATGAATATCTGGAGCCATTCCGCCCGACTGTTGGCGAAGAGCCAGGAGCCCGCCGCGGCGCCGGCGATGGCGCCGGGCAGGTACCAACGGACCAGGCTCCAATCGATGTTGCGCCGAAACGCCAGGGCGCGGATGGGATTGCCGATGAGCTCGGTCAAGGTGATGACCGGCGCAACCGGCCCTCGCTGTGATGAAAGTCACGGCGGGGATCAGCAATAGACCTCCGCCTCCGGCCGAGAGGGTGTTCAGCGTCCAGGCGAGGAACCCCGCCAACGCCAGGAGGCCTAGTCTAATCCAGTCCATCGGATCAGAACGAAGCGGGCCTTCGATCGTTCCGAACGCATCGGTTCGCAAAAACCCGGCCCGCCTTTTGAGTCTCGTGTGCGATGGAAATAATCACCCGTTACCGGGCCAAACGCGGGCGCCCGGAAGACCGGACGCCGGCGCACCGTGCCGCCGATAGCTTTGAAAGCTGGTTGAAAGCGTACCGGCTAACCAGCCGGAGTTACGGTGAAGTCATCAAAATACACGTGACTGTCGGCCTTCGACCACAAGCCAACACGCCCGGTCACCGGCTCAGGCAGCGTGTCCTGCAGGTAGAGCTTGCTGTCGACATAGCCTTCGACCTTGGTGCCGGCGATGCGCACCTTCAGGTCGTGCCATTCATGGGTTGAGGTTGGGGTGTTCTTGACCCAGGTCACCGACGAGCGTTTCCCCTTTTCGAACCTCCACAAGACAAGATTGTTCTCCAGAGGGTTGGCGCGAATCGTGAGATAGTCGCTATTGGGCTTAAGGTTGAACAATATCCCTGCACCCTGGTCGATGCGGCCGCTGATGCCTTCGAAGCGGACGCTGATCTCTCCATCGCGGAAATCTGGCGTGCGTTCAAAGACCGCGTAGGGGAAGTATGCATAAGCCTGGACGCGGTCGAGAAACTCGGCATACCGCTCCCCATAGAGCGCCCGTGCCTTGTCGGCGAGGCCGGCGGAGGTCTGCCCCTCCTTCGGCGGCCATCGACGGCCAACACCTTGTTGTCGCCTTCAGTTTCAATCCGCCAAATGCCCACCACGCCGGGCATAGCCTTCGAATCTGCGCCAACTTCCTCGTCCGAAAAGTTCACGATGCTGCGCTGGCCGGCAGAAGCTGGCAGCAGCAAGGCCACCAGGCCGGCAGCTGCGGCGACTGTCACGAGGCTATGTGAGATTTTCACGGCTGATCTCCTTCTGGCTTGAAGCGTATTCGATGGTCGGTACCCGGCGGCACCGCCACCAGGCGACCCCGATGAGCAGCGGCAGGCCGCCAAGGAACTAGGGAAGCGCGATCCAGGGCACGGCGACGAGCGGATAACCTGGATAGTCGTCGGTTCCTGTGACCGGTGCGAGCAGGGGTACGTTTGCGAGCCCGTAGAGGAGCGGCAGAATTTCCTCGGTGCCCGTCGATCGGCTGACAGCCGACCGGCCGCCGTAGCTGTACTCCACTTCACCATACGACTCGTCGCTTGCGCTGCCGACAGCGCTCTGCTGGTCGCCTGCAGGACGGATGATAATCCGGGGAATGATCCGCTCGAGCTTCGACAGGATGCTGGTCTGCAAATCCGCATACCGGGGGTCTTCAGGTACCAGGTGAACGGTGATGGTCAGCTGCTTGCTGAGCTGCGCCAGCGCCCGCTCGTCGGCTAGCGAGAAAGAGTTCCGCCGGTCCTCGGTCGAATCCACCGACCATCTGATCTGGGCTGCAGCGACCAGCACAAGGCAGGGCGCCGCGATGCAGACGACCGAACGTGCAACCTTGGTGCGCAGGGCAACGCCCATCGGGAGCCAAATGGTAGCGAGCGCAGCAAAACCAAGAATCGCAGCGAGCACCCCGACGACAAGACTGATCGACAACAATCCGAGCTCAAAGGTGTGCAGCGTTTGGGTGAGCGACAGCCACGACGACCAGCCAAGGAGGTCGGGTTGGCTGGCCGCCGCGAAGTCGATGACCCACGATCCAATCGTGAAACCGAGCGTGACAATCGCGGCGGTTGCCGCGCTCTCGGCAAGCGCGGCTGCGAACAATGCAATGGCGCCGACCAGTAGCCCGTAGAGCAAATGTCCGAGAACAAGATTCAGCGTCTCGGCAACGAACAGGTGTCCGCCCATGAACTCCCAAATCGCGAGCGCAGAGATCGCAGGCACCGCGGCAATGAGCCAAGCTGCGAAGACGGCAACCAGCTTCGCGCCAATCAAGGTCGGCGTTCGATAGGGCAGTTGGATCAGGAGCCGCAAGGCGCCGGACTCCTTTTCGTTGCCGAGCACGCGTATGGCAACAAAGGGAAACAGCAGTGTGACCGCGACGTAGAAGCCACCGAACGTCGGGACCAACACGCCGTCAAGCGGTGATAGCGCGCTCGCGAGCCCCGACGCGTCGAGCGCCGTGGCGCTCGCGTTGCTATAGAGCGATACGGCCTGAAAGAAGCTGAAGCCGATGAGAGGGCAGAGTATCAGCAGCATTATCCAGAGCGGCCGGCCGCTCGCCATTTCCCGCAGCTCCTTGGCCAGCAAGGGGCCGAAGGGAGCGCCGAGCGGTACGGCTGCCTCAGGTGAGCGCAAGGAAAACCTCCTCCAACCCACCGGAGGAAATTCCCGCACGCGCCCGCAGGTCGCTCAGGGATCCGATGCCGCGTACGCGGCCGTCCGCGAGCAAGACGATTCGGTCGCATATGCGCTCGGCATCGAGCAGTTGGTGTATCGCGAGGACGAGGCTGCGCCCCTGCGCCGCGACCTTGCGAAGCACGCTCATGATCTCGCGGGTCTGTCGTAAGTCGAAGCCGTCAAAGGGCTCATCCATCAGCAGCAAGGGATGCGGCGTGATCAGGGCAAGCGCCAGCATTAGTCGACGGGCATACCCCTTGGACAATTCAGACACGCGCTTGATTAACACCGGTGCAAGTCCGACGGCCCCGACTGTCTCCGCGACGTCGAGGTGCGATGTCCGGTACACATCAGCGAAGAACGCAAGAACATGTTCGACGTACTGGTCGCGCCAGGGCCGCAGGCCGTCGGGAAGGAAGAAGATCGACCTGCGGCGCGATGCAGGCGGCAGAGAGGCGCCGTGCCGGAGAATCGTTCCCGAGTCGGCCGGAAGAAGGCCGGCGATCGCTTCCAACAGCGTAGTCTTGCCGGCGCCGTTCGGCCCGATAAGACCGAGAACTTCGCCGGCCTCCACGTTGAAGGCAACATCCGCCAACGCGGTTTGCTCGCCATAGCGCTTGGTCAACGCACCGACCTGAAGGGCATATCCTCCCTCTTGCCGTGTAGCGATTTGCGCCTTGTCAGACATCCGGCTTCGCATCAACATCGGCTGATTCCCTCCCGGCGTGCGATCGCGCGGAGGCCCAATATCTAGCTCTTCTTGACGGCGACTTTATCGAGGGCCGCGCGCAGGCCTTTTGCCAGCTTCTGCGCGTCGTCATTCGCCCAGAAATGCATGAAGAAGAGCCGCGGCTCTTCATCGAGCATGTGGCTGTGCAGCGCGGTAATCTCGATGCCGTTATCCTGCATTGCCTTGAGAACCGGATTGACCTCCTTGGCGGTCAGCACAAAATCACCCGTGATCGCTGCTTTGCCACCGCCCGTCGACTGGAAGTTGATCGCTAAGGCCGAGCCCAGGGCGGCCGGCACGTCCATACCATTTTCCTTGACCGGTTCGGCGCGCGGGATACTGAACTGGTAGACGCCGCCATTGACCTTACCTTTGTAGCCAATGGCCTTGTCGACGGCCGCCGTGTCGATCGGCTGGGTGGATGCTTCCGATTGCGAGCCACCGGACGCGGCATTCTCCATCGGGGTCTTTGTCAACGCCAATCCGGCATGAAGCGCAGTGGCGAGCGTGACGGGATCACCCTGGCCGAACACGTGCATGTAGAGCGTCATCGGCTCCGCGCGCAGCAGGTGGTTGTGCACTGCAGTGATCTCGATCCCACCTTGTTGTAGCTTCTTCATGACCGGGTTCACCTCGTCCTGCGTCAGAACGATGTCGCCCATGACCATCGCCTGGTTCACCATTGGCTCGAACGCGATCCAGCCTCCGAGCGCAAATGCTGGCTTCAGGGATATCCCATCGAGGGATACTTTCAGGTCGGTTCGTGGCAAGCCCACCCTGTAAACGCCGCCAGGCATTTCCGTTCCGGATTTGCCGAGTGTCTGCGCGACTATTTGCCAATTGGGTGCAGCCGATGCCGGTTCGAGCAGCGCCGAGACCGCAATCAGCATTGCGCCGCTCATGAGTTTTGCATGCATGGGAGTTCTCCTTGTGATCTGCCCCCAATCGCCCACCGGTCAAGCCACAGCTGGTTTCATGGCAGGTGGCCAGCTGTGCGTCTCCGCCTTGCGGCGCGAAGCCCAGGCATAGAGCGCGTCGTAGATGACGAAGCCGTGCTTCAGCACTTCCTGGTCGTCGGGCGTCACGTCCCTGAGCCCCATCGAGATCGCAAGCAGCCCCGCAGACTGTGGCGTCAAATCGTGCCGATCGGTGTCGGCGCCGCGCACGATCGAGGCGATCGTCACGATCGCCGGATCGCGCTCGAGGCCGTATTTCGAGACGAAGGTATCGAAACTGCAGCCGTCCACATGCGTGAACTCGACACCGGGCACGTCATACGGTGTAGCGCCCGTCTCCTGGGCAACCGGGATCACCCGATCCGGCGGCACGAACAGGAATTCTGGCTCCTTGTCGATGAAGCGGGCGATCAGCCAGGGACAAGCAATACGGTCGATGACCGGACGTTCGCGGGTAACCCATTTCATGGCCTTGTCTCCCTTTTGGTTGGCGCCACTCAGCGCTGCCTACTGCTGCGATACCAACAACGCTACGCTTGGATGAAGAATGATACAAGTGTTACATATTATTTTGCCCGTGATACGGTTCATTTATGAGTGATGGCGAACCGAATGGAACAGCGCTGGCTGCTCCTTATCCATCAGCCCATCAGCTGCCGAGCAAGCCGGCCTTCCGGGTGAAGATCTGATGGCGCGCACCGAAATCCTGCGGGTCAAGGCGGGACATGTTCTGGACATCGGCGCCGCGCTGGCGGTTACCCTGCTCGGCCGCTGATCCGGAGATAGGTTTTCGATCTTGGCCGACCCGTGTTTGGGGTCCGCCGTGACATCGACTGGATCGATGCCAACGGCAGTTCCCAAGAGATGTGCCGTTCGGCCCCGCCAGGATCGACGAGTATGGCAACTTCGACGGAACCGCCACCCAGGCCGACCTTCCCACCGCCGTCGCGCCGCCAACCCGAGCGCTGCGCCGAAGTTCTTCACTCGATACATCATCGCTGCGATCAATCGCGAGCGCGCGGCGGTCGCGTGACTCCTGTGGCGACTGCAACAGACTATTGCTGTGTGTTGAGCGCCCGCCTCAAGCTCTGCGCCAACGCCTGAGCATTGCCGATGCCCCAGTAGTGCAAGAAGATGATCCGCGGGTCTTCAAAGAACATGTGATTGTGCACCGCGATCACTTCAATCGCTCCAGCTTGCAGTTCACGGATGACCGAACGGACTTCATTTTCCAGCATCGCAAAGTCGCCGCAGACCGCGGCGCGCTCGTCCGTGCCCTGAAAGGCTAGCCATGTGTTGTAGCCCATTGCCGCACCAATATTGAGCTCGCCACAGCGTGTGCAGACGACGGGCACGGATGGGCGCCCCAGGACAAACTTGAGCACGCCGTCCTTGCTCTCGCCCTTGTGCTTGACAATCGCCTCAAGCGGCGGCGCGTCCAAGCTACTATTCACTTTCTTCATGGCAGGTTCGACAGGATGCTTCTGGCGCACGATTTTTATCGCTTCAAAAATCCTATGCGCTCCTGTCGCTAACGCAGTTTCATCAGCCGTACCCTCGACATGCATAAACATCACGCGCGGCTGTTCGCGGACGAAATGATTGTGTAGGGCTGTTACGTACAGGTTCGCCTGGATCGCTGCGGCCATCGCGTCCTCGATTTCATCTTCGAGCACGACGATGTCGCCCATCAACGTGGCATGATGTGCCCCCTGTTTAAAACTGACCCAGGAGGTGAGGCCCATAAACGGAATGATCTCAAAGCCGTCCAGGGTCACTCTCATTTCACTGCGCGGGACCGATAACTTGAGCACGTCCCCCGTGGTCTGTCCCTTCAGTCCGGTAAGGGATTCAATAGCTTGGGTATTGAGCATCTTAGACCTCCTCGTTTCATCTAGCACTAGCCGAAACCAAATTTCGGTTGGCGCCGCACAATGAATCGAGTGCCGAACGCCATCGCGAGCGTCACCATTCCAATTATAAGGTGCAGGAGTGGTATGAAAAAGAGCAGTATGAAGCAGCCAGCCAGGCCTAACCAAGCGAAGAAGGGCGAGAATAGGCGCTGCTCCTTGCTTAAGTGCAGAGCGGCGTAGTGGGTAATGGCAAACCAAACCAGCAGGTAAAAGCTGGCGAGCGGCAAAACCTGACGCAGGTCGAACACCAGCACCACTGCAAAGACGAGCACGCCGACGGCAGGTACTGCGTGACGCGGCACCTTGAAGCGCGGATGGACCTCGCCGAGCCACTTCGGCAATTCGTGCGCCTCGCCCATCGCGAGCGCCACACGCGAGACGCTGAGCAGATCGCTAACGAGTTCGTTAATCGATGCTGTCCATGCGGCCCCCTAGGATCAGCCAGCCGCCCCACGGCCCGATAGCCTGCATAGCTGCCTTGAAGAGAGGTACGTCATCTTTGGCCATTTCCTCTGCGCCAAGCACCCCCAGAGTAGTAGCAGCCACGGCGTAGTAGACGACGGCGGCGATCGCAATGCCGCCTAGAATGGAGAAGGGAATGGCCTTTCGGGGATCCCGAATTTCGCCCGCCATAATGGCGGTGCGCATGAAGCCGTCCCAAGCCCAGAAGAAGATCGCGGCGCCCGCCATAAATGCGAATGGCCCCTTATCCAGTGTCGGGGCCAAACGAGCGACTTCTACATGCGGAGCCGCGAAGAAGACGAATACGCCCAGCAGCGCAACGATGACCAGCATCAGGCCAATAATGACTTTGCTCGTGAAGGAGATACCGAAGGAATTCAGTGCCATGACAACGAGCACAACCGCGCCAGCCGTCAAATGTACGGGCAGGCCAGGAACAAGTTGTGCTGAGTAATAAGCGAAGGCGAGCGATACCACGCTCGTGCCCACAATCCCCTGTCCAACATAGCAACAGCCAGCAAGGAAGGCGACCGTGTCGAGACGGAACGCTCGTGCCCAGATGAACGCACCGCCATGTCTGGGGAAATTGACGCCGAGCTGCGCGCCGCTGATACCTGTGGCCAAGCATACCAGCCCTCCTGGAATCATCGCCAGGAGAAGGGCGGGACCGGCCCGCTCGGCGGTCGCACCAAGGGCACCGAAAATACCCGTCCCGATAATCATGCCGGCAGTCATGAGCGTAGCTGCGGTGCGTCCAAGGGTCCGAGTCGCGGATGATCCTGACTGGGTAGCCCCACCCGAAGCTCTCATTTCGCCACCTCCTGTCAGGCGTCAGCGGGACAGTCTGCGAGACCGCCAACGCTACGCCTGAATAAATAATGATACAAGTGTTGCATTTAATCTTGCGCGTGATACGGTTCACTTATGAGTGAGGGGCAATCGACTGAACAGCGCTGGCTGCTTCTTATCCATCAGCTGCCGAGCAAGCCGGCCTATTTCCGGGTGAAGATCTGGCGGCGGTTGCAAGGCATCGGCGCGGTCGCGGTGAAAAGCACCGTCTATGCGCTGCCGGCCAATGCCGAGACGCAGGAGGATTTCGAGTGGCTTCTGAAGGAGATCGTCGCCGGTGGCGGCGAGGCAATGGTGTGCGAGGCGCGTCTCGTCGACGGGCTGTCGGATGCCCAGGTCCAGGCGCTGTTCGATGCGGCGCGTGATGCCGACTATGCGGAGATCGCCAAAGAAGCGCGTGGTCTCGCCGCCGAGATCGGCGCGAACGCTGCGCCAGAGAAACGTGTGGAGACGCGGCCGCAGCTCAACCGAATGCGCAAGCGGCTCGCCGAAGTGGACACGATCGATTTTTTCGGCGCTACCGGTCGCCTCGCGGTTGAGGGGTTGCTCGCCGAGCTCGAAACGCATGTCGTGGAGGACCAGCCCATGACCGAGGAGTCGAAGGCGGCTGAGCCGATCACGGACCTCAAGGGCCGGATCTGGGTGACACGCCGTGACGTGCATATCGACCGGATTGCCTGCAGCTGGCTGATCCGCCGCTTCATTGACCCAGACGCCGTCATCCGCTTCGTCCCGGGCAAGAGCTATGCGGCAAAGCCGGGAGAGCTGCGCTTTGATATGTTTGACGGTGAGATCACCCATGAGGGCGACCGCTGCAGCTTCGAGGTGCTGCTCACCCGGGCCGGGCTTGACGACCCGGCGCTGCAGGCCATCGCCGAGATCGTCCATGATATCGACCTCAAGGACGGCAAGTTCGGGCGCGACGAGACGACGGGCATTGCCAGCCTAATCGCGGGCATCGCCATGACGAATAAGGGCGACGAGCAGCGGATCGCGCAGGGCGGCCCGGTCTTCGACAATCTCTACCAGTATTTCCGCCAGAAGCGCGGGTGAGGGGAACCAATGACCAGCGTCCATGCCGTCCATCCGAATGCGCTTGGGGATGAACCTTCGCATGGCATCCCCTTCCGCGAAGCAGTGCGGGTCTGGGCGCGAGTCGCTGCGTTGAGTTTTGGTGGCCCGGCCGGCCAGATCGCGGTAATGCATCGCATCCTCGTTGAGGAGAAGCGCTGGATCGGCGAGACGCGGTTCCTGCATGCGCTGAACTACTGCATGCTCCTGCCAGGACCGGAGGCCCAGCAGCTCGCCGTCTACATCGGGTGGCTCCTGCATAAAACCCGAGGCGGGCTCGTGGCCGGCACGCTGTTCGTACTGCCGGGCGTCATCGCCATCATGGCGCTGAGCTGGATCTATGCGATTTTAGGCAATGTCGGCGCGGTGCAGGCGCTTTTCTTCGGCCTGAAGGCCGCCGTCCTCGCCATCGTGCTTGAGGCGGTTATCCGGGTCGGCAAGCGAGCGCTCAAGAACAAGGTCATGATAGGCCTCGCCGCCGCCGCCTTTATCGGGCTCTTGCTGTTCCATCTCCCGTTCCCGCTCATTGTCCTGACGGCCGGAGTGATCGGGTACGTCGGCGGGCGGGCCGGGCTGGCAGCGTTCATGGCGGGCAACGGCCATGGCAAGGTCGGCGGCAAGCAGGTCGCCGACGCGGAATCGGCGCTCGGCGAAGGCATTCCTGCCCATGCTCGCCCGCCGGTCAGCTGGTCGTTGAAGATCGGAGGTGTGTTTCTGGTGCTATGGCTGGCACCTGTCCTCAGCCTTTTCGTGCTGTTCGGGTCCGGCAATGTCTTCGCCGATATCGCGGTCTTTTTCTCGAAGATGGCGGTCGTGACCTTCGGAGGCGCCTACGCCGTCCTCGCTTACGTGGCGCAGCAGGCTGTCGATACATATGGCTGGCTGAAGCCAGGCGAGATGCTGGACGGCCTCGGCATGGCGGAGACGACGCCTGGCCCCTTGATCATGGTGACCCAGTTCGTCGGGTTCATGGGCGCGTATCGAGCGCCGGGATCGCTTAATCCGCTGCTCGCTGGAACGTTGGGCGGCCTGCTCACCACCTGGGTCACCTTCACACCTTGCTTCCTCTGGATATTTGTCGGTGCGCCGTTCGTGGAAACGTTGCGCAGTAACAAGGCCTTGTCCGCCGCGCTGGCGACCATAACGGCAGCCGTGGTGGGCGTGATCCTGAACCTGGCGGTGTGGTTCGCGCTTCACGTTCTGTTTGGAGCACTGCGCGAGGTCAAAGGGTTCGGCATGACGGTCGATGTGCCCGCATTCAGCTCCGTCAACGTCCCGTCCCTCGTCCTGACATTGGGTGCGCTGCTAGCGGTGTTTCGCTTCAAGATCGGCATGCTCCCGGTGCTCGTCGGCTGTTCGATCCTCGGGCTGCTCTACGGGATGGCAACGGGAGCGATCTAACCCGTGCAGCCAGCGCCGCTTACCAGTGGTGAGGAGGCATCGTTGACGTTACAGTGGCTCGCGCACGGTTTGCGCAAAGCTATTTCGAAGCGGCGCTTCAGGCTCCTTCCTGCCGGTGCTGAGCCGACTGCTGCGAACCTGCTGATATCAAGGGGACTGCGGGCCTTCGGTGACGGTCTGGTCAGCATCCTGCTTCCCGCCTATCTTACCACGCTCGGCTTCGACGCCTTCGAGATCGGAACCCTGTCGACGGCGACGCTCGCGGGCTCAGCCCTCCTCACCCTGGCTGTTGGGATCGTCGCGCACCGCTTCTCCCGTCGAGCGCTGCTGACCGCAGCGGCTGTCCTGATGATAGCAACGGGGGTCGTCTTCGCTGTCGTTCACGACTTCTGGCCGCTGCTTCTCATCGCGTTCGTCGGCACGCTGAACCCATCTTCAGGGGACGTCAGCGTGTTTCTACCGCTCGAACATGCGCAGCTTGCGCAGAGCGTCACCGACCGCGACCGCACGGCGCTCTTTGCGCGCTACAGCCTCATCGGCTCTCTCGCCGGCGCCGTCGGAGCGCTGGCCGCAGGAGCGCCCGACTTTCTCCGCGACGCCATCGGCCTGGAAATGAAGCAGGCCCTCCAGGCAGCTTTTCTATTTTATGCCTCACTTGGGTTGGCGGCGGTGCTCCTCTATCGGCGGCTGCCGAGTGACGCGCCTGATGCAGGCAAAGTGTCGGCACAGCCATTGCGCAGGTCTCGCTCCATCGTTCTGTCACTCGCAGCGCTCTTCAGCCTCGACGCTTTCGCAGGCGGCTTCGTCGTCCAATCGTTGTTGGCCCTCTGGCTCTTTCAACGGTTCGGCCTGTCGCTCGCCGCGACCGGCGCAATCTTCTTCTGGACGGGTGTCCTTTCGGCTGCGTCCTATTTGGTCGCTGTGCGAATTTCCCAGCAGATCGGACTCATAAACACGATGGTGTTCACGCACCTTCCGTCGAGCCTCTGTTTGGTGCTCATCCCGATCATGCCGAGCGTCGCTCCGGCTATCGCTCTTCTGCTGATTAGAAGCGCGCTGTCGCAGATGGACGTGCCGACCCGCACATCGTACGTCATGGCCGTGGTGACGCCCGAAGAGCGGGCTGCCGCGGCGAGCATCACCGCCGTCCCCCGCAGCCTCGCGGCGGCCGCCAGTCCAGTCCTCGCAGGGGCTCTCCTTGCCGTCTCCAGCTTTGGCTGGCCCCTGATCATCGCCGGTGGGCTGAAAATTATCTACGACCTTCTGCTGCTCGCGACATTTCGCAGTGTTCGCCCTCCAGAGGAGCACGGGGGCGGGAGGAATGACATGTCAGTCGGCCATGATCGAACTGGCAACGACGCGCGGGTTTCCTGGTGGCGTTGAAGGCAGGACCACCAGCCGGACAAATTGCTTACGTCCGCCGGCAACGAGGATGTAGAGACGCGAGAACTCCTCCGTATCGCGATCTTCGGCAATCTTCTCGGCATCCGTACGGGTGAAGAAACTCTTCCGAAATGCCTCTTGATCGATATCGGGAAATGCCAGCGTACACGTCTGCACCGGTTTGCCGCTCATCGTTGCCTTGGTAGTGCCGATGATGGTTCCTGCTGGCAATCCTTCCTCCGCTTCGGCCACCAGCCATGCCTCCACTGAGGTTGGATTAGCGATTGGCGCGAGTTCGGCGAAGCCTGCTTCGGCAATAGGTGTCCACCTGCGTTCGTGCGCGGTCTCTATCATGCGCTCGAAATTGGGACCCTCGGCCAGACAGGTACGGTGAAATTGTTCGACAGCCTGATCCGCATCACTGGCGGCCTGCGCCGGCGACATCGTCAGACCCAAGATGGTCCCTGCCAACGTTAGAAATCGGAACATGTCTATCTCGCGTAGCCGATTGTGGTCGAACCACTTATCCTGAACGGGCTACGACACTCGTTGTTCCGGACTGTCGGCGCCTGCATGGCCGGTATTGATCTGGTGGCTTGATGGAGGCGCGAAGCGCCTGCGCAGTTGATGCAATGTTCAGGCATCTGGCAACTGATGGAACCATGCCGCACTGGGTTTCGATGACGGACCCTGCTACAGACCCACTCACACCGCCGGGCAGGAGCAATTGATCTCGTGCTGAGTTCCTGGAGACATCTCCCGGCGCTCGCCGAGGAACCTGCATGGGGTCGGAACAAGAACTGTTCCCAGCGACACGCTAAGGTCGAACGGAGCATGAACGTCATGCGGCGTGGCGTAATCGAGCCGGAAGTCTGAGCGACCGGAAGCCTTCCGGCATCTGATGTTCCACATTCCAAGTGTAGATGCCGGTCAGATTGATGTGTTCCCAACTCAGCGGCGAGACGTGCTTGAGCAGGTGATCCGGAACCTCGCGATGCATTTTGCGTAAATGGGTGACGGCCGTTCGATATAGACCGTATTCCTGCTGAATTTTTCCTGCGGCGCTGTTTGATGGACGCGCGCTTGGGCCCCCCATTTTCTATTGCCCGCCTCGGCTCATGCGGGGCGGGCTTCTTGGCGTTCTGGGAGGATTTGCTCACCATGGTTCGTAGTGGCGGCGCAAGGTGAGCGCCTCACCTGAGGCTACATGGCGGCCGTGGAGATTGCCTCAGGAGCGGCGCCCAATCGGAAACCTTAGCACCTCCGCGTTTTGACGTGGCTGCTTGAACTCTTCCACGGCAACCGCCTCAATTAGCAGGTCCAAGGCTTCGCGTCCCCTTCGACTCATCGGGTCATCGCCACAAAGGTAGTCATACGCTCGATCTAAATGCACTCGGGCGGCGGAAAAATTGCTTGTCATAGGACCCTCTCTAACCACCCGCATTGGCCGTCTACGAGGTGAAGGTCGCGCAAATCGTCAATATCTACAGACAAATTTGAATCAAATTGGGGATGATCGGGGGAGTAGCTACGACGTGACCCACGGTGACTGAACCGGTGGACATCGACGCCGAGGTCTCGGCATTCCTCGCGCGGCTGGAGGCCGAAGTCCCCTCCGTCAAGCCCGCCGACGGTCACTCGCTAGACTAAGACTAAGACTAGCGCTCGGTCGGATCATAAATGCCGAGCACCCCGTTCCGAGACCACCTCTGACCGGCGTCATTCGATGCATACGCGCGGAACCGGCCCGATTTTGCGGCGTAGAGCCAGAGGCGGCTGCCAGGTCCAGGCCGGTTGGCTCCAAATCGTGCTAGGTCGGATCAGGTTTGTCCACACCACTTTGCTAAATGCGGCGGGCGATAATGCCATCGAAGACGAATGGCGCAGGTATCGGGTATCGATCCGTCGGAGCACCCAATCCCGACGCAACGCGGTTCGCAGCCATCTCGACCGATTGATGGACTCCTGACTGCGGGATGTAAGGAGCTTTTCCTAGCCTACTAGCTAAATGGAAAGACGCCGATCCCCTCGTGAGCCAACCTCGGCGCAACCTACTCGAACTCCAGAGCGAAAAGAGCGCGTGCGGCTCGAGCCACTTGCGACGAAAATGGAAACGGCGCCTCGGCATGACCGACTCCGACTGCCTGAGCGCCGGCATCGCCTTTCAGTGCGCGCAAGGGGAACGTTCCAGTGGCCAGTGCTGCCTTGCTGGAACGGAGCAGGTGGGCTGTTCTAGCAACACGGTTGGGTACCCGGGGTCTCAACAATGATCAAATGCGCAGGAACGCTCGATCCGGCGCCTGGCCGGGCCGCCGCGCCCGCTGCAAAAGTCTGCGACGACTTTGGTGCCTTTTTGGACACTTCCCCGGTTGGACGGTATGGGTGGTCTCCAGCGGCACCGCTGGAGCACCGTTTGGTGACGTTATATAGACGCTCGAGAGCCGTGGCGCACTGGCAGAAGACGGCTGCACACCCTTTGCCCTCGCATCGACCTTGACGAAATTCTTCCCTGGAATTGGATACCTGTCACCGTGACCTACGCCGAGGCCGCTTGATGGCGACAATAACCCACGTCTTCACCATCGACCACGTTTCGCGAATGATCGGGGAGGATCTCGAGCTCCTTCAGGCGATCTCAGCAACGATGACAATCTCAGCTATGGCAGTATCATTAGTGTCCATGACGGTACGGAGGAGGCGATAACCCCTCTCACCGACGATGGCATTGACCAACTAAGACAGATGCTTGCCCATGCTCGCCGTTCGGCCGAAAAGTGGAACGAGTTCCTCGATGACTTCGTCTCAGATCCGGACATCATCGCGCGCATCAAGGCGAGATCTTCGGCGCAAGACCGACCGGCTGCGGCATAGTTGAGGACAAGCCGATCAATATGGTTACCTTTGCCGCCACCTCGTCCAGAGTAGCGGTAAGCCGGTTTATCTGCGAGGCGGTTGCCGCCAGCTCCGGGCCGTAGCGGGTAACGAGATATTCCCAGTTCTGGCTGAGGGAGTGAAGATGTTGGGCGGTTTTCGCGCGAAGGCGCAGCCTCGCTTCCAAAGCGAGTTCCGTGCGCGCCGACAGATCGTGCTGCATTTTGCGGATCTGATTGGGGCTGTGCCCACGGTGGAGCAAAAGCGCGGTCAGATAGAGTTCGATCGCATGGATCGCCGACAATCTGACCGCGCTCGAGTGAGCGGTTTGCCTGGCCGGCCGAGCCGAAGCAGCAGGGTTGCCGCCTTGCGGTACTCTTCCGCAAGCTCGTGGACCTACAGCGGCGAGGCCAGCTCTCCTGGGTATTTTCGTTCTTCAATCTCCATTCATGCAATCCAAATGCCACGCAGAAGTTTGGGCAAAGAGCAAAACAATCTATTCTTCGGCACTCTCCATTTCGTGGCATCGCTGTCGCAATCCCGAGCAAGACATGCCGCGGTCGGATCTGCGTCGCGGCGACCGCAGTGGTTCTCGACGGATGAGAAGGGCGCATGCCGCGCCTGGCTTGTCGTCGCCTCGCCGATCGGCCCCGGAAGAGATCAGGTGGGCGTCTCCCTGGGGCCGGGCTGCGGGCTTCGCTGAAGCCGGCCTGCGGTCGTCTTCACCCCTTCAGGCACGCATCCCTAACGCGCCCGCTGCCGCACCTCCGGCGCTTAGCCTGCTTGAGTGCGGATAAAGCGCCTTGCCTCATTACCGAGGCAGTTTCTTCATCTCCGCTGCGAACCCGACGTGCGCGTTTCCCGGATACGCCTCTCCATGCGTGACATCGACCACAGGGCGAGGGTGCCTGGTAGCATTCCAGGGCTCGTTCAATCCATTCCCAGGCGAGGGCACCGTGCGCATACCGCAGGCGTTTGTGTCGGCGAACTGGGCGGAGTTTCTTCTAGGCAATCTGCATCTCTGACCGGGTTGAGCTCGTCAATGACCTAAACAAAACAAAACCGCATCGCGAAGCGATGGCCTGAGGCAGCTATCAAATCGCCTTGACCGGCATATCGCTCAAGAGCGACTTGCAGGGCTACATTTGCTTTGAACGTTCTGGGAATGCTGCCGAGCGGTGATCATCGCGCTGACGAGGAGCTCCTGACCATGGCGTAGAATAAGTTCATCACGGCGTCATTGAGGAAGCCGTTGTTACGGTGCCGATATCCGCATCGTCGGCGATCGCGCCTTCTACATGCCGGGCGGCGACTTCATCCAACTGCCGCCGCAGCCCGCTTTTTTTCCGAGGCCGCGCGGACAACGACAGGCAAGGTACGCGCTGAATCCCAATCCCTCCCTGGCCGAGCAGTTCGCCATACTGGCGGCATGACAGCGGCCGGTCTCGACCACCTTCATCACGCAAAAAACTTTGCAACACAACCCATCCGCCGTCGCCAGCACCTGCTTGCGTGTCGCTTCGGAGGGTCGGCCGGTTCCCGAAAGCACGTATGATGCCATCGCGACCGACGCCTGCCGCCGCCGCGACTTCCTTGATTCCGGACTGTTTCATGAGTGTGCCGCCGGCCGGTAACGTCAAGCGGCAACAAGCCGCATGATCGTATCGATATTGAACTTGAAGCGCTGCTCTAGGGCGTCCTTGGCCATCAGGTCCCGCTCGTAGATGATCGAACCGGTGAAACGGTTTGTCAGGTAGTAGTAGCCGACGGCCGCGATGGTGATGTTGAGCTGCACGGGATCGATGCCGTCGCGGAGGACGCCCGCCTTCACTCCGCGCTCAAGAATGCTCGAGACCAAGTTCACGAGCTTCCTGCTGGAGACCCGGACGATCTCCGATTTTTTCAGGTGCTTGCCTCGATGCAGGTTTTCACTGTTGACGAGCGTCAGAAATTCCGGGTTCTTCAGGTAGTATTCCCAGGTGAAGCGCACCAGTTTTTCGAGCGCTGCCCTTGGGTCAAGATCTTCCAGGTGCAGCTTCTGTTCGGCGTTGCGAATATCGAGATAGGCCTCTTCGAGAACGGTCTGGAACAGGCCCTCCTTGCTCTCGAAATAGTGGTAGATCATGCGCTTGTTGGCCTTCGCCTTCTCTGCGATATCATCAACGCGCGCCCCACCCAAGCCTTTCTTTGCAAATTCTTTTTTTGCCGCTTCGAGGATGCGCGCCTTGGTGGCTTCCGCGTCGCGGATGCGCGGTTTTCGTCCCGGTTTTTCGTTTTGTTCGCCCGTCATGTTTTGAGCCTGCCCTCTGCCGCGGTCGGGATTTATTTCCTGCAACTCATACACGCGCGTCGCCGTCCGTCACAGCCGTTCGACGCGATTGCTCGTCGTGATCATACTGAAACCGCTTGACTTGGGCAAACTAAAAGAAGTAACTGGTTAGTGCGTTAAATGGCGTGGGTCACACCGGAGCGCCTCGCCTGAAGGCTAGGCTCTCCTCGTCGGCAGCAGCGCCAGTCGTGACGCGGAAAGCGTTTCAATCGAGAATTGGGAGGAACCAATGTCGACCTTTATCAAGGATTTCATCGAGCGCGAAACGGTCAGCCGTCGCAATTTTCTGTTCGCAGCTGCGGCCGGCATGGGCGCGGCTGCCGTGCCGGGACTATTCGGTGGCGGCATCGCACGCGCCGCGCTGACGGACCCGGCGATTGCCTGGAGCTACCGCGACCGCGCCTCGGCATACTGGAACTCTGTCGTCTCCGGCGGCGAGGCCTTCGTGGAGTCGCTCGGCAAGCCGAAGAGCGCACTCATCAGCCTTATCAACGAGGGCTCGACGGAAAAGTCGCTCGCTGACATCAAGGCCTTCCTTGCCAAGAACAATGGCAATTGCGCCATTGCCTGCGATGCCAATGACAGCCCGAACGCCCGTCCGGTCGTCGAGGCCGTTCAAGCTGCCGGCGCCTATGTGTCGACGATCTGGAACAAGACCGACGACCTGCATCCCTGGGATTTTGGCGACAATTACGTCTCGCATATGACCTGGTCGGATGAAAAGCCGGCGGAAGAAACCGCCCGCATCCTCTTCAAAGCCATGGGCGGTGAGGGTGGCGTGGTCCATCTCGGCGGCATCGCAGCCAACAATCCGGCCGTCGAGCGCCTCAACGGCCTCAAGAACGCACTGAAGGACTTCCCGAAGGTCGAGCTGCTCGATGCCGAGCCGGCCGACTGGGACACACAGAAGGGCGCGGCCCTGATGGCCTCCTTCCTGACGCGCTACGGCGACAAGATCAAGGGCGTGCATTGCGCCAATGACAACATAGCCTACGGCGTCATCGAGGCGCTGCGTGCCGAGGGCATCGAGAACATGCCGATCGTCGCCTATGACGGCAATCCGGAAGCCGTGCAGATGGTCATGGATGGTCAGCTGCTCGCCACCGTCTTCACCAATCCGCATTGGGGCGGCGGCATCAGCGCTGCACTCGCCTACCATGCCGCCATCGGCACCTTCAAACCTTCCGAGGAGCCGAAGGAGCATCGCGAATTCTATGGCCCGACGATTCTCGTTACGGCCAAGGACGCGGCGGAATTCAAGGCGAAGTACCTGGATTCCGTGCCGACCTACGACTGGAAGGACTTCTGGGGGCCGTCGAAAGGCCAGATCCAGTACAAGTCCTGACCATAGGCAGGGCGGCAGCCGTACGCGCTGCCGCCACATCTCCTGCGAAATTTTATTAAAGGGTGTCTGACGTGACACGTCGCCTATCACGCGAAACCTTGATCAAGTGGGCGCCGCTACTGGTGCTGATCGCGCTGGTGATCTTTTTCACCGCGTTCAACCCGACCTTCTTTTCCTTGCGGAACTTTGCCCGTATCGCGATCGCGGCGACCCCGGCGCTCATGGTCGCCGTCGGCGTCACCTTCATCATCGTCATGGGTTCGATCGACCTTTCCATGGAGGGAACGGTCTCGCTCACGGCGGTCTCCTTCGCCTTCATCTTCGCCCAGCTTGGCGGCTCACTCGCCGGCTTCGGCTGGATAGCCATTCCGCTTGTGCTCGTGCTCGGCGGCCTGATCGGGCTTTTGAACGGGCTGGTGCATGTAAAACTGAAGATCCCGTCCTTCATGGCAAGCCTCGCCATGGGCTTTGTCGGCACCGGTGCCGCGATCCTGCTGACCGGCGGTGATATCGTGAAGGTCAGCGATGCCACCTTCCGCGGCCTGCTCACGGTGCGCTGGCTCGGCTTCCCGCTGATGGTCTATGTCGCGGCCTTCTTCCTGTTCGTCGGCTGGTTCATCCAAACCCACACGACGCTCGGCCGCAATTTCTACGCTGTCGGCGGCGGCGAGGACCTCGCTCACGCCTCGGGCCTCAACGTCACCCGCGTCCGCGTCACCGGCTTTGCGCTCGCCGGCGTCTTCTACGCCATCGCCGCTATCCTCGTCGTCGCCCGCATCGGGCAGGCGGAATCTGTGACCGGCGCAAACTTCATGTTCGTCTCCATCACCTCTGTGGTCGTCGGCGGCGTGGCGCTCTGGGGCGGCATCGGCGGCGTGTGGAACGCGCTCGTCGGCGTGCTTATCGTCAACGTCATCGACAACGGCATGGTCGTCATCGGTCTGCCCGATTTCCTTCAGGACGGAGTGCTGGGCCTCCTCGTCATTCTTGCGGTGGTGCTTTCCACCGACCGCAAGATGGTTTCCTTCGTTAAGTGAGGAGCGCCATGTACGAGCTGAAAGCCGTCAACAAGAAATTCCCCGGCGTCCACGCGCTGAAGTCTATCAATTTCCACATCAAGCGCGGTGAGATCGTCGGTCTCGTCGGTGAGAACGGCGCCGGCAAATCCACGCTGATGAAGGTCATCTACGGCGCCTACCAGCCGGATGGTGGCCAGGTCCTCATCAACGGGGCGTCCGTTCGCTTCGCCAATCCGCGCCAAGCGATGGAAAAGGGCATCGGGATGGTGTTCCAGGAACAGTCCCTGATCCCGAACCTCTCTGTCATGGAGAACATCTTTCTCGGCTACGAGCGCCAGTTCGTCCGCTTCGGCGTGGTCGACTGGAAGGCGATGGCGAGCGCGGCCAAGGCGCAGCTCACCAAGGTGAAGCTCGACCTCGACCCGGTGACGGTGACCTCGAAACTCTCCTTCGCCCAGCGCCAGCTTGTCGAACTCGCCAAGGTTCTGACACTGGAAGAGCGGGTGAAGGGCGACCTCGTCATCCTGCTCGACGAACCGACCTCGGTTCTATCGAAGGAAGAGGTCGAGCTGCTCTTCAAGCTTGTGCGGGAGCTGACGACGCGCGCCTCCTTTATCTTCGTTTCGCATCGCATGGACGAGGTGATGGAGCTCTCCGACCGCATCTATGTCATGAAGGACGGCGAGGTGGTCGACGTGGTGGAGCGGGGCGGCGCGACGACGGAGGCCATCCAGCACAAGATGGTCGGCCGCAACGTCGACAAGCAATATTACCGAGAACACCTGCAGAAGCCGTTCGATGGCTCGAAGGTGCTGGTCGAGATGGCGGGCGTCGGACTGCCGGGCAGCATCCAAGATATCTCCTTCAAAGTGCATGCCGGTGAAGTCCTGTGTCTCGTCGGCACGGAAGGTTCCGGGCGCGAGGCGATCCTGCGCACGATCTACGGCATGCTGACGCCGGCGACCGGCCGTCTCAAGATCAAGGGCGCTGACGCCAATGGCTATTCGCCGCGCCAGTCGGTCGCCCATGGCGTCGGCTATGTGCCGCGCGAACGCAAGATCGAAGGCATCGTCGCCGGCATGAACGTCTACGAGAACATGACGCTCTCGCAGATGCGGAACCATTCGAGCGGGGGGGTACTGCGCGTTAACGAGGAGCGGGCGCTGGCGCGCGACTGGATCAAGAAACTCTCGATCAAGGCACATTCGGAATTTGCCGATTGCGGCAATCTCTCGGGCGGCAATCAGCAGAAGGTCGTGCTGGCAAAATGGCGTTCCGCCGGCTCCGACATCATGTTGCTCGACCACCCGACGCGCGGCCTCGACATCGGCGCGAAGGAAGACGTCTACGACATGATCCGCGCGATGGGCGCGGCAGGCGTCGGTATCGTGCTCGTCGCCGATACGCTGGAAGAGGCGATCGGCCTGTCGCACACCATCCTCGTCGTCAAGGACGGGCGCATCCAGAAGCAATTCGCCTGTAAGCCGGGCGCCAAGCCCACGCCCTTCGACCTGCTGCACCATATGATCTGAGGGAAGAAATGGATATTCAGCGCCTCAAACCGCACCTACCCTGGGTCACGCTGGTCGTGCTCGTCGCGATCGTCGGCGTCAACGATCCCGGCTTCCTGCGCCCTTCGAACCTACTCGGCATCGCCGGGGATATCGTGCCGCTCTTCATCATGGCGCTCGGGCTCACCTTTGCTATCTATATCGGCGGCATCGATCTTTCGGCCCAGTCCATGGCGAACATGGTGACGGTCGTCGCCTCGGTATATCTCGCCTCCATGGGGGGGTGGGTCGCCGTGCTGTGCGTGCTTGCCGGCTTCCTGCTCGGCATGCTCTCCGGTTATGTGACGACGCGGCTTTTCGTGCCGTCCTTTATCTCCACGCTCGCTGTCGGCGGTGTCGCCTTTTCTATTGCGCAATGGCTCTCCGGGCAGCGCGCACTCAACATGGATGCCACACAGCGCAACGAGACCTTCGGCTGGATGATCGGCCGCACCTGGGGCGTGCCGCATGAGCTGCTGATTGCCGCGGCGCTCGTCGCGATCTGCCTCTTCATCGAGCGACGCACGACGCTTGGCCGTGCCCTGAAGGCCGTCGGTGCCGGCGAACTCGCGGCCGCGGCCTCAGGCCTCAATGTCGCCCGCTACAAGATTCTTGCTTTCGCGATCTCGGGCGCACTCGCCGCCATTGCCGGCCTCCTCTTTGCGGTAAAGCTTTCGGGCGGTGCGCCGACGATCGCCAACGGCTTCCTGCTGCCGGCCATCGTTGCGGTGCTCGTCGGTGGTACGCCGCTGACAGGTGGCGTCGGCGGTGTCGTCAACACCGTGGTCGGTACGCTCATTGTTGCCGTCATCCGCGCCTCGATGCTCTATTTCGAGATCGACGCGACGCGCCAGCAGATGGTTTTCGGCGTCGTGCTGATCGTCGCCATCGCGCTGACCATCGACCGCGCAAAGCTGCGCACCGTGAAGTGAGGATCTGGCCATGAGCACCATGCGCGCCGCTGTCCTCACTGCGCCGAAGCGCTTCGAACTCCGCGACGTTCCGGTGCCGTCCGTCGGGCCGGATGATGTACTGGTGCGGGTAACGCGCACAGGCATTTGCGGCACGGATATCCATATCTTCAACGGCCACTACGCCACTGACCAGTTGCCGCTGATCCCCGGCCATGAGTTCTGCGGCACGATTGCTGAGATGGGCACCAATGTGCGCCATCTCTCGCCTGGTACGCGCGTGGTCGTCGACATTAATATCGGCTGCGGCACATGCTTCTGGTGCCGCCGTAATGAGGTGTTGAACTGCGCCGAGGTCACCCAGGTCGGCATCGGCAGGGATGGGGCTTTCGCCGAATTCGTCGCCGTGCCCGCGCGCCTCGCGATCCCCGTTGAGGCTGACATCGCTGACGAAGTTCTCGTCCTCACCGAGCCGGTCGCCTGCGTCGTCCGCGCCGCGCGCAAGGCGAGGGCGACCTTCGGCCAGTCGGTCGTAATCTTCGGCGCGGGGCCGATCGGCAATCTTCATGTGCAGATGATGCGGCTCGTCGGCGCGGCCCCCATTATCGTCGCCGATCTCTCCGCCGAGCGCTCCCGGATGGCTCTCGAAGCCGGCGCGGATGCGGCGGTGTCCGATCCGGCCGAGCTCAAGAAAACCGTGCTGCGGATGACCGGCGGACGCGGCGCGGATCTGGTGGTCGAAAGCGTCGGCAACAGAAAGCTCTATGAACAGGCTTTCGACCTGACGCGCCGCGGCGGGCACATCGCCTTCTTCGGCATCACGTCGCGGGGCGAGACGGTCCCCCTCGATATCCTCCGCACGGTTCTGGAGGAGACGAGCCTCAAGGGCTCCGTCGCGGGCATGGGGGAGGATATGCAGGACGCATTGACCCTTCTGTCGCATGGCCGGTTCCGCACGGATGATTTCACCAAGGCGAGCTACTCCCTGGAGAATATCCAGGCGGCTTTCGACACCCTCGGGGAACGGCCGCACGACCTGAAGACGCAAATCGCCATTGCGGCGTAAGACCTATCGAAGTGGAGGTATCCCGTGGACCAGAAAAACCCGTTCCTTTCTGCCCCGGCCGCAGCGCGCACCTTCGGCTTTTTCGTCGATGGCGAGTGGAAAGACGGCGCGCAATACTTCGAACGCACGTCGCCCGGCCACGGCACGCCTGTCACGCGCACGGTTCGTTGCACGGTCGATGATCTGAACGCCGCCGTCGCCGCGGCACGCCGCGCCTTCGAAGATCGCCGCTGGGCTGGCCTTTCGGGTGCGGCCCGCGGAAGCGTCCTGTTGCGCGTTGCTGAAATCTTGCGCCGCCGTCGCGACGAAATCGCCTATTGGGAGGCGCTGGAAAACGGCAAGCCGATCTCCCAAGCGCGAGGTGAAATCGATCACTGCATCGCCTGCTTCCAAACGGGCGCCGGTGCGGCGCGCATGCTGCACGGAGACAGCTTCAACTCGCTCGGCGACGATCTCTTCGGCATGGTGCTGCGCGAGCCGATCGGCGTCGTCGGCCTCATCACGCCCTGGAACTTCCCGTTCCTGATCCTCTGCGAGCGCGTGCCCTTCATCCTCGCCTCTGGCTGCACGATGATCGTGAAGCCGTCGGAAGTGACCGCTGCAACGACGCTGCTGCTCGCCGAAGTGCTGGCGGAAGCGGGCCTTCCGGCCGGTGTCTACAACGTCATCACCGGTGCCGGCCGCAGGATTGGCCAGGCGCTGTCCGAGCATCCTGACGTCGACATGCTGTCCTTCACCGGCTCGACAGCCGTCGGCCGCTCCTGCGTCCACGCGGCAGCCGACAGCAACTTCAAGAAGCTCGGCCTGGAGCTTGGCGGCAAGAACCCCATCATCGTCTTCGCCGATGCCGATCTGGAAGACGCCGCCGACGGCGCGGCCTTCGGCATCAGCTTTAACACCGGGCAATGCTGCGTCTCCTCCTCGCGCCTGATCGTCGAGCGCTCCATCGCCGCCGAATTCGAAAAGCTGCTCGTCGAAAAAATGAAGAAGATCCGCGTCGGCGATCCGCTGGACGAGGCGACTCAGGTCGGGGCCATTACGACAGAGGCGCAGAACGCCACGATCCTCGACTACATCGCGAAGGGCAAGGCCGAGGGCGCAAAACTTCTCACCGGCGGCGGGCCGATCAATCTTGGTCGCGGCCAGTATATCGCGCCGACGCTCTTCTCCGGCGTTTCATGCGACATGGTCATCGCCCGCGACGAGATTTTCGGCCCCGTGCTGTGCTCCATGCATTTCGATACGTTGGAAGAAGCCATCAAGCTTGCCAATGACACGGTTTACGGTCTTGCGGCGAGCGTCTGGACGAAGAATATCGACAAGGCACTGATGGTGAGCCGCCGGGTTCGCGCCGGGCGCTTCTGGGTCAACACGATCATGGCCGGCGGTCCCGAAATGCCGCTCGGCGGCTTCAAGCAGTCCGGCTGGGGCCGCGAGGCGGGGATGTATGGGGTAGAGGAATATACGCAGGTGAAGTCCGTTCATGTCGAGATCGGCAAGCGCACGCATTGGATCGCATGATGGCCGCTGGCTATGACTATGTGATCGTCGGCGGCGGTACCTCCGGGTGCGTGCTGGCGGCGCGGCTTTCGGAAAACCCGTCCGCGCGAGTGTGCCTCATCGAGGCGGGCGGGCGCGATACCAATCCGCTCATCCACATGCCCGTTGGCTTCGCTAAGATGACGACGGGGCCGCTCACCTGGGGCCTGAAGACCGCGCCCCAGAAGCACGCCAACAACCGTGAGATCCTTTACGCGCAGGCCAAGGTGCTCGGGGGCGGGTCGTCGATCAATGCCGAGGTTTTCACGCGTGGTGTGCCCGCCGATTATGATCGCTGGGTCGAGGAAGGCGCGGAAGGGTGGGGCTTCAAGGACATCCAGAAATATTTCCTGCGATCGGAGGGCAATTCGATCCTCTCCGGTGCCTGGCATGGAACGGATGGCCCGCTCGGCGTCTCCAACATCCCCGAGCCGCAACGCATGACGCGGGCCTTCGTGCAGAGCTGCCAGGAGTTCGGCATTCCCTACAATCCGGATTTCAATGGCCCGGTGCAGGAGGGGGCGGGCGTCTACCAGACGACGACGCGCGACAACCGGCGCTGCTCGGCGGCCGTCGGCTATCTGCGTCCGGCCCTGAAGCGTCCGAACCTGACGGTCGTCACCGGTGCGCTTGTCCTGCGCATCGTCTTCGAAGGACTCCGTGCGGTGGGCGTCGAGTACGAGGCCGGCGGCTACCGCACGACGGCGCGGGCGGAAAGCGAGGTGATTCTTACCTCTGGCGCCATCGGCACGCCGAAGCTGATGATGCTCTCCGGCGTCGGGCCGGCCGATGCGCTCAACAGCCACGGCATCCAGGTGGTGCAGGACATGGCCGGCGTAGGGCAGAACCTCCAGGACCATTTTGGCGTCGACATCGTCGCGGAACTGAAGAACCACGATAGCCTCGACAAATACAACAAGTTGCACTGGTCGATCTGGGCAGGCATTCAGTACACACTCTTCAAGTCCGGCCCCATCACCTCCAACCTCGTGGAGGGTGGGGCGTTCTGGTATGGCGACAAGGCGAGCCGCATCACCTCCAACGTCGTGCAGGGTGGGGCGTTCTGGTATGGCGACGAGGCGAGCCCGACCCCGGACCTGCAGTTCCACTTCCTTGCGGGCGCGGGGGCGGAGGCAGGCGTACCGAGCGTGCCGAAGGGCGCGTCCGGCATCACGCTCAACTCCTATACGCTTCGGCCAAAGTCGCGCGGAACCGTGACCTTGCGCTCGGCCGATCCGCGCGCCTTGCCCGTTATCGATCCGAACTTCCTCGGCGACCCCGACGATGTAAGGATTTCCGCTGAAGGCGTGAAGATCAGTCAGGAAATCTTTGGCCAGCCTTCCCTGCAGAAATGCATCAAAACGTTGCATTTTCCCGATAGAAACGTGCGCACGCAGGAAGACTATGTCGCCTATGCACGCCAATACGGGCGTACCTCCTATCACCCCACCTGCACCTGCAAGATGGGGCGGGACGAGATGTCGGTGGTCGACCCGCAACTGCGCGTCCACGGCCTCGATGGCATCCGCATCTGCGACAGTTCCATCATGCCGAGCCTCGTCGGTTCCAATACCAATGCGGTGACGATAATGATCGGCGAAAAGGCATCGGACATGATCCGCGGCAATGCCTAATCGATCGAGGCTTCTCAAGCAAAAGGGCGGCCTTGCGGCCCCCCCAGACTGCTGACAAACCCCTGGCATTTTGAAGGGGGTTTTTGATTCACTGGGTCATGTTGAAGCGACCCGCCCCTGAACAGACCGCGCTCGAGATGGTAACGCTGGATCAGTTGGTTCCAGCTGATCACCTGTTGCGCAAGATCGACCGTGTGATCGATTTCTCCTTCATCCACGAACTGACCTCGCCGCTCTATTGCCCCGACAATGGTCGCCCGCCGCTCGACCCGACCTTGATGTTCAAGGCGCTGTTCATCGGCTACCTGTTTGGAGTTCGCTCGGAACGGCAGTTGGTGCGCGAGATCGAGGTCAATGTCGCCCATCGCTGGTTCCTGCGGCTGAAGCTGACGGACAAGGTGTTCGACGCCTCGACGCTGAGCCAGAATCGGCGGCGGCGTTACGATGATACCAGCGTGTCGCAGGCGATCTTCGACCGCATTGTCGAGCAGGCGATCCGGGCGGGCTTGGTCGACGGCACGGTGCTGTACACCGACTCCACCCATCTGAAGGCCAATGCCAACAAGGGCAAATACGACCTTGCCATGATCGCCAAGTCGCGGGCCGACTATTGGGCCGACCTCGATCGTGCGATCGACGCCTAACGGGTGCTGCACGGCCAGAAGCCGCTGAAGGAGAAGGAGCGGCGGCCTGCGGTGAAGGAGACCAAAGTCTCGCGGACCGATCCCGACAGCGGCTACATGGTGCGCGAGGGCAAGCCGAAGGGCTTTTTCTATCTCGACCATCGCACGGTGGATGCAGCCCATGCCATCATCACCGACACGCATACGACGGCGATCGTCCACGATTCGACCGTTTACCTGTCGAGGCTTGATCGGCAGGTGGAGCGCTTCGGATTTGATGTCGGCGCCGTCGGACTGGACGCCGGCTATGCCACGGCAGGCATCGCCAAAGGACTGGGGGACCGGGCAATACGCGGCGTCACCGGCTATCGTCGCCCCACACCACCCAAGCCCGGCATGATGGCACCGTCGTCCTTCACCCATGAGCCGGCGGCTGATAGCTATCGCTGCCCACAGGGCCAGGTGCTGGCCTATGTCACCACCGACCGCAATGGCTACCGCCACTACAAGAGCGACCCTGCTATTTGCCGCGACTGCCCGTTGCTTGCCTCCTGCACGACCAATGCCAAGGCCCAGCGCACCATCATCCGCCATGTCTGGGCAGATGCGAAGGAGCGCACCGACGCCAACGGGCTGACCGCATGGGGCAAGGCCATCTACCGCCGCCGCAAGGAGACCGTCGAACGCTCCTTTGCCGACGCCAAGCAACTGCACGGTCACCGCTATGCGCGCTTCCGAAGTCTCACCAAGGTCGCCTGCCAGTGCCTGCTCGCCGCCGCAGCACAAAACATCAAGAAGATCGCTCTTTGCTTGTGGCCGAAGCCAAAACCTCGCCTCGCCTGAGGCTCAATGCCTCCTGTCAAAATCCCCTGACAGAAGCAGTCCAAGATACTTCAATCACATAACAAATACCCCGCCGAAAATCGACGGGGTTTGTCAGCGGCCTGGGGCGGCCTTGCGGCCGCCCTTTTGCGTCAGTCCCATTGGGGGACCCAGGGCAGTTGCCCCGGCTTGACAATGCGGTAACCGGTCGCGTTCAGGGCGTCGATCCTGTCCATGTCGATGGACGACAGCGTGAAATCCATGATGTCGAAATTCCCCCGGATGTTTTCCGGCTTCGTCGACATCGTGTTGAGCGGCACACCCTTCTGGAGAGTCCAGCGCAGCACGACCTGTGCAGCAGATTTTCCGTAGGTTTTGCCGATCTCGGCGAAAAGACGGTGCTTGAACACTTCGCCGCGGGCGATGGACGCGTAGGAGGAAAGCGGGATGCCCGTCTCCGATGCGGCGGCGAGGAGCTTCTGCTGGTTGACCAGCGGGTGAAACTCCACTTGGTTGGTGACGAGCGGTCCTTCGACCACGGCGCGCGCCACATGCATCATGCGTGCGGTATAGTTCGAGACGCCGATGGTATCCGTAAGACCCCTGTCCCGGGCGGATTGCAGGAGGCGCAGGGATGGCGCGACGTCACCGTCTGCCGGCGGCCAGTGCAGGAGAAGCGCATCGAGGCGATCGATCTGCAATGACTTCAGGCTGGCCTCGACCGAGGGCAGGAATTTTTCTTCTGAATAGTTGTCCGGATGCACCTTCGTGGTAATGCAGAGCTCTTCCCGCGCGACGCTGCAGACTGCGAGTGCCGCACCCGTATCGGCCTCGTTGCCGTACATCTGCGCCGTATCGAACGCTCGGTAACCGGCGCCGATGGCGGCAGCGATCGCGTGTCTGAGGTCGTTTCCCTTCAGCGGAAAGGTGCCGAAGCCGCGCTGAAAGCTCTTCTGGAAATAGATGTTCATGCCTCCTCCTTGGCTGTCTGGGAGCATCGATGGCGCCATGCGCGTCGACGCGAAAAACCTGCTTGCCTGATTGCCCAGGCCGTGTTTAATCTATAACTAGTTAGTTACTTAGTGCAATGCGGAACGGAGGTGAAGTCGATGAAGAAGGTAAAGACGGCGGAGGAGGCGGCCCAACTCGTCAGGGATGGTGCGGTCGTTGCAGTCAACTCTTCGTCGGGCCTGTGTTGCCCTGAGGCCGTTCTCAAGGCGCTAGGCGAACGCTTTGATCGCGAAGGCCATCCGCGCGGTCTCACCTCCATTCACCCGATCGCGGCCGGCGACTTCTTTGGCACCCGTGGTGTTGACCACATCGCCAAGCCGGGCATGCTGAAGAAGATCATCGGCGGCTCCTATCCCTCGGGGCCAAGCAATGCCGAGCCGCCGCTGGTCTGGCAGATGATCCTCAAGGAGGAGCTCGCCGCCTGGAACGTGCCCTCCGGCATCGTCTTCGACATGCTCCGGGAGGGCGCCGCCAAGCGTCCGGGCGTGCTCACCAAGGTTGGCATGGAGACCTTCGTCGATCCCGATCAGGAAGGCTGCGCGATGAATGCGAGTGCGCGCGCCGAGCCGATCGTTCAGCGGGTTTCGTTCGCGGGAGAGGACTGGTTGCATTTCCCGGCGCTTCGCCCCGATGTTGCGATCATCCGTGCGACGACCTCCGACGAGAAGGGCAACCTCACCTTCGAACAGGAGGGTGCGACTCTCGGCGCTATGGAAATGGCGCTGGCCGCCCGCAATTCCGGCGGTCTGGTCATAGCGCAGGTCAAGCGGGTGGCGGCCAGCGGCACCCTGCGGCCCCATGACGTGCGCGTCCCCGGCATCCTCGTCGACGTCATCGTCGAGGCGCCCGATCAATTGCAGACGACGGCGACGCCCTATGACCCGGCGATTTCCGGCGAGCTCTTCCGGCCGCTCGAAACCTTCCGCCTGCCGGCCCTCGATGTTGGCAAGGTCATCGCCCGCCGCGTGGCGCGGGAACTGCAGGATGGCTGGGCCGTCAATATCGGCTTCGGCATTTCGGCCAACGTGCCGCGCATCCTCATCGAGGAAGGGCATCACGGCAAAATTACATGGGTAATCGAGCAGGGGGCCGTCGGCGGCGTGCCGCTTCTCGATTTCAAGTTCGGCTGTGCCTCCAACGCCGAGGCCTTCGTCGCCTCGCCCCATCAGTTCTGTTATTTCCAGGCGGGCGGCTTCGATTGCTCGCTCCTGTCCTTCCTCGAGATCGATTCCGAAGGATCGGTCAATGTCAGCCGCCTGGCGGCAACGCCACACCGCACCGCTGGCGCCGGCGGTTTTGTCGACATCACGTCGCGTGCGAAAAAAATCGTCTTCTCCGGCAATTTCAATGCAGGCGCCAAGATGCACATCGAGGACGGCCGGCTGGTGATCGACACGGAGGGCCGCATCGCCAAGTTCGTGCCGAAGGTCGATCAGGTCAGTTTTTCTGGCAAGCGCGCCCGCGCGCAGGGGCAGGAGATCACATATGTCACGGAGCGCTGCGTAATAGAGCTTGATACGGACGGACTTGTGATAACCGAGATCGCCGCTGGCCTCGACCTCCAGCGCGACGTCCTCGACCAGGCGGCGACGTCGTTGCGCGTATCGCAGACGCTCAAGGTGATGGACGATGCGCTATTCCGCGCTGGCACCATGGGGCTTGCGCTGTGAGCGATCCGCGCATCGAACTCCGAATCGAGGGCCACCTTGCGCGGCTCACCCTGCGCCGCCCGGAAAAGCTGAACGCGGTCGACGAGGACATGGTCGATGCGCTGTTGCGGGCCTGCCGTACCATCGAGCGCTCGGATGCCCGAGTTGCGATCCTGTCGGGAGAGGGCGGCAGGTCCTTTTGCGCGGGGGGCGATATCGAGGCGTGGAGCAGCCTCGACGCCGACACGTTCTCTCGCCGCTGGCTGCGCGACGGACACGGCGCCTTCGATGCGCTGGCCCGCCTCACGGTTCCACTGATCGCGGTGCTGAACGGCCACGCGCTCGGCGGCGGGCTGGAGCTTGCTGCCTGCGCGGACCTGCGCATCGCCGAAGCGCATGTGAAGATCGGCCAGCCGGAGGCCGGCCTCGGCATCATTCCCGGCTGGTCCGGCACGCAGCGCGCCTCGCGCCGCTTCGGCACGCAGCTTGTCCGCCGCATGGCGCTTTTCGGTGAAGTCTACTCAGCTGATGAGGCCATCGCGCTCGGGCTCGTTGATCAGGTCGTGCCCACGGGCGAGGGTGGCGCCGCCGCAGAGGCCGCGGCGGCCCGCGTGCTGAAGCGATCTCCAAGGGCGACAGAATTGACGAAGATGCTGATCAATGCCGCCGAGTACGAGGAAAGCGAACGGGTCGTAGAGGCCTTGGCCGGCGCGGTGGCGGCTGCATCCGAAGATCTCACGGAAGGGCTGGCGGCCCACAGGCAGAAGCGGCCGGCGCGTTTCGACAGATAGCTTTCGGTCATCCCATACTCCTGATCCGTTTGGCGGTCTCATGAAGCCTGAAGACAAAGATTTTCTCGCACAACTCTTTCGCGCAGCGATCGAAGCCGCGGCTCCCGAAAAGGCCTTAAGCACATATCTACCGACCCGACCCAAAGGAAAGACCGTCGTCATCGGCGCGGGCAAGGGCGCCGCGCAGCTTGCCGCGGCTTTCGAAAGGCTGTGGGATGGCCCACTGGAAGGGGTTGTGGTGACGCGTTATGGCTATTCGGCGGCCTGCCAGAGGATCCGTGTGCTGGAGGCTGCCCATCCCGTTCCGGATGTTGCGGGGCTTGAAGCGTCTCAATCGCTTTTCGACGCTGTAAAGGGGCTTGGTGAGAATGATCTCGTCGTGGCGCTGATCTGTGGCGGCGGGTCCGCCCTGCTCCCAGCCCCGCCCGGCGATCTCACGCTGAAGGATGAAGCCGCCCTAAACAGCGCGCTGCTGGCGAGCGGTGCGCCGATTTCCGTCATCAACGCTATTCGCAAGCAGGTCTCCGGCATTAAGGGTGGGCGGCTCGCCGCCGCATGTCATCCTGCAAGGGTTGTGACGCTCGTTGTCTCCGATGTGCCTGGCGACGACCCGGCGCAGGTCGCCAGTGGACCGACCGTGCCGGATGCAAGCAATCGCAAAGAGGCGCGCGCACTGGTCAAGACATGGGGTGTCAAGCTGCCCGAGCGGATCCAGGTTTGCCTTGATGAAGACGTGGGCCAGCCGCCATCGCCTCATGACTCAGCCTTTGCCGGTCATGAGGTCCACATCATCGCTTCTGCACGCCTTTCACTGGAGGCTGCCGCGCAACGGTCGGAGGCGCTCGGCGTGCCCGCCGTCATTCTATCGGACTGCATAGAGGGGGAGGCGCGCGACGTCGCGGTTGTTCACGCCGCTATCGCTCGCGAGGTCGCCAGCCGTGACCGCCCGTTCTTGCGTCCCGTCGTCATCCTCTCCGGCGGAGAAACGACGGTGACGATCAAGGGACGTGGCAAGGGTGGACGCAACACGGAGTTTTTGTTGTCGCTCGCGCTCGCAGGCGAAGGTGTGCCGTTTGCAGCACTTGCCGCCGATACGGATGGTATCGATGGCTCAGAGGACAATGCGGGGGCCTTTGCCGACGGCGCCAGCATGGGGCGCCTGCGCGAACTGGGGGCGGATCCTGCCGCACTGCTTGCCGGCAACGACGCCTGGACGGCGTTTCATCGTTTGGGCGACCTGTTCGTGCCCGGCCCGACAGGAACCAATATCAATGACTTCAGGGCAATCCTGATCCGTTAGAGCTTGCCCGCGCCGCTTGTTGCAGCGCGGGCTGATGCGAGCTCAGCCCGGAACGGGTGCGTCCTCGCGCAACAGGCGCTGCCTCTTGAGATCTGCCCAGAACTCTGCCGGGATCGGATGGGAGAACCAGGCAAGGTTCTGGTCAAGCTGTTCGACCGTGCGCGTGCCCGCCATGAAAGAGGGTACGCCAGGATGGGCGAGCACGAATTGCAGTGCGGCGGCGGCCAGCGGCACGCCATGCGCCGCACAGACCCCCTCGATCTTCGCGACCTTTTCCAGGATGTCGCGCGGCGCCGGCGCGTAATTGTACTTCGCCCCTTCCTTCGCGCCGGTGGCAAGGATTCCCGAATTGAAGCCGCCGCCCACGACGACCGCCGCGCCACGTGCCTCGCACAGCGGAAGGAACGCGTCGAGCGCGTCCTGTTCAAGGAGGGTGTAGCGGCCGGCCAGCAGGAAGCAGTCGAAATCGTGACGGCGGAGGGCCTCATGGCAGACCTGCCATTCGTTGACGCCGACGCCGATCGCCTTCACGACCTTTTCCGAGCGCAGCCGCTCCAGCGCGCGCCAGGCGCCGTCCATCGCCTGCTCGAACACTTCCGGCTGCTCGCTCCCGCGTGTGAAAACGTCGATGTCATGGATGAAACACATGTCCATCCGCTCCAACCCCAGCCGCTGCAGGCTGTCCTCGAAGGCGCGCATCGTGCCGTCGTAACTGTAGTCGAAATGCATGGTGAAGGGCGCAGCATTCGTCCACGGCGCAAAATCGATGGTGTCGCGCCGTGCCGGTCGCAGCAGGCGCCCGACCTTGGACGAGAGGACGAAATCGTCTCGCTCCTTCCAGCGCAGGGCGTGGCTCGTGCGCAGTTCGGCAAGCCCGTGGCCATACATCGGCGCGGTGTCGAAGAACCGTACGCCGGCGGCCCATGCGCGTTCGAACATAGCCCCGGCTGTGGCTTCGTCGATCTCGCGGAAAATGTTGCCGAGGGGCGCGGTCCCAAAGCCGAACGTCGTGACCTCAAGTTCTGTTCGGCCGAATTTCCTCTTTTCGCCAGGGTGCATGCCTCTCCTCCATAAGTAACCAGTTGGTGAATAAATAAGCACGGACCAAACGCCTGTGCAAGCAGCTTTCTTCCCGGTCTGAGATTTTTCCGACTTGACGTCTTGAGACTGGGGAATGTATATAACCGGATAGTTACTAAGTGGGAGTCGAGGGCCATGTATCTCACTGAAACGCAGGAGCAGGTGCGAGAGATGGCGCGCGCCTTTGCCGACGAAATGATCCGGCCCGTGGCCGAGGAACTGGACCGCGAGGAACGCGTTTCCACGCCCTCTGCTGACGAATTTGGAGTTGAGCCATGAAGATCTTGGTCCCAGTCAAGCGCGTTGTTGATTACAACGTAAAGATCCGCGTGAAGGCGGATGGCTCCGGTGTCGAGCTTACGAATGTCAAGATGTCGATGAACCCGTTTGACGAGATTTCGGTTGAGGAAGCGCTACGCCTCAAGGAAGCCGGCAAGGCTGAGGAAGTGGTTGTGGTGTCGATCGGTCCTGCGAAAGCCGAAGAGACGCTGCGCACCGCGCTCGCCATGGGCGCCGATCGCGCCTTGCTGGTCGAGACGGACGACGCCGTCGAGCCGCTCGCCGTCGCCAAGATCCTCAAGGGTGTCACCGAGGCCGAACAGCCCGGCCTCGTCATCGTCGGCAAGCAGGCGATCGACGACGACAGCAGCCAGACCGGCCAGATGCTCTCGGCCCTTCTTGGTTGGGCGCAGGCGACGTTTGCTTCCAAGGTCGAGATCGACGACGGCAAGGCACCAGAGGGCACAGCCAGGGTGACGCGCGAAGTCGACGGTGGTCTCCAGACGATCGACGTGAAGCTTCCGGCCGTCGTTACGACCGACCTTCGCCTCAACGAGCCGCGTTATGCGTCGCTGCCGAACATCATGAAGGCGAAAAAGAAGCCGCTCGACAAGAAGACGCCGGTCGACTTCGGCGTCGACACCGCCCCGCGCCTCAAGGTGCTGAAGACCCAGGAACCGTTCGGCCGCAAGGCAGGCGTCAAGGTTAAGTTGGTCGCCGAACTGGTTGAAAAGCTCAAGACCGAAGCCGGCGTGCTCTAAGCTCGGCCTATTCGGCATAGGCGTGCCGGAAGCCCTCGGCGGGCCGGGCTTCGACACGCTGACCTATGCCCTTGTGATGGAGGAGTTGAGCCGCGGATATGCTTCCGTCGCGGACCAGTGCGGCCTGGTCGAACTGATTTCAAGCCTGTTGGTGCGCCACGGTACTGAAAGCCAGCAGGCCCTGCTGCCGGAAATACTCGGCATGCGCTCGAAGGTCGCCTACTGCATCACCGAGCCGGAGGCGGGCACTGATGTTTCGGGCATCCGCACGACGGCCGAGCGCGACGGCGACGGCTGGCGTTTGAACGGCGGCAAGATCTGGATCCACAATGCGCCGGTGGCCGACTACGGTTTCGTGCTGGCGCGAACCGACAAGCAAGCCGGCAATCGCGGCATGTCGATCTTCATCGTCGACCTGCATGCGGCCGGCGTCGAGAAGGGGCCGAAGGAGCACAAGATGGGCCAGCGCGCCAGCCAGGTCGGCGCGCTGAACTTCACTGATGTGCGCCTTCGGGCAGATGCCCTGCTCGGCACCGAGGGGCGCGGTTTCCATTTTCGGCATCGATGAAATCGTCGGGCGCGCCGTAGACGCCGGTCGGAACGGTGACGGCGCCGAAAAAGCCGAACAATGGCCGGAGCTGATGTTCGAGCACCAGGCCATGGTATGGACTTCCGCCGGTCGCCGCGAGAAGCACGGTCTTGCCCGTCAGTGCACGATAATCGACGAGGTCGAACAGGTGCTTGAGGGCGCCGGTGTAGGATGCCCTGTAGACCGGCGTTCCGACCACGAGCAGATCGGCCTTCTCGACACGCTGGATGATCGCTTCGCCAGACGCGCCAAGCGCGCCACGAGACAGCCCGGCGAAAATCGAAGGCGCCGCCTCGGTGATTTCGATCAGGCCGGCGTCCGACGGGATACGCGACGCGACCGCCTTGACCAGCGCGCTCACCACCGCGGTGGTGCGGGATGGCGTACTAACGCCGCCGGATATGCCGAGAACCGAAATTCTTGCCACGTCGTCGATCTCCTGTTCCACCAAGGGGATGCCCGGTTGCCAAGACGGGATCGGACGATATTACACAATATCTATAGAGATAAGGAATTATCTTTTGATTTTTCCAAACCATTGAGAAAATCGGCGTGCTGACGCCTCATTAGCATGAGCTCTAACATCCGATTGGGGGGCGCAGACCGGCCAGGCTTGATCGTGGCGATCGGCGCTCCGTTGCCCGGTGCGGCCCGCGCCGCAGATTGTCACCACCGGCACGTCGCGCTTTTGGTCGTCGATCGGCGTCGCCGCCGTGATAGCTGCCGCGACCCCGAACTGCCGCTCGGCGCCGAAACGCCCGCTCACATCGAGATGCCCCGGGGGCTCGACCGTGTCAGATCGGCCTCGGCCCGCGCGCTTGGGACGATATTGGTCGTACCCCCGAGACTGCTGTTCGGCGCGATGCCATAAAGGAGCGCCACCGGTCTTTGAGAACCTCGATCGCTCGATATAATCGGTGAACAAGCGATAGGTCGGCGCGACCCCGAACACACCATCGAACGCGACCTCGCCAAAATTTCCTGCATTGATCGGAAAGCCGCGAATGTAGAAGGAATCCAATATCCCGCCGGTTGAATGGGTGCTCCGTACCAAGGATCATTGATCATCACGTCGTCCACCGTGCGTGCGCTCTGATCCTCGATCGTTTGCGCCGTGTAGCTGCCGATGTTGAACGGCGTATCCATAATGTCGCGATTGCCGAGCAGGCCCAGGCGCCCGCCTCGCGCGACTTGTCCGCCCGGATACGCTTCCGGCAGATTGTCGATCGTTGCGGTCAGGGGCAGGCCGCCCAGCCCCACCACCACGATGCGCTCGAGCACCGTACCATGGCATGTTCGTTTCATTGTTGACAGGTTAGTCATGCAAGACCTCCTGACCATCCTCACCCGGCTCTCGCCAGGCAAGGCAAAACGTTCTTGGTCCTTGGCGTGAGGGGACTTGGATGAGGAAATCTGTTGGGCTGTTCGCTGCGCTGGCCGTGATGGGTCAGGACGCCGCTGCGCAGGAGTCGACGGCTGATCGTCTGATGAAACTAGACCGGGAAGACGGTTATGCCGGACTTTTCTGAAACGCCGGTGGCTGGCGCTCGAGGTCAGAACATATCGGTTTTCGCTCGCCTTCCCCCTCGGCTCACTTGTGCGGCATACAATAGACGCCCTCGGACTCCATGAGTACCGCGCCGCCCTTCAACTCGCTCATTGCGCCGACCCAGGCTTCCGAATAAGTGCGGCTGGCATCCACGGCCGTCAGCCAAAGAACGCGATTGTCAGCCAGTTCGACTTTAACTTCCTGCTGCAAAGGGCTTGCCTGCACGGTCTGTTGATAGTGCCGTTTGATCCTGACATTGCTGGCCGGGAACTCAGCTTCGTTGCTGCCATAGTTCAGCACAAACCTAGTATGGTCCTCGGCCACTGTGCAACTGCCGTCACGCTCACACACGATTTTGGCGGCGGTCTTGCAGTCCCATTTCAGTGAAGCGGGCCACATCGGATTGTCCGCGCTCGATCGCGGCTTGTCGCTCTGGCTAGCCGCCGTCGAGACTGCCCATGTGCTCATTATCGCAGTCGACAGGAGAAGCGCCTTCAACACTTATAAAACCCTCCCCGATCCAGTATTCGCGTTGATCTTCGAAGCCATCGCTGTCGTCGGCGTGAATGAACGGACAGACACGCCTTGTGATCCTCATGGCGACTCATCCTGCGTGATCGCCTGGCTTATGGCATGTTGAGATTGAACCAGCTTTTCTGGCGCATGCCGTTCGCGTCGTCATACTCGATGAACCAGGGCTTTCCGCGCACCGGCCGAGAAATGGTGTAGTAGGTGGGGCCATTACCAAGGGAATGCCCTCTATCGTTGCCCGTGATCTGGATTTTTGCCGTCACCAACCTACCGTTGATTTCGATCTGGGCCTGTCGAGATCCGTTGTCATGGTCTTGGCCGAGACGACTATTCGTGAAAGTGGCGGGCAGGGTGAGCCTGTCGGAGCTGATACGGCAGATGTTCCGTTCTTGCCTCATTCCTCGCCGATCGGAGTCGTAGCTGCCAGCTGCTTGCCAGCCAGCTGGACAATCCTCATACTTCTCGAATCTCGCGGCGCTGGAGTTGGCTTGTGGACAGAGCGGCCAGTTAAAACCCGGCGCTTTCATCGACGCCATCAACTTGTAGATTGACGGGTGGCAAGAAGGAGTGGCCTGCCAGTCACCGGACAGGCAGAGGAGGACCTGACAGCCCCATTCCGATGCCTGTGATTGGGATGGAAGAGCCGCGGCGCCCACGACGACGGCGGCACCCACCAAGAGATATTTCAGCATGTTCATAGCCTTTTCCTCGCTGCGGATTCTGATACTTTACTATGGATCATCCGCGCGAAAAAGGACAGATCGAGAAGGCAGGTTGTGCGACTACATCGATTTATGAAACGAGACGACGCGGGCCTGGTCAACAACCCGTTGCGCGCCAACATTGCTCTGGCGCTCGAGCGGGAGAGAGCCAAGCGCGGCTTATCCCATATGCACATGGCCGAACTGTTTCGAACCGCCGAGGGCGAAAAACTGGCCTATCGAACCTACATTCAGACTGTGCGACAGAAAAACAATGTCACCCTGACGACGTTGCAAATCATGGCAAGCGGCTTGCATGTGTCAGTTGCAGACCTGCTCGCGGGCGGAAAAAAACTTACCGAATGGGCGCATCAGTTGGACGAAAATGCAATCCGCATGCGTCTGGCGCACATCATCGACATTGAGCGAAAACGACGCACTTTGCTCCGCTATGAGATGGCCGAGCTCATCGGCGTGGCGGAGGCGACATTCATGAAATTGGAACGCGCAAGCGGCAATATCAGCGTCGACACGATTGCCGCGATCGCCAAGGCGTTGAAACTTGATCCAGCGACGTTCCTTTTTTCCGATAAGGTCCCGCCATCAACTGATCTACCTGTTTCTGACGCAGCCGGAGGCGTAGGTTCTCATTTCAGAGTGTCGTGAACTTCCAGCGTCATCATCCGTCTAAGCTGGGCTACACAGAATGCCTGGCAGGTTTTCGCCGTGATAGCGCATACCGGTCCAATTCAGGTGAAAATGGAGCAGAGCTGGCAATTAGCCGCGCCACGTGTGTACCTTTTTTCGCCCGCGCCTAAGGAACGACTGCCATGAAGTGGCGGCAGTCGAATGCACCGGAATCCTGATCTCTACGGTTGTGCCGACACCGGGAGCGCTGTCGATAATGAGCCTTCCTTTCAGCGTCGAGACCATCTGGGAACATGCGGTCAGTCCAAGGCCAGTATGATTTCCAGCTCGCGTTGAAAAGAAAGGTGTAGTTGCCTTCACAACGATTGCAGGCGACATGCCTGCGCCGTTGTCCGCCACATCTAACACGAGGTAATTGCGCAGGAGGAAGGGACGTCGCTTGACTGTCGCGGAGATGAGAATTGGGGCGTTTCTGGTGCCGGATAGAGCGGCAAGAGCGTTTTCTATCAGCTCATTAACGACCAACCGTAACGGCGTCGCCGGAACAGGTTGCAGACGTGCTTTAGGATCGACCAAAACTTGCACCAAACTGCTGCGATCGTGCGCGAGATCCTCGAGGAGTGGGCCGAGCGCCACGGTGCTGGAATCTTGTGGCGCATAGGCGATCTGAAGGACACTGTTGGTGATCGATTCCAGTTCAGTAGCAGCACTGCGCGCAGCCTCAAGCATTTCGCCGCTCGGTTGCTTGTCTGGTTGTGCGTGCTCAAGGAACAGCCTCAAGGCTGTAACCCGCGATCGGGTCATATGCGCAAAGAGCGAAGCGAACGAGCGCATATGCTGGTCACGGCGATTGGCCAATGCATAGCGCTGATGGATAACGAGATAAAAGGTGGCACCCAGGCCAAGTGCGATGGCAAAGATGAACCAGTTGCGCGAGGCCGCAATGTCGATGCTGGCGGTCTGCTGCAAGGTGGCACTGTGATCAACGGTAGAGCTGGAAATCTCGTAAATTGACTGTTCCAGCTTGGCCATGTCGGCAATGGCTTGGGTGTAGTTTGTACGCGCTGACACAAGAGGGGCAATTTTCTGTTCGAGGGTTAGGCCAATCCGGCCCAGGAGTTCGGCATCGTGGTCGGGAAAAAAGCGGTTCAGATAGGGGAGGTTTTCCAACTGCGCGACGTTGACGTTCACCAACGCCATTTGTCGATCGATGTCCGCATCAAGCTTGCCCGTCTCGGCGGCAATGCGAAGATAGCCATAGACTCGTATAAGGCGCTCGCGAATCTGTGCCGCGCGCCACTGAATCTCGAAAGTCTGATTGAGGATGGCATCCGTCTCCTGACGGTAGCGGTTCGATTGCATGAATGTCCACGCACTCAGCCCAAGCGCTGCAGCCATACCGAGATACGGCAGAACAGTGAGCAAACGGCCGTTTAAGAACTTCATTGCGTGGCGCGCAGGATGACTGGGAAAAACACCCAGATCGAGTTTCTTGCGGGAACATATGAAGCGGGCAACTGGTCGAAGGGCCAAACAATGAAGATGGGGCCTTTCTCTACCATGCTGATCGGGCCGAAATCCTGGCCCGGCGGGCAATGCGAGCCGGCCTTGTCACTCTCGTTGCAACGACGTTCAATCGCCAGGATCGGATTATAAGACCGGATTTCGTCCATATGAATGTCGGAAACGAAGTTGTCATAGGCGACAACTTTGACCTCCTGCACGGCGGTGACTCCGGCCTTGGCAAGCACACTTGCAAGCAGCGGCCCACGATATTCGATTTTCTCGTTGTCGCTCGTCCAAGGCGTACGCGTGTCATAGGTCTGTTGTGGAAAGTCTGCCCGCAGCTGCTTTACTGAAAAAACGGCGACGGTCTTGCCGCCGGCGTCTTGAACCGACACTTCGTTGGGATCGAGCGGAATTTCCTCGGCGGCGCTGGCGAGCGGAAGGGCTACGGCAAACATGACGGCGAGAGCATTACGCAACATCTTCCACATCCTCGTATTCGCGGGGGCCATCGTTCTTAGCGAAGAGGACGCAAGGTCCTCGGGAGCCCCGCGGATCATAGGCAAATCCCTTGTCTGCTAGGGCAAGGGTGATGTTGCGGATGCCGTCAAGGCCATAGAGGTGGTCGTGCAGCTCAAGAAAGATGCGTTCGACGCCGGGCAGCTCGGCATCCTGCAGAAGTTCTTTCTCAGCTCCTTCAATGTCCATGACGAGGGCGTTTATTCGATGATCGGCGATGAAACGATCGACGTCGGCCGAGACGATCGAAAGTTCGCGCTCATATGGTCCTTGGTCTTTGTCCGTGGAAGACATCCAAAGGTCGCGGCGAACGTAGAAGGTGAAGGACCGCGGCGGGCCTGCTGTGAGGATACCCTGCGAATATGTGACATTGTCGAGATCGTTGGCCGCTATCACGCGCTTCGCTAGTTCCGCTGTTGCGGGATTTGCTTCAAAAGCCCACACCTGAACGCCGGGGATTTTCGCGATCAGTGCAGTGATGATGCCGATACCGGACCCTAGCTCCAGTACGCGATCGCGCGCCTTGACTGCCCTGAAGATCCACTTCGCTTCCTTCGCCTCATAGCTCTGGCTTTGAAGCGCTCTCCAGATAACCGGCGAAACATCCTGTGGTGCGACAGGAACCTTGATTCCATGGACGATCATGGGCGCAATTACCTCACAGACCTCGTGGGAGCGGATGGCCTTGCCGCATGAGCTTGGCGCGAGCCTGCTTGTAGTATTTCTCGGCCGAGCCGGCATCAATGGCCAGCCTGTCGGCCATGAGCGAAAAGATCTCCTTGCGTTTCACGCCGGGTTCGCGATGCGCCATCATGTCGATGGCCTCCTGTTCGCGCGGTGTAAGAACAGAAAAGCGATAATCGGGTTTGGTCATGACAACCCGCGACAGGCGCAACGAGAATCCCTTGGTGGAAATATCGTCCAGCACGTCCCTGAACACGCCGGGCGCAAGCCCGGTCTTGCCGAGATAGGCGGCAGCGCCGATTTGCCGGAAGCCATCCGCCTCGCAACGGTTGTCAGAACCGGTGACGACAACATGGATTGCACTGGGTGAAGCCTCGATGATCTTGTCGACGACAGCGACGCGGTCGCCCTGTGAGGTGGGATCAAAACCGGGCAAGCCAGGATCGATCACAACAAGATCGAAATGATTGTTTTGAAGCTCGGCAGTCGCGATGTTCAGCGTCTCCGCTCCCAGGACAATGCATTCTTCGAAGCTTGCTTGCACTTCGTTCATCAGTGCCAGACGCATAAGTGTCTGGTCTTCGACCACCAGGGCACGAAACATTGGAAGCCAATCCCTCTACGCAGGCGCCCACCGCCCCTGTCTCTCAGAATTGGTCGCTTCAAAAAAGGGATGATGTCATCCCTATTTTTCCTCACCTCCCGAGCTACCAGTATGTGACCGACGTACGCCAGGGCGAGGACGATGCCTATTCAACAGGTCTGCAGCAATGGACAGATGGAAGCGGCTGAAGACGTCGCAAAACTGATTGCGGAACATCGTCAGAGCGTTGCCGCGCTTGAATGTATCGGCAAGCGATGGATGGGGGCCGAAGGGCCGGACGCGATCGTGCTGGGTGAGAGGCTGGACGCGGTCATGGCGGAGGAGGCCGCTGTGCGAAGGCGTGCTGCCATTGCTCCAGTAGCCACTATCGCGGAAATGAAAATGAAGGCTGCCTACTTCCAACGGCTGACGGCTCATGGCTGGTGCGAGATTGATGTCGACGATTGGCGCGCGTTGCTCGGTTCTTTCGCTACTGCAGTCCTAGGAGAAGAGTGCTGAAATCCATGAGGCCACGGTATTCCAGGCCGCATAGAGTCCCGCAGGTACCAAGATGATCGCGATGAACGCAGCCGCTCCGCCAATGGCGCCGTCACCGCGTCCTTCCACAGGATAGTAATATCTGTGCGCTTCGTCGTCGTGCTTCATTGTTGTCTCTCCGACCGCTGGTTCAGCAGAAGTTGCACAGGATGCTGAAACGCTGTGCTCCACAAACCTGCACGTTTCATCTTAGCGTTGATTTCCGCGACGAGGTAGTTGTCATTGACGGCTTTGCCCTTTGCTGTCGCTGCGGCAAACGCGTATCCGGTGGCTATGAGCGCGGTGCCAACGTCGATCGTTTCGCCATTGAGCTGCGCACCGCACACTACAAAAACCGCCTTGTCGAGGGCGTAGCCGATTGGCTGGCATGTAACCGCGGCGCTATCGAAAAGGGCACCCAGGTGCGCCAGCGAGGTGTTTCCGCAATCGATTTTGTTCCCATTTGCCTCTTGGGCTGACGTCCCTCGAAGGCATGACTGGACGCCATAGAGGCGGAAAAGGTGATCTCCGTCACGCCAGGTATCACCGGTCAGCAGTTGAGCCGATTTCGATACCGCTAAGGGCGTTGGCACGGCAGACTCGGATGCATCCTGGGCCTGTGCCGATGCGCACAAACCAAATGCCGCCAGCACTGCGAAGCTCGCCTGTTTCATTTCTGAAACTGTCCACCGAGGTCGGCGGAATGCTCGAGATCGGGGCGCAGCGATTTGCCGTCCTTGTTGCGTCTGATTGCCGCCATGTCGAAAAAAACCATTTCGTCATCGTCGTAGGCGACGTTGTACGGGTCGTTTGCGTTGCCCGCACCCACGAGCGAGAAACATGACACAGCGTCGGGTTCACCCTTCTTGCTTTGCAGCACAAGTGTTTTGCAAAGCACGACAGACGCACGATCGTTGTAGATTACCTCTTCATAGTCCTGCGCGGCCTTCGTGCAGTCCCATTGCTGCGTCTTGTACGCAATCTTCGGTTTGGGGCAGGCCGCAAGGCCGCGCAGCCGGTACGTAACGCCGTTGATGACGCGCTCGGTCGCCGACGGCACCTTGACCGGCGAGATGAGGGTCGCCGCATCGCGCTGAAAGAGCGCGCCTTTTGCATCGTAGCGTTCATAGACGAACACCTTCTCGCCCGGCTTCGCAAACTGGAGCAGGTAGTGCTCCGACGGCTGCGCGAAGGCACTCGGGGCGTCGACGCCTGCAGCATAAGCCACGGTGCCCTGGAGCAGTAGAACCGTGCAAAGGGCCGCCTGTTTCATCGAAATCCGTCCTTGCGATGACATACCGTGTTGACACTTTACTAGGGCTGCGTGTAGCCATAGTAAAGTGTTAAATTTTGGCGACACTATGAACGCTCGATTCGCTCTCCTGCTCACCCTATGTGGCGCCATGATGCCGTTCAAAGCGCACGGCCAGGAACTCGCATCAGACCGCGTAGCAGTTGCCTTTGCAACGCCGGCAGAAGCCATCGCGGCGCAAAGGCCGGCGGCGTGTACCACCGGAAATCGTGCTGAGGTCTCGCGACTTGTGCGTTCAATCGCGCAGGAGGAAGGGTTCGACACCGATCTGGCCGAGGCGATTGCATGGGCCGAAAGCGATCTCGGCGCCAGTCAGGGCCCTTCCAAGGCCGGAGCGCTGGGAATCATGCAGCTGATGCCAGGCACGGCGGCCGATCTCGGCGTGAGCGACCGTTGCGACATAGAGGCAAATGTCCGGGCTGGCCTCCGTTATCTGAAGTCACTTTACGACGAGTTCCAGGATCCGCTGCTGATGCTGGCGGCTTACAACGCCGGGCCCAACAGCGTCTACAAGGCGCAGGGCATTCCGGTGAATCCGGAAACTGCAGAATACATCGTGAAAATACTGAACCGCTGGAAGTTCGGCGGTGTCGTGAAGAAGTCTGCCCTGGCCAAATCCGAAACGCTCGCGGCCGCTCCGCCAGCAAGCGAGGACGCTTGGCAGGACGGTCATGTCATGGATTTCGGCAACTGAAAGGAGCCAAGGGTGGAATACAGAAAAGCGGGCAAATTTGCCCTGAAACTGGCCTTGGCCTCAGCGGTCGGAATAGCTCTCGCGCCAGCCACTGCGTACGCCCAGTCGGCGGCACCAGTGGAAAATGTGCTGGAATGGTTCGTCGGAGTTCTGCAGGGCAACATAGCGCGCTCATTCGCCATCATCGCGGTCTGTTTTCTCGGCTTCCTCGCCATGACGGGCCGCCTGGCGTGGATGATGGCTTTTTCCATCATCATTGGCATCGCTCTGATCTTCGGCGCCGCCCAGCTTGTGGATGCGGTTCGCGCGACCGCCGGGGGCAGCTGAGACATGGACGACGAGGAGGTCTATGTCGAGCCGGTCAGCTTGCCACTGACACGCCCCCCGATGAAATGGGGCGTGCGCTATGAGGTTTTCGCGCTGAACGGCATCCTGGCGGTGGTCGGCTTTATCGCCACGAGCAGCTTCATGCTCGGCCTTGGCGTGTTCGGCGTGGTGCATCTGGTCAGCGCATATTTGTGCCAGCGCGACCCCTACATGTTTCATATTTACGAACGGCGCATCTCCAAACGCGGAGCGGTGGCGAACCTAACTTTTTGGGGCGCGAGGAGCTATTCCCCATGAGCCTCGATGCTGATCTTAAATTTGGCCGTGAGCGCCGGCGTGAAAAGCCCGCGGCGATGCACGTCCCCTACCTTCGCCATGTCGATGACAACCTGATCGTGACGAAGAGCGGCTTTCTGGTCGGCGTCATCCAGCTCAGTGGCCTGCCCTTCCAGACGATGGACCAGGCCGAGTTGAACAGCCGCCTGTTCAACCGCAACACCACGTTTCGCAATCTCTCGACGTCTCGCTTTGCCGTCTACACTACCATCATCCGCCGCCACGTGACGCCGGAGATCGAAGGCGATTTTGACAATCCTTTCGTGGCCGAGCTCGACGCCCGCTACATGGATGAGCTTGGGGCGAAAAACCTTTTCGTCAACGAGGCGTATCTGGCGGTCATACGCCGGCCGATGGTCGGCCGTGTCGGCTGGGTGGACAAGGCACTTAACGCGTTCCGCATCACTACCGCAGGCGAAGAAACCCGCGAAGAGGCGATGGCCGAACTGCATGACGTTCTCGACGGCGTCGTCAAGGATTTTACCGCTTATGGTGCGCGTCTTCTCGGTGTCGTGAAGCGCCGCGACAGCTTCTTTTCCGAGCCGGCGGAATTTTTGGCGAAGATCCTCGCCGGCGGCGTCGATGTGGAAATGCCTTTGCCGCGCATGAGCCTTGGCGATGTGCTGGCGACGCGGCAGCTGTTTTTCGGCAAGTCCGCGCTGGAACTTCGCGGACCGGACGCTGGCAACCTCGGCGCCATGGTGTCGATCAAGGAATACCCACCGTTCACCGCGCCGGGCTCATTGGACGGTCTCTTGCGCCTGCCGCATGAGTTTGTCCTGACGCAGAGTTTTGCGATCGAAGACCGTGTCACGGCGATGCGCAGGATCAACACCATCGCGAACCAGGTTGAGGGATCGGACGAGGCGGGCACGACGGTCGAGGAGTCCGTCCACGACGGCGCCGACAAGCTGGCCGGTGGCGAAGTCGTCTTCGGACAACATCACATGAGCGTCATGGCCTTGGCATCGGACATGACTGGGCTCAACCGTGCGCTATCCGACATTACGGCCGAACTTTCGCGCATGTCGATCGTGCCGGTCCGCGAGACACTGAACACGGAACTCGCCTTTTGGGCGCAGCTGCCGGGAAATTTCAGCTACATCGCGCGACGTGCGTTGATCTCGTCGCTTAACTTCGCCGGCCTTTTCTCAGGACACAATTTCCCGTCCGGCCAACGTGAGCGACTGCATTGGAAACGCCCTATCGCTTTGCTCGAAACGACCAGCCAGACGGCCTATTACTTCAATTTCCACGTTCACGATGTCGGGCACTTCACGGTGTTCGGCCCGACTGGTTCGGGCAAGACCGTGGTGCTGTCCTTCCTGATGGCGCAGGCCATGCGCATCATGCCGAGGCCGCGATGTGTTTATTTCGACTATATGCGCGGCGCTGAGATTTTTGTTCGGGCGCTCGGCGGCCGCTACGAGGTGATGGAGCCTTCTCAGCCGACCGGGTTCGCGCCATTGCAGCTTGATGACACGGCAGAAAACCGTTCTTTCCTGGAAGATCTGCTCATCTACATTCTGACGCCGGAAGGCGGCGCGCTTGACGTGGCGGAGATGCGCGTCATCAACGCCGCCGTCGACATGATCTACAAGATTCCGCGCGAACAGCGGATCTTCGACCTGCTGCCGGAAGTGCTGCGGGGCTCGCTGATGCCCGACATGAACGATCTGGCCGCGCGGATACAGCCTTGGCTCGACCCGAAGGACAAGGGCTGGCTTTTCAACAATCCCGTCGATCTGGTGGATTTCTCGAAGCACGTTGTCGGGTTCGACATGACCAAGATCCTCGGTGACAGAAAGCTGCGCTCGGCGGCCTTGCTCTACATCTTCCACCGTCTTGAGGACGTCATTGACGGCTCGCCGATCATGCTCTTCCTCGATGAAGGCTGGAAGCTATTGGACGACGAGGTTTTCGCCGCTTTCATCAACGAGACGCTGAAGACCATTCGTCGCCGCAACGGCGTGGTCGGCTTTGGCACGCAGACGGCGGAGGACGTCGTCAATTCCTCCATCTCGTCGTCGCTGATCGAGCAAACGAAGACCAACATTTTCTTCCCCAACCCGAAGGCGAGCAAGGAGTCCTACATGGAGCGCTTCTCGCTGACAGCGAAGGAATTCGAGTTCGTGCGCCGCACCGCCAAGGAAACACGCACCTTCCTCGTCAAGCACGACAGCGACTCGATCGTCGCCAAGCTCGATTTGTCGGCGATGCCCGATCTCATCAAGGTCTTGTCCTCGAACGAAGCCAACAGCAAGGAATGCGCAAGGCTCCGGGAGACCTTCGGCGACGAGCCAGAGATGTGGCTGCCATACTTCTGCGGATGGGAGAACGAGCATGACGAAGCGGCTTAGCAGCGCTTGTCTGGCCCTGGCTCTCGCGACGGCGGAAAGCATGAGCGTGGCTGTCGCTCAGATCGCGGTCATCGACGGGCAGAACCTCGACAAGCGGCAAGAGGACGAGCAGCACAGCACGAAGTCGAATGACACCAAGAAGGACGAAACCGACAGGAAGAAAAGCGTCGTCTGCACCTATTCGAACAAATACCGCTCACAGATGTTTCGCCGGTCGCCGGCCGACGCCTTGCAGCGCGACGCGGGCAACGTGAAGCTAATCCGCTATTACGCGCAAAAATACGGCGTGCCAGAAGGCCTGGCGCTCTCCGTCGCCTATCAGGAATCGCGCTTCGACACATGCGCCGGGAGCCACACCGGCGTCAAAGGCGTCATGCAGCTGACCAAGGGCACCGGCAAGTCCATGGGACTGGACCGCGACGTGAACGAGCAGAATGTCGAAGGCGGTGTCAAATATCTCGGAATGGGCGTGAAGCAATGCGGGGCGACGAATTACAGCTGTCTCGCTTCCTTCTACAACGGATCGAACGAAGGGGAGCAGAACCAATGGGCCGGCGGCGTCGGCCGTTGGAACAGCTACTTCAACGACTATGTGTCGAGCGGCAAGGCTCCGGCCGCCGCGCCGCCACCGTTCTCGATCGTAACGGCCGACGGCGCGGGCGGCACGGCCCAGGACACCGCCATGGGCACGGTGAGAAAGGCGGCTGGCGGCCTTGATGCAAGCTCATCGCAGATCGGCGCCAACAATGCGGCGATCGACGCCCTGGCGGGCAACGTTGGCCAGGTGACCGAATACAAGGACGCCTGGGAGCTGAATTCGTCCGCTCGGGGGATCAACGCGGGTGTCACCAACCAGTACCTCGCCCAGGCGGGGGATTTTACGGCGTTGCTGGCCCAACTTCTATCGTTGCAGAATGTTCAGGCATCGCAGTCGTCCAGGCTGGTGCAACAGCCGAAGAGCGGCTCTCCAAACCCGTTCTCTTGTGATCCCGCGGAATTGGAGCGGTTGAGGATCGATCGCGGCCGGTGGCTACCATGCGCACTTGATAACGCGGGGGCAAGCTCGGCCGACAGCCGCTCGATGATCATCACCAGTGATCCTGCCGGCGCTGCCAGCGTGATCAATTCTCTACAGCAATAGGAGGCTGACATGAAGAAATTCGCGATTGCTGCCGGCATGGCGCTTTGGACCAGCGCTGCCTTTGCACAGATTGCGGTCATTGATGGCGCCAATCTCGATGTCGCCCGCAAAAATGCGGAGAACACCAACTCCATCATGGATTCGAACAAGGACATTCTGAAAAAGAGCGAGGAGATCCTGCAGGCTCTCAGCGGCAGTCGTGACGGTTCGCTCGGGATCGGACAGATGGGCCTTGGCGGCAATATGTCGATTGCCCAGGCGCCGTCGTTCGGATCGATCCTGAACGGCGGTGCGCTTTCGTTTGGCGGCCTTTCGCCCGAAATCCAGAAAATCGCCGGCGCCGTCATCAATGGGCTCCAGCTGGTGAAGCAGCTCCAGCAGATTGCCGGCAAGGAGACCAGCGCCGTCAACACCGCCTATGGCGGCAGCGTCAATGTGGCCTCGCTGCTAAGCGCATTGACCTCCCAGGCTTCGCAGGGCGTTACCCAGCGCCAACGGTCTCTGCAGTCAGCGAGCGGGCAGATCGGGCAGTCGCAGGACGTCAAGGGTTCGGTGGACCAGAACACACGAATGCAGCTGGAAAACGCGCGCGCGGTCAACGAATTGATCGGCGTCCAGAACGGTGCGGTCGCGGCCCTGAATGAGAAGCTGAAGGGAGATCTTCTTCGCCAGAGCCAGGTGCAGAAGATGATGACGCCGCGCAACGTCAATCCATTCGCGGAATTTGGCAAGAGCGGAGGCTAGCACTTGTCGAGGCGGCTGTTGCGCATATGCTTTGTGATTGGACTCGGAGCCGTGCTTTTCGGATGCGCAAATCGCGAACTGAAAGCGCCGTGCGGGCCTTTGGCGTATGCGCACGCCGACGAATGCGGCGCGCTGAAGCCGGTCAATTCAACGCCATTCGCCAGCATCATTGACGAGGATCCATGAACGGTCTCGCCGCAAGCATTCTCGGTGGCATTGACAACATCGGCGAGGACTTCGTTCGCACCGTCTATATGCAGTTGGGCAATGCGATAGGCAACGTCTTCACCCTGATGCTGACCCTCTATATCGTGTGGTGGGGCTATTCGATCCTGAGTGGGCGTGAGTCGATTTCGCCAATCGAAGCGGCCTATCGCCTCGGCCGCGCCGTCATCATCTATCTGCTGCTGACTGGATGGGGCACATTTTCCGCGACGATCTATCAGCTCGTGCAAAGCATTCCAGACGAGGTCGGTAAGGTGATCGTCGGGGCCGTGTCGCGGGCCACCGGCAATCAGCTTAGCGACCAGGCGGCAATTCCGGCGCTTATCGACAATCTCTACCAAGGGGCCCAGGACGTCGCCAATCAGGTCTACAGCGGATCTTTCTATGACATTTTTGGCGCGCTCTTGTCGCTGCTCGTCCTGCTGTCGGCCATCATCTTCGCAGCGCTTGCCATTGCCGCGATCATCGCCGCCAAAGTGATGTTGTTCATCACGCTGGCCTTGGCGCCGATATGGATCATCCTTTGGCTTTACCGATGGTCCTCGCGCATGAGCGAAGGCTTTCTTTCGCTGACCACCTTCCTGATGATCCAGCAAATCCTGATCTACGGCTTTCTCGGTTTCTACTTCTCGCTCGTCAATGCGGCGCTGAACACCGCCACGTCCGGCGGAGCGACCATGGACAGCAAAATGTCGCTGGTGCTGCCTTTGGTGCTGGTGACGATCATCGGCATCTACGTTCTCATGCAGATACCCTCGATTGCTTCGATCCTGAATGGCGGCGGGTATCTCAGCACCGTGGGCGCCTACAACCCTTATAGAAACTTCGGCAGAAACGCTGTGCGCTATTCCGGCGCGCGATGGGCCGCAGGCCGCGCCGCTCGCGGCGCCCGGCAGCTAGCGGCAAACAGTTTTCGATCTTCGCGAGCAGCCAGGGCGGATGCCGCAACCCGGTCCGCCATCCAGCAAGGTGCGCGCGATAACTCCAGACCTCTGGCCTAGAACACAAGAACGATCACCGATCGCGGCCTGGATCAGGATGCGTCGCGCAAACGAGGCAATGGTAAAGTGTCAAATCCAGTAGAAGCAGCTGCTGACCGCAGCAGCGACCTCGTCGACAGGCGCTATTACAGGGCGGGCGCGACCTGGGAAGACGACACGCACAGGTCAATGCGCCGATCGCGTACATTGGCCTGGATCGTCAGTGGCGTTTCCGGACTGGTCGCGGTGCTGTCGCTGCTGGCGCTCGTGCTCATCCTGCCGCTCCGACAGTTCGAACCGTACGTTGTGGAGGTCGACAAATCGACGGGCTACCTCGAGATCATGCGCGCGCTGAAGCCTGGAGATTTATCGCAGAACGAGGCCGTCACGGCGGCCAATCTTGTGCGTTACATCAGGGCCCGCGAAACCTACGATTCGCGAGAACTGAAACAGAATTACGACCTGGCACAGCTCTATTCGACCGACGCCGCGTCCAAGGATTTGACATGGCTTTTCACGCCTGCAAACCCGCAATCGCTGGACAAGGTTTATGACCGCAATGTCACTGTCTCGGTCGAGATCAAGTCAGTTTCCCTGCTCAATCGCAACACAGCCTCGGTGCGCTTTGCCACGATGACGCGGCGGGACAATTCGTCCACCACCGACAATTGGGTGGCGGTGATAAAATTCCGCTACACCTCGACGCCGCTCAAGAACGAATGGCGTTTCGACAACCCGTTGGGATTTCAGGTTACGGATTACCGCCGCGACCAGGAATCGGCACCCGCTGCGGGGAGCCTGCAATGAGATGGCGCGTGGGCCTCGCGCTGTCGGCCGCCCTTCTGCTCGGCACGATGCACGGCGCGGCCGCACGCGACGGCCGCATCCGATATGTCACCTTCAACAATGACGACGTGACGTCGGTGCGCGCAGCTCTTGGCATTTCGACCATGGTCGAGCTCAGCCCGACCGAAGTCATCGAAACCGTGTCGGCTGGCGACACGAAAGGCTGGTCGATCATCCCCAAACGCGGATCGCGGTTTCTGTTCGTCAAGCCGCTGGAGCGCGATGCGTGGACCAACGTCAACGTGGTCACCAACCGGCGCGTCTATTCCTTGCTGCTGCAGGCGACTGACAATGATCGGGACCGGGCATCCTTCCAGGTCCGGTTCAAATACCCCGACGAGGATATCAACGCGCGCCTGCTCTCACAGGCCAAGGAGAGCGCCGCCGATCCGGATTTGAAGGACCTGAATTATGCCGATCTCAACTACGACTACGCCTACAAGGGCGACGACAGCCTGAAGCCGCGCACCGTATTCGACGACGGCACCAAGGTGTTTCTGGAGTTCAAGGGCGACATTCCGGCGATCTTCGTTGTCGACGACAAGCGTCAGGAGTCGCTGGTCAACGTTCGCACGCAGGGCAAATACACCGTCATCGACAAGGTCGCACGGCAATTCACCTTGCGGGCCGATGGCAAGACGCTCTGCCTCTACAACCGGGCGCGACCCAACGAAATCGATCCGGTCGAGCAGGTCTACGGCCCAACGAAACTGACAGGCGGTTCCACGGTGTTCGGAACCAGCGGAGGGCGGTGATGACCCAGATCGACTATAACCAGCTGGACGGCAGCCCGACGGTCGCACGCCGCGGTGCGGGCGTGGGTACCAGGATCGCCCTGGTCGCCCTCGGCGTGGTGCTGGTTGGCGCGCTGATATGGCTGAACTGGCCTCGAGAGCCGGTATCGCGCGATGTTCGCAGCGATGGCGAGGAAAACTTCAACCCGCCCGAGTTCCGCCCGCCGGCGTTGAACGAACCGCCGCAACCTGCCGACGGCACGATCGACCAGATCGTGGTGCCGCCACCGGCCGCCGACCAGAACGGCACGCAACAAGCCGATAATGTCGATCAGACCGTGCAGGAGGGCGCGGATCTTGATGCGCAGCGGCGCGCGCTGGAGGCGCAAATGGCGGCCGAGGAAGCTCGCCGCAAGGCCGAGGCGGAAGAAGCCCGCCGCAAGGCCGCGGCTGAGGACGAGGCTCGCCGTAAGGCAGAGGCCGCCGAGCATGAAAAAGCGGTGTGGGCACGCCTGCGGTCGAACCAGATGGTGACGAATGATCAAACCGGCTCGACGGATGCCGGTGCCCAGGCGGCACAGGTCGAAATCGCGGCCGACGGTCAGATCATCCCGGTTCCCGGGGCCGACAGTGATCCCAACCAGGCATTCCTGGCGCAGTCTGAGGCAAGTTCTTCCAGCATCGTCAAAGCCAAGGTTTTCCGACGCACCGATGCGTTGATCCCTGAAGGAACGATCATTCGTGGCTATTTGGAAACCGCGATCAACACCGACCTTCCCGGCGCCGTGCGCGCTGTCGTGCGTGAGGATGTCTTCTCGCTCGACGGCAGGCGGATCCTCATTCCGAAGGGCTCGCGCCTGACCGGAGAATACCGCTCGGGGCTGGCGCGCGGTCAAAAGCGTGTTTTCATCGTCTGGAGCAGGGTCATCCGCTCGGACGGCATTTCCGTCGATATCAAGTCGCCTGGTGCAGACGCGCTCGGCCGCGGTGGCATGGGTGGCCGGGTCGATACGCACTGGGTTGAACGCTACGGCAACGCCATCATGCTTTCCGTGGTCGGCGGCGTCTCTGAATATCTGTCCTCGCTTGGCGATAGCAGCCAGAACGGACAACAGCGCCAGGTGTCGACGATCGATCCCGTGACCGGGGAGACCACGACCGTGACTTATGGCGGCAATGGCTCGCAGCGCGACGCCCGCAGCATCGCGTTCGACAAATCATCGACCGCCCTGCAGCAGCTTGCGCAAGAGGCGTTTCGCGACACGCAGAACATTGGCCCGACAGTCTATGTCGACCAGGGCACCTCGGTCGTCGTGCTGGTGCGGCGAGATCTCGATTTCTCGGACTTGTACGCGGATCCCATCCAGGACGAAGTGGCGCGCCTGAAGGCAGGTGGGCGACCGAAGACGGCGATCGATCCGACGCCTCTCTACACGACGCCAAAGGATAATTTCTATCCCGGCTATGGGAGCCCGGTGAAATGAATGCCGTGCATCCCCTCCCCGACCCGTGGGCGAGAGCCCCGGTCCTGCGCGCTCATCTGGAGCCGATATGGTCCTATTTGAACGAAGACGCGGTGTCCGAGATTGCGATTAACAGGCCGGGTGAATTGTTCATCGAACGCCTCGGCGCGAAGGAAATGGAGCACGTCGTCAAGCGCGAGGTCACGCCCGGGTGGATTAGGCATATCTCGACAGGCGTCGCTTCGGCGACCAATCAGGTCATCAACGAGGAAAAGCCGGTCCTGTCAGCTGCTTTACCCTCGGGAGAGCGCATCCAATGCATCTTGCCGCCCGCGGCTCCCGAAGGCGGAGCGATCTCGATCCGCAAGCAGGTCATCATGGATATGAGCCTTGATGCCTACAACGATCTCGGCGCATTCGAAAACACCGCTATGGGCAGCGGCCTGGCGCTTTCAACCGAGGAAAAGCGACTTGTCGAAATGCTGCATGACACGTCGCCGATGGACTTCCTGCAATATGCGGTGCGCAACCGTGTCTCCATCGTCGTTTCAGGCGGTACGTCGACTGGCAAGACGACGTTTTTGAATGCACTCTTGAAGGAGATTCCGGCCCATGAACGGGTCATCACGATCGAAGACACCCGCGAACTGAGGCTGCCGGCTGCCAACAACGTCACCCTGATAGCCTCGAAGGGCGACCAGGGCCTTGCCAAGGTCTCCGCCCAACAGCTGCTCGAAGCCTCCCTTCGCATGCGACCCGACCGTCTGCTATTGGGCGAGTTGCGCGGCGCTGAAACCTTTGCGTTCCTCCAGGCGATCAACACCGGCCATCCGGGTTCGCTCACCACCGTTCATGCCAATTCCGCCCGGTCCGCCTACGAGCGCCTGGCGCTCATGGTCATGCAGGGCAACTCGGGCCTCTCACGAAGTGAAATCCTCGACTACCTGCGCGAGGTCATTCCAGTGGTCGTCCAGATGGTCCGCACCGAAGGCGGACGGCGCGGCATCAGCGAGATTAAGTTCACCAAGGCCGAGACGATCTAGCGAGCCCATGCATGCAGAAAGTCGCAACAGCAATTTTCATGATGCTCATGGCGATGGCCCTGGGTGTCCTGCTCTTCACGGTCGCCTATGCCGCGACTGATTGGTACCGGACCGGCTCCCACGTCCTGTTCCACCAGCTGAACGCCAATCCATTGCCGGTCGTTCGTCACGCCTGGGCGGATACAATGGCGAGGAATTTTGGCCGGGTCCAATACGCCATTGCAGCGGGAGCATTAGGGTTTCTTGCGCCCCTGCTCAGCCTGTTTCTCATGCGCCCGACAAAGCGCAATGACTCTCGCTTCATGACGATGGGCGACGTGTCGAAAACCGGCCTGACGAAAGTGGGCGGCGTCTTCGTCGGCCGAGCCGGCGGCAGGCTTGCCGAAATTTTGTCGCCCGGCCGCGATCAGCGCTCCGGCAAGATCCGCTTGAGGCAGCGCAAGCTGGTCGGCGGCAAGAAATTGTGGATTGATGGCGATGATATCGGCGGCTTCGTCATAGGCCCGCCGCGCTCTGGTAAAGGCACGTCTCTCATCATCCCGAACGCATTGACCTGGCCGCATTCGCTCGTGGTTCTCGACCTGCGGGGCGAGACCTATGCGGCAACCGCCGGCTACCGTTCCACCATGAGCCGCGTGGTGCGTTTGGCGCCGGCTGACCCCGACGGCAATACCGCATGCTACAATCCGATGGACTTCATCTCGCTGGATTCGGCACAGCGCGACATCGACCTTCGCAACATCGCTGCGGCGCTGTTTCCGCGACCGCCCTCAAATGCAGATCCCTATTGGGTCAACGACGCCCGCCTCCTTTTTACCGGCATAGCGTCCTTCGTCATGGAATCACCTGCGATCCCAAACGAGAAAAAGACCTTCGCCACAATCCTCCAGATTATGAACGGTGCCGAGCAGCCGCTCCTGGAATTCATTGGCTCGCTGCGCGAGGAACGCCGCCGCGAATGTTCGCATTTCACCCTGCAAACCCTGCTGCCATATTTCGAGATGTCTGAGCGGCAGTTCTCCGGGATCTACGCCGGCGTTCGCACCGGCATGGCCCCGTTTCTCAACGAGCGCCTGATGCGAGCTACGTCGCGCAGCACGTTCGATATTCGCAAACTCAAGCGTGACCGGATGTCTCTCTATCTCGACGTGCGGCGTGAGCAGATTACGTCGCTTGGACCGTTGTTCAACGTCCTGATTACGCAGATGATGAACTTCATGTCGGAAACCATGCCGCGTCCGGACGAGCATCCGGTGCTTGTGCTGCTCGACGAGTTCCAGAACCTCGGCAAGCTCGAGAACGTGACCGAAATGGCGAGCGTGCTCGGCGGCAACGGTGTTTCGATGTGGTTTTTCGTGCAGTCGCTGAAGGCTGTAGACGAGATCTATCGCCAGGAAGGGCGCAAAACGCTCATCAACGCCGCTCGCGTGCAGATCTTTTTCGGTGCGCAGGACGCGGACGATCTGCGCTACGTTTCCGAGCAGCTCGGCGAAACGTCGGACGTGCAAAAGGACGTGACGCGCACCAAGGCAACGTTGTTCGACACTTATTACACGCGCTCGGAGCACCGCAAGGAAGTGCGGCGGCCTCTGATGCGGCCAGATGAAATCCGCACCCTCGACAAGAACAAGGTCATCATATTGCCGCGCGGCGAACTGCCGATCCTCGGCACCCGCAATTTCTATTTCGCCGACGGCCAGCTCGCCAAACGCACGTTCATGCCCCTGCCCGCCTCTGTCCACGCTTCGCGCACGAAAAGACCTGCGTTGGACGCTTCCGCGGCGGTTCCATCTCCTGCGCTCCCGACGATTGTGCCGACAGCACCCGCGTACCGCTCAGGCCTCTTGCAGACGCGCCTGCGGCGCGGCGCGACATTTGCCGCAAAAGCAGGCCATATAGCTCCGCCGCCGGGCCGGCGCGCAATCCCGAAAGAACGGCTGAAATCAAGAGACGCTGCGGCCGTGCCAGCTTATGCCGCCGTGGATTTTTCCGCTTTGGCCGCCAAAGCGGTGACAACACGCATAGCGCCCGAAAAAGAAGCGGCGGTTGCGGCGATCCTGAACAAGGTGCGGTCTCTGCGCGCCAACGCATCCGACACCGAGACTTTCGATCGAAATCTGAGCATCGTCGAAGATGCTTTGCCTGATCTAGTCGATTAGCCCTAGCAATCTACGGCGATCGCCGACAGCGAGCCTCCCCCCAGCCGTAACAGGCCGCAGTTTTGTGCCAGCCGCCACGTAAAGCGGTGCCAGAGATACCCTCCGCACCCGGGACTTGACCCCTCGCTCCCCCTCCTCGTCGCGAGGCAGTTGTTCGGGAGATTCTTTCAGGTTCGCCAAAGCAGGAGCCGCAGCCCTGCAAAACCAAAGGCGGCGGCTAAAACAACTTCAATGCCTCGCCGCGCCCGACGGTACATCCTCACCATGGGCTGCGTGGAAAACACGACGGCGTACCCGCAGAATATTGTAACGCTCAGCACCGCACATCCCGCAAGGATGACGATGACATCTGTATGCGAGGCGTCCGGTCCAAGCCCTAGCGTTACCAGTGCAATCCAGGCGAGGATCGATTTCGGATTGCTGAGGTGCATCAGCAAACCGCGCCTGTAGAGACCGAGCCCTGAGATCTGCCGGGGTGCTGTACTAGGCGTGGCATCATGCCGGTCCGGTGTCAGAGCACCCCTTCCTGCCTTGAAAGCTAAATAGAGCAGATAACAGCCTCCAAGAACCTTTAGAATCACCAGCGCCTGGGCGTAGCTTGCCAAAAGCGCGGAGATGCCTGTCGCCGCCATGATGCCCCAAAAAATCGATCCGGTGACGACGCCGGCTGACAAAGCAAGGGCTGCCTGGCGCCCTTGCTGCATTGCCGTTCCCATGATCCGCATTGTGCTGGGACCCGGGCTCCCCGCTGCAACGACGTAGGCCGTATAGACAATTAGCAGGTGGTTCAGATGGTTGAGCATCTTGGATCTTTCGCCGGTCTCTCACGCCTGATTCATTTCGGGGACTACGCCCCAGACGTCGCTCTGAGAGCCTGCATCAGGTCGTCAATAATGTCCTGAGGGTGCTCGAGCCCCACGGACATTCGCAGCAATCCGCTTGGCGCTTTGGACTTCGCACCCTCCACGGATGCGCGATGCTCGATCAGGGAGTGCGTCCCGCCAAGGCTAGTCGCCCGGACAACAAGCTTGAGGCGGCCGGCCACGGCCATCGCAGCATCGGTTCCACCTTCGACGACAAAGGAAAGCATCGCTCCGTAACCGCTCATTTGCCGCGTAGCCAGCTCGTGTCCCGGATCATCTTGCAGGCCTGGAAAAAGCACTTTCTCGACGCGGGGATGGGACGACAGGGCCTCCGCAACCTTCTCGGCGCCTTCGCAATGAGCGCGCATGCGGATCGGCAAGGTCTGCAGCCCTCGCAGTGCCAACCAACAGTCGAAGGGTGCCGCGACGCTGCCCTTGTGTTTCTGGACCATACGTAGCGGGCGAGCGAGGGGTGACGCGTGCGAGACAACAACGACGCCCGCCATCAAATCCGAATGGCCACCAATGTACTTTGTTGCCGAGTGCATGACCGCGTCCGCCCCAACTTCGAGGGGCCGTTGAAGCACTGGAGTTGCCCACGTGTTGTCCACTACGGCCAAGGCACCTGCCTCGTGCGCGATTTTGCAGATGGCCGGAATGTCGACAACGCGGATCATCGGGTTTGACGGCGTCTCGACCCATACGAGGCCAGTCCGCTGTGACGTGACCGCGGCGCGCACCGCATCCAGATCGCGCATATCGACCGCGCCGAAGTCGAAGCGAGAGCCGATATCGGTTTCGTCCATCAGCGAGCGGATGCCAAAATACATATCGTCAGGAAGGACGATCCGTCCCGTCGAGGGATGGCTCTCAAAGACCTCAGTGATTGCGGCCATGCCCGACGCAAAGGCTATCCCTTCGTGTCCTCCCTCGAGCGCGGCCATCGCCGACTCGAATGCATTGCGCGTCGGATTTGCATCGCGAGTGTACTCGAACCCAAATGGAAATGAGCCGTCGGCGCCGCGCTCGAACGTCGTGCTGGTATGAAGCGGTAATGAGACCGCCCCGGTTGAAGGGTCAACACCTCGACCGCTATGGATTGCCTTCGTTTCAAAGCGCACTGGCCAATTCCTGTTTAAGGCGCGGTTGCAATTTTGCGCCGGTCATTATATTGACCGTAAGCGATGCAAGAGCCCAAGTCAACATAATGACCGACACCCCGACACCTCTGGAGACCGAGCAGGCGCTCGGCCAGGCGATTGCGATCCGGATTGGCGATCTTAGGCGCGAGCAAAACCTGACTCTTGATAGATTGGCCAAACTGACCGGCCTGTCGAAAGGGACGGTTGTCGCGCTTGAGCAGGGCAAGGCAAATCCGAGTATCGGTATCCTTTGCCGTCTGGCAGCAGCGTTTTCGCTATCGGTTGCCGATTTGCTGAACGAGGCGCCTTCCATGGCCCCCGACCTGCCGATCGAACGGAGCGTGTCCAGGACGCTTTGGACGAGCGCCAAAGGCAGCCGGGCACAGCTTCACACATCGACCTCGGGACGCACGATGTTCGAACTTTGGAGCTGGGTCCTCATGCCGGGTGATGTGTTTGCCGCCGATGCGCACAGTCCCGATACGCGCGAACTGGTCTCGGTTACCCAGGGCTCGCTCAAGGTCACGGTGGGCAGCCACGAGATCATTCTAAATGCAGGCGAGAGCGCGCGCCTCGTTACAGATCAACCTCACTCCTATGCCGCGGCATCTGACGTGCCCGCCCACTTCTCGATGGCGGTTCTTGAACGCGGCGGACAGCGGGCCCCCGCACCCTCTTCGCCGGCAGCGAAGTCGCCCCTGGCTGTCTCGCAAGACCTCGCTGACCACTGACAACAGCCCTAAAGCAGGAGATCCCCCTTTGTACGTTCCTCCGCATTTCGCCGTGCCCGATCAGAACGCCCTCTTTGATCTTATCGAAAAACACCCGTTTGGTATCCTGATCACCCACAGCAACGGCTCCCTCGACGCTGTTCGGGACGACGAGCGCTATGTGCGCCGCAACGTCGCGAAGCTCACTCAAATGCACGAGGCCAACCAGCCGGCCCCGTGGAAGATGGGCGACGCGCCGAAGGATTTCATTGACACAATGGCAAAAGCGATCGTGGCCTTGGAGATCGAGATCACCAGCCTGGTTGGAAAATTCAAGCTCAGCCAGAACAAGGAGCTGCGCGACATCCAGAACGCCGGGGAGACGCTGACTGCTCAAGGCGCTGTTGAGGTGGGCCAGGCGATGCTCGCAGCGGCAGCGGCCAAATCCCAATAGCAACTATCTTGTCCCGACAAAGCACAGGTGCTGGATTCCCAACGGGTGACCTTGAGCCGGAAACGGGACCAGGATCTGACAACTGCGATGCGGTAGCAATTTCGATATCATGCCCGCACGAACGAGCCTCGGCGACATTGTCCCTGCACCGTCCCGCGCCTTAAGGGCCGGCAATCGATCTTTGCTCAGCGCTCGTAATCGTAATCATTTGAGCGCTGGGTCTTGCGGTCCTGTTCTTCAGCCTGCTGAGCCTTCTGCTTGTTGGCGTCCTTCTGCTTGGCTCTCACCTTCTCCTGCCCGGTGCCTGTGCGCGGCTCCTCAGGCTCGCGGGGATCGGCCCGAGTTGGAAGGTCGCGCCCTCGCGCCTCGCGCTCGGGTATCGGCTCGCCACCGCCACCACGACGCTGCTGCTGCCGCTCGAATTGCAGCCGCGCGAGACGGTCGTGCATCTTGTCGTTCACCTCTTCACGATACTGTTCGAACTGCCCTTGATGCGCCGGCGGCAGCGTCTCGCGCATGTTGTCCAGAGCCTGATTGACGCGGGCCATCTGACGCCGCATTTCCAAGGGGGTTTGCGCCATGTTCAAATCTCCTATCAGTGCATTCAATTCTCTCATACCCGGATGAGACAGGAAAGACTTCTGCCCCGATTGATCAGCTCCGCGACCCGCGGCAGGACCTGGTTGCCCCTCACCTGTCCGATCGCGACGGAACCGCAGAAAATTGTTGCCGATCGATTCCGCTGCCGTGAGAGCCTGACCGACTATGCCCGCGGTCCGCATCGTCGTCACAGTCTTTTGCCATGCGGCAGCGATTGCATCGCCGTTAACGACAAGGGATTGCCCATCGATACGGCGTTGCCGCTTGGCCTCCACTCGCTCGATCGTCCTGGTGCTGACCTGGTAGCGCGGATCGCTCTGCGCGCGGCTATAGGCTCCGGCATGCTCCTTCGTGAATGGCCGCGTCATCGCATGATCCATGCGCCGCGTTGCCACCATCGCAATGCCGTTCTCGCGTGCTTTTTCCGCAAAGGTCTCGCGCCAGGCTGCGAGATCAGGCTTGTAGAATTTCAGGCGTTCGCCGTCGGCTGACCGTGCCTGCACCATCGCATGGATATGGACGTGCTTGGTGTCCTTGTGATGCGCGAGGACGAACTTGTATCCTGACGCGCGCTCCTCGAGCACGCCGCGCGCCGCGGCCATGACGGCGTTGGCATCGGTGCCGGCCCTTGCCGAAAAAAGCAGGTGATAGGCATTGCGGCGTTCACGCCCCGAAAACTGCGGGCGCCATTGTTCATAGACCGAAGCGGCCGCCTTGGTGGAATTCTTCACCCCGGGTACAGGCTCGCCATTTGCGTGGCGAACCTGGCTGTGGGTGCGGATGAACTTCTGCAGGAAATATTTCGCTTTGGGTTCACGGCTGACGGCCGCCGTTACCTCCGCCTTGGCGACCACCCCCGCCGCGCCCATGGCTTCAGACAACCGCGCCTCGATCCTGTCGAGCGCCTTGCTGCGCGAATTCTCCCGACCGCCGGCAAGCACCTTGGCGAGCGGTCCTGCCCGCTGATCGGTGTGCGCGTAGACCTGCACCGTCTGTCCGTCCTGAGCATAGATGAACGGTTTTGCGCCGAAGGCCTTGGTCAGCGCCTCGCTCAAGGCGGCATCGGTGACCTGGCCGGCGAGCTCGAAACGAACCTCGATAAAATTGGTGTTTTCCAAGGGCGGTTCGAACGTCTCGCAAAACGTTTCCAGGAACGCCTTTCGCGCGCCGCCTGTCGCAAGAACCTGTCCATCTTCGTCGAAGATCTCGATGTCGTGTTTCTCGCCTTTTTCGTCCTCGCGCTTGCCGATGTAATTGAGCAGCCGCGCGGCGGCTTCCCTGGTCGACGGAGGATTGGGCATGACCTTGAACACGGCAGGCTGCGCACCCGCCGCATAGCCTGCCCTCGCCGCCACGGCCCGCGCCTGATAGCCCGCCCGCGCCGCTCGTCCTGTGCCGCCAGAGCGGCCAGCACCACGGCCGCCGCCCCCGCCGCGCCGCTTCCAATCTTCCTCCTCCTCTTCCGGCCGGAAACCGGCGAGCGTGGCGCCATAGACCATGATCGGCGCACTAGCGGCCTTGGGCGAACTCGCAGCAGCAGTGGACTTCGGTGCCCTGCTGGACATGGAGCTCCCCGCCGCCCCCAATCCTCCCGGCGACGAACGAGGGGCGTTCCTGCCGCCACCTGCCGTCGAGCCGGCTTGACCTTGCCGGAGGCGTTCGCCGCCACCGGTCCTATAACTCTTCATCGCCTGGAATTCACCGGCCGCGCGTCCGGCTCCCGTCACAGAATTGCGGTCGTCCAGCTCCTCCCGCTTCACGCCCGACCCGCCCCGCAGATAGCGTTCGATTTCGGCCGCGTAGCCGGCAAGACGACCGCTCATGGCCTGGCCTCCCTCGCCTTGCGAGACTCGACGGTCATCGTTTTCAGTTCCTCGCGAAACTGCCGCACGAGGTCGCCCACCGCGATCAGCGCCTGCTCAAGAGCCTCATCATGGGCGACACGGCCGTCGTTCATAGCGCGCACGGCCTGATTGAAATTGATGCCGACGCGCCGCAGCTGATCGGTCATGTCCACGATCGCCGGCCGCAACGCCTCTGATGCGATAGGCAGATGCCCGGCCCCTGCCCGCACCAGGCGCCGGACGACCTCGCTGACGGTAACGCCGTCCCGCTCCGCAATGGCTTTGAGGTTGGCCAGCTCGTCAGCCGAAAACCGGATGTGCGTCACCTCGCCGTAGCGCCGTGACGCGTTCTTTACCGCTGCTTTCTGGACGTCTGCATCCATCTCTCAAGCCCGCTTGCGGGCGCTAAGGCCCGCCAGGGCCGCGCCGCCTATTTTGTGTATCACAAAATAGGCTATCCTGCCAATAGTGAGCAAAGGATGCGTTAACTTGTTTCCATGTTAACATGGAAACATCAGCCCTCTGCGCAAGCCGGAATGCGCAGTCGATGGGAAATGCGCAGTCGATGGGCCACCGGACCTGATAGCAGCTGCGCAGAAACTGCACCTTTAGCGAGCCCTTATCGGTGCGCGCCTGGGTTGCCAAACCAGTCTTCCCCGTCGACAATGTCACATGTTTCGCCCGTGATTTTGTTTCATGTATCCATGATGATTTGTTTCCATGTTAACATGGAAACAAGGAGACAACGCCGGAAGGAGGCCCCCCATGATTATCTGCGCTGCGATCCCCAAGGGCGGCACTGGCAAATCGACGATGCTGCGCACTCTCGCATCCGTCGCGCTGCATCGGGGCTATTCGGTTACTCTTATCGACGGCGACCGGCGGCAGAACATGAACCGCTGGTTCCAGATGCTGGGCGAAGCTGGCAATCGTCCTGACAGGCTCCAGATGGTGAGCGCGATGACCCCGCAGGAAATCCTCCGCGCCGCAGCCACTCACAACGGCGAACGCTCGGTCGTCTTGATCGATACGGAAGGCACCACAAATGACAACCTCATGGCGGGGCTCTTCGCGGCCGACATTGTCGTCGTGCCGGTCTATTTTGCCCTCGACGATGTGACCGCCGCCATCCAGATCACCGACCACTACATCCCGCTGGCGGTCGAGAGCCGGGGTAGACCGCTGCCTGCGATATTCGTGCTGACCAAGCAGACCATCATCGATGGCAGGGCGCGAGCCCTGACAGAACTGCGCGCCATCATCCAGGCCAACGGCACGCCGATTGCGGAACACGTCCTGCACAATCGCGTTGCCTACCGCGACCTTCAGACCGGGCAGACCCTTTACAGCCCCGAGGTGCCCGACGCGAAGGCGATTGCCGAGAGCGAAGGGGTCTTCGATGACCTTCTGCAAACCTTCATCGAAGCCACAAGGAACGCGGCATGAGTGAAGAAACCGCACCCAAAGTCGGTGACGACAAGAAAGCCCGCATGATGAAGGCGATCTCCACGCAGCCGCCGGCGCTGCCCAGCATGTTCATCCCACAGAAGGCCGAGCCATCAGGGATCAAGGAGCAAGCTACGCCCCAGATGCAGGAACCGACAAAGCCATCCCCGGCAGTCGGGCCCGATTTCCGCAAGCTGCTGCGGCAGGGTCAGAAAAAGGACCCCATCGCCGGAAAGAAGATTCGCGAGGAGGAGATGATCCGCTGCGGATACTATCTGACGGCCGTGGAGCAGCGCCAGTTCAAATTGCTGGCGATCAGCAACGGGCACAGCATGACCGAACTGCTGCGTAAGGCCGTGCAGGATTATATCCGCATACATAAGCACAAACTGCCGAAGGAATAATCGGCGGTATGGAGTCGCTGTCGCATGCTGTGACGGGTGATGTTCCTGGCTCTTTGCGACGCGCAAAAAAAAGGGCCCGCGACGGAGTATCCCGTCGCGGGCCCTGAGATGCCTACTTGGGTTGGTTGAGGTGTTTCAGCAGTTGCCCGAGGATGCCTTCCCGCTTCGGACGCCCGCTTGCCGCCGCTTTGTCGTCGACCAGCTTTGCGACCAATTTGGGCGACAGAGGCATGAAGTCGTAGCCGTGTGAGATGGCTGCGCGGTGAAGATCCTCAAGCGTTTCGAACGCGCGATCGTGGGTGCCGAGCCAAAGACCGGGCTCGTCGGTTTCTTGGTGGGGGAACGCTTGCAGGAAGTAAGTCCGAAGCGGTGGGTCGTAGCCGATGACAGCGTCTGGATCCGAGCGGACCTGTCCGGGGACGGTGCCAGTGACAGCGATGGTGTAGCGGCTCATTGCAACCTCCTTTTGCCGGTGGGGAGCCGGCCCCTTGCGGGGCCGGCCACCGATGCCTCACTGGGGGTTGTTCCAGAGGATGACCTTCTTGTTTTCCTCGCCACCCGGGGCGGGAGCGAGATTGCCGAAGATGACGCCGATCTCGGGGGCTTCCAGCTTGACCGAGAGGTATTCCTCGCCCGAACGCTGGGAGATGCGGTGCCAGCCGGCTCCGATCTCGAAGCCCGTGCGCTTGTTGACGATCCGGTAGTCGGGCGCGTCCTCGCGCGACTTGTTGGTATTCGGGATCAGGGTGATCGGGGCGTTGACCCGGAGCGTGGCAAAGACGCCTTCCATCGAGCCGTCGGACTTGGTGGTGAGGTTTGCGATCGTGGTGGCCATGGTAGTTCTCCTTCGGTTGCATCGGGGCCATTCCCGATGGCGCCAAAGGAGAGGGCCGTCCTGCTGCGGTCATCTCGGCGAAAATTCTGGAAAATTCTATTTGCCGAAAAACAGCGGGCAGGCCCTTCGCCTGTCCGCAGACAAAAACAGAAATCGAATTTTCCTGAATTTTCGCCGAGTGTACCCCCAACGGGGGTTGACCGCACAAAGCAGGCGGTCGTCTACAAAGGCGACATGAAACGGGAATGGCCCCGGATGGGACCGAAGGAAAAGAACTCAGGCCGCCATCGCTAGACCGCCGACGCAACGCTGCCGGATCGCAGGAACATGCAGCAGCCTCTCGGGTCATGTCGTCGGCATCGCCAACACATCGAACAGCAGCCCGGCGCGTGACCGCCTGGCGTGTTCGGTATGGCGGCACAGCGGTTTCGAGATCGGAGCCGACTGGCAGCGAAGTTCACGCCCCTCGGGGACGAGCCTCGCAGCCAGGTTGGATGACCCGGCACGCCAGGATGTTCGGCACGCTTGCCCCGCCTCAGAGGCGAGAAGCGTCAAGATGATCATCCTGCACAACGCCCCGCGGCTCTGCGCGGGCCGGTTTCGAAAGGGGTCGGCTCCGGCCGTTATAAAAGTGGAGTAGGCGGCGCGGGGCCGGATCAAGCCTATCGGATCGGACCGCCGGGCTGTCGGCGGGACCGCGCGTACATCATCCCGGCAACGCCAGACGCTCGTCCGGCATCATGCGGGCTTCGGCCTGCCGGCGAATGTCCATACCGGCATGGCGGAGTATGGCGCACCAGTCTTGCACATTGTACGTCGTCGCCACGCTGCCCCTGGCCAGATCGTAAATGACGCACGGCTTGTTCGCGATGGCGAGCCGAAGCACGTTGACGGCCGTGCCCGGTGATGCGCCGTCCCAGACCATCATCCCAAAGTCGGCGCGCCGCACCATCTCCCGGTCCTTGGCGGCGTGGAACCAGTGCTCGTGAGCTCCTTCAGGAGAAGGAACATGGTAGGCGGCCCAGTCGCCCAGATTGTTGCGGGGTTCCTTGCCGGCATGGAAGACCCCGACGTGCTCGTACTTGTAGCCGGCGAGCAGGCCCTGCGCCTCGGCATCGGCTCCAGGCGCGTCGCCAACCAGCACGCCGTGCTCGGCAGCAACGATTGCGCCGATGCGAGCGATGGCAGATTCCGGCAGCTCGAATATCTCGCGTGATCCACCTATGAATATCATCGACATGGTGACTTTCCCTTCTCTCCCGCGTCCCCCGCCCCGCGCCGGCCGCCCTCTCCCCTGGCCCTGCGCGAGGGATCGTCACCCGAAGGCCGAGACGGCAAAGCTGGCTCGGGAAGCGGCGGGACGCCGCGACGAGAGCCCGGCCGGCCGCAGGCCGGCGCGCCCGGATCCTGCAGCTGCCGGAGGCGCTACGCGCATCTGGCTAGTTGCGCTTCGCGCTTGGAGCTAGTGGTCTTTGTCGGCCAGCCAGAGGCTCACGTCCTGGATCGAGCGCATGGCCGCGAAAGAGAACGTCAATCCAGACGGCTGACGCGGCGGCCCTCGCTGCGCGCTTCGATAAAGGCGCCTGCGATTTTCATCATGAATGCCTTGCTGAAACGACCGAGGGGCTTACCGTCGGCTTCGATGTACCAGGAGCGTTCGGCAATATCGTAGTTGTATTCGTCAACCACGATCCAGCAGCGTTTGAGATCGGTCAGACCGGCGCGGCGGCACTCGATAGTGGAGATTTCCAAACCGACCCGATCGCTGGTTGGTGGTTGGGTGGTTATCGCCAGGAGCGCGAGATGGGTCAGGCCATCTCTTGCGCCGCGGACAGCGATGACCACGCAGGTGGGCCGGCTCTTGCGGCCTTCCGTTTCGCCGCGCTCGTGTTGCCATGCCCAAAGATACGGGTAGGAGATCACCTGACCAGGCAGAAATCTACCGCTCATCATCGTATCCTTCCCCGCGCGCCAATCGGTCGATCTCGGCGGCGAAGAGTTCCGTGTGTTCCTCCGGCATCTCGGAGACACGGTATGCGCGGCGGGGATCGCCGCCGATGCGCATCCGTTCGTAGTGCTCGTAACTCATCAGCACGAACCGGGGTTTCCGGTGCTTGGTAAGAATAACGGGTTCGCGGCTGGCAACGTCGGTGACGTCGCCAACCTGCTTGTTGAGATCCCCCGTCGTGAACTGGCGCATGGCTGGACTCCTTATCGATCTCCATATTATCTAGATTTTATAGATTTGCAAGAAAACGGCGCTCACGCGCCGTCCTCCGCGAACCGCCACACGGGGATGCCGAGCCGACGCGCCTTGTCGGCAAGGTTCTCGGTGATGCCGGAACCGGGAAAGACGATCAGGCCGTAGGGCACCACCGAGAGAAGCTGGTCGTTGCGGCGGAACGGAGCCGCCTTGGCGTGTCGGGTCCAGTCCGGCTTGAAGGCGATCTGGGTGACCTTGCGGTTCTCGGCCCAGCAGGCGGCGATGCGTTCGGCGCCACGCGGGCTGCCGCCGTGGAGCAGGACCATGTCGGGATGCTTCTCGCGGGCCTTGTCGAGCGCGTTCCAGATCCGGTCGTGATCGTTGCAGTCGAGACCACCGGCGAAGGCGATCTTGGTGCCGGCTGGAACGAGCACCTCGGTTTCGGCATGGCGGCGGGCGGCGAGGAAGTCTCTGGAGTCGATCACCGCTGCGGTCATCGCCTGGTGGCTGACCTTGGAGCCGGTGCGCGGCCGCCATGCCGATCCGGTCTGCGCCTCGTAGAGGTCGGCGGCCTCATCGCGCATGATTTCCAGCACGTTGCGGCGCTCGATGTAGGTTATGCCCTCGGCGGTCAGCCGTTCCAGCTCGACCGACTTCACCTCGGAACCGTCCTGCTCCTGTTGGCTCGAACGCTGCGCCTCCTCGTTGCGGTCGAGGCTGCGGGCGACGCGCTCGGCGGCGCGGTGGAAGACGTTTGCGAAGGACCAGAGCAGGTCGTCGAGATCGGGTTCGAGCCTGGTGTCGCCGAGCATGCCGGCGAAGGTCTCGACGATGCCGGCGAGGCCAGCCCGGATCGCCTCGTCGTCGGGCAGCGGGCGGGGATCAGGTTCGTCCTGCTGCGGGCGATGGCCGTACATCTGTAGTTCGAGGATGACGCGGTCGGTCGGCGAAGAGGCGTGGTAGGGCTCGTAGGCGTCGTCGAAAGGAAGCTCGTAAGTCATGGCGGTGTCTCCGTCGGTTTCGGCCGCGCCCATCGCGGCCTGACAGCGCATCCCGGCCGCGCCCCGGGCGCGGCCGCACCGAAGGCCGAAGCGCGAGCGGAGGACGGCGCAGCCGTTGCGGCCGTGAACGGGGGGTGGCAGGGGTCGCCTCTCAGGCAGGCCGCGGGCGCGGCCTCTCTGGTGGAGCGCCGCCATGTCTGCAGGCTGTCCGGCGACGCCGCGCCGGCCCGCGTGCCGGCCCGACCCGTTCATCCGAGCGGCAGGAAGAGACGGGCATCCTCCGGGACGAGCTGGTCGCTGAGCCATGCCGCGAGATGGGCCGGGCCGAGATGACGCAGGTCGTCGTTGAAATCGCCGAGCTGCGGCCGCAACACCAGGGCGAGGATTCCGGCTTCGCCGGCTCGCTGGCTGAGACGCTCGATGCCGTGCCGGCCGGCGGCGTCGGCATCGGCCGCGATGTAGAGGCGACGGCAGCCGGGCGGAAACGTCAGGCCGGCGAGGTGATTGGCCGAAGTGGCCGCGGCAACCGGCAGCGCCGGCATCACCACCTTAAGCGACGCCATCGTCTCGAACCCCTCGCCGGCGGCCATGACCGGGACCGGGGCCCCGGGATCAAGGCCGAGCCAGATGGCGTTGCCCAAGAGATGACCCAGTGAGCGGCGTGGATCGGCGAGTTGCGCCTTGCCCTGACCCGAGGGATCAAGCCAGGTGCGTTGCAGGCCGGTGATCTTCCCGTCGAAGCTGGTGACAGCGGCAATCAGCGCAGGAAGGGTCCGCGTCTCGCCGGTCACGAAATCCCGGTAGTAGCAGCCGGGATGGAAGCGCAGGGCGCGCTCACGCGGGGAGAGCAGAATGCCGCGGCCGGCGAGGTATCGTTCGGCCGGCGTGCCGGCGATCGGCTGCGACATGGCGAACAGGCGACGCGCGGCGTCGGGGGAACCGCGTGACGCGGCTGGCTGGCGCTGCGCGCCAAGGGGCTGGGGCGCAGGCTGGCGCGATGGCAGCGGCATGGAGAGGAAGCGACGTGCTTCGTCCGCGACCTCGCGGAAGTCGACCAGACCACAGCTCAGCTCGATGACGTCGAGCAGGTCGCCATGTTCCCCCGACGACTCGTCGACCCACTTTCCGGCTGCCTTGCCGCCCACCGCTTTGAGCCGCACATGCATGGAGCGGCCGCGCGTGTTGCGGACATCGCCGACCATCCAGTAGTTGCCGGAGCGATGGCCGTTGGAGAGATATTCGCGGCACACCGCCTCGGCATGTTCGCCAAGGCGGCGTGCCAGCTCGGAGGCCGAGACAGTCATGATCGTCTCCCCTCACGCCGCTGCCGCGCGGTCGGTGACGCCGACCAGTGTGTGGCGGTCGAGCAACGCGGCGAGGATGGACGGCCCTTTCTCGCTCGTCGGGATGAACAGTCGGAGCTTCCAGGAGATGATTTCGGAGATCAGCCCCAGCGCCTTCAGCCGGGGAACCATGGCATCGGTGAAGCCGATCAATTCGACACGGTAGTCGTTCATGACGCGGCTGCGGCGCAGAATCAGGCCACCGGCGAGTTGCAGTCCGACTCTGCCTTCCACGAGCTCGGTCCAGGCATCTCCCGGCGCGAGCTTGGGGACATCGTCGAGACCGAGATTGCGGAACATGGTCGCGACAAGCGTCGGCGCGATGTGACGGCCGATGATGCGTTCGCCGGCATCGGTCTGGATCCGGTAAACCTGACAATCATGGTCCGGCAGCCGCCGCCAGATCGGCAGCAGCAAACCCGTCACGATGTGAAAGGTGCTGGTGGTGAACTCCGGGACGGCGGTGACTTCTGCCTGCCACAGCTCGCAGAACAGTTTTCGGTCGGCCGGCTGCCAGTGTGTTTCGGCAAGGGCATCGAGACCGAAGCGCAGTTCGTCCGTCGGCCGCAGCAGGCGCACTCGGTGTTCGACGGTTCCGTCGTCGAGCATCAGGCTGGCCGTCGGCAGCTGTATCGCCGCGCGGTTCGACCGCGCGTTCACCAACAAAACCGATTGCGGTTCCGCCCGGACGATGGCCAGCGCGTCGACGAGGCTGAGCGGCCGCATACGGTCCTTGCGCGCGACGATGAGCACATGCGACTGCGCGCCGGAAACCGGGTGCGCGTAGACGGTGCGGCGATCGGTGACGACGATGCTCTCCGCCGTGATGGTCTCCAGTCCCCTGTCGTAGTTGCCGGCAGCGATCGCGCCCTCGACCTTAGCCGCCATTAGCTGCTCGAACACCTCGAACAGCAGATTCTGGGTTTCGATGCGCAGCGCCAGCAGGCGGTTGAGCCAGGTCGTGATCGGCGGCAGGTCGTCACGCAGCCCGCCCTCGTCAGTCGTCAGCGACAGCCCGGTCACGGTCTCGAAGGTCGTGAGCGAGCAGCCTTCGATCCTCCCCTGATGCAGCAGCATGTAAAATTGGCGAAGTGCGGCCCGCGCGTAGGGGCTTTCGAGATTGTCCTCGGCACGGAACAGCCCTGCCCCGCCGGTCTGGCGCTGCCCGCGCGTGATCGCGCCCAGCGTGTCGAGCCGTCGTGCGATCGTCGAGAGGAAGCGTTTGCCGGCCTTCACGTTGGCGGCCATGGGCCGGAACAGCGGCGGTTGCTTCTGATTTGTGCGGTGGGTCCGCCCGAGACCCTGGATGGCGTTGTCGGCGCGCCAGCCGGCCTCGAGCAGATAGTGCTTGCGCAGCCTCTGGTTCTTCACCCCAAGATCGGCATGATATGAGCGGCCGGTGCCGCCGGCGTCGGAGAAGATCAGAACGCTCTTGTCGTCATCCATAAAACTCTGGGTTTCGGCGAGGTTGGCCGAGCCCGGACGGTTTTCCACGGCCAGCCGGTCGATGCCATCGCGGCCGGCCTTCCTGACGATGCGGCGGGACCGGCCTGTCACCTCGGCCACGGTGTCGGTGCCGAAGTGATGGATGATCTGGTCCAGCGCGCTGCCGACCGGCGGCAGCGATGCGAGTTTTTCGACCATTTCGTCGCGCCGGCGAACCGCCTCCCGGCATTGGACGGGATTGCCGTCGGCGTCGTGGACCGGCCGCGAATAGACGTTGCCTTCCGCGTCCGAATATTCCTCGAACAACTGGGTGGGGAAGGAGTGCACCAAGTACCCGCCGACATACTCGCGCGGCGTGACGTCGACATGCAGATCCGACCATTCCCCGGTGGGGATTTCGGCAAGGCGTCGCTCCATCAGCGCCTCCCCGGTCGAGACGATCTGTACGACCGCCGAATGACCGTCGGCGAGGTCCTGTTCGATCGCGCCGATCAGCGTCGGCGTCATCATCGAGGTGATGAGATGGCTAAAGAAACGCTGCTTCGTGCTCTCGAAGGCCGAGCGCGCGCCTGCCTTGGCGTTGCGGTTCAGCGTGCCGGACTCACTGGTGATGTTGGTCGCCTCGAGCGCGGCGGTCAGGTTGTTGTGAATGACCTGGAATGCATCTGCATAGGCGTTGTAGATGCGGATCTGTTCCTCGGTCAGCGCGTGCTCGAGCAAGACGTATTCGACCCCGTCATAAGAGAGCGAACGCGCCGCATAGAGGCCGAGCGATTTGAGATCGCGGGCGAGCACTTCCATCGCCGCGACACCGCCATCCTCGATCGCGGCGACAAATTCGGCGCGGTTGGCGAAGGGAAAATCCTCGCTGCCCCAGATGCCGAGACGCTGCGCATAGGCGAGATTCTCGACCGCGGTGGCACCGGTCGCGGAGACGTAGACGACGCGCGCGTCGGGAAGGGCGTGCTGCAGCCGCAGTCCCGCCCTTCCTTGCTGCGACGGGGCGACGTCGCCACGCTCGCTTTTGCCGCCAGCTGCGTTGGCCATGGCGTGGGCCTCGTCGAAGACGATGACGCCATCGAAAGATTTTTTGGCCCCCGACGGGTTTCCTCCAATCCTCGTCGGGTTTTCTTTAATCGCCGTCGGGCCTTCGGCCCTCCCTGACTCTTGGGCCACCCAGTCGAGGATCTGGGCTATCCGGGATTTCTTGCCCTCCCGTTCCTGCGAGCGGAGCGTCGCGTAGGTCGTGAACAGGATGCCCTCGGCAAGGCGGATCCGTGTGCCCTGCCGATAACGTGACAGCGGCTGGACAAGAAGTTTTTCCTGGCCGAGTGATGCCCAATCGCGCTGGGCGTCTTCAAGCAATTTGTCCGACTTGGAAATCCAGATCGCACGGCGGCGGCCCTGCAGCCAATTGTCGAGGATGATGCCGGCGACTTGCCGTCCCTTGCCGCAACCGGTCCCGTCACCCAGAAACCATCCACGGCGGAAGCGGACAGCGTTCGCAGCACCCTCTGGCGCAGCCGAGACGACATCGCAGGTCTCGTCAACCGTCCAGGCGCCGGTGAGATGGCCGCAATGGGCTTCGCCGGCATAGATCACGCTTTCAAGCTGGGCGTCCGACAGCAGGCCCTCGTGGATGATCGCATCAGGAAGAAGCGGCCGATAGGAAGGTTTTGGTGGCGCGACGGCGGCCATTGCGGCCGACTGTACGAGGGGCGTCGGATGCGGTTTGGCGCGGGGAATGTCGATCGACTGGAGCGCGTAGGGTTCGTAGATTGAATCGGTGAGCCGGCCGCCCTCCTCCGGCATCCAGTCGCGCAATTCGTAGGCAAGGGGAACAGCCGGCGTGCTGTTTGCCATGACCTGGCGAGCGGGCTTTGCTCGTGCCATCGTACGGACCGGTTGGATGGCCTTCGGAGCAGCCATTGAGACAGCGAGGGGTGCGGCTCTCGCCCCCGATCGAGCAGCCATGTGCATGGCGGCATTGCGCGGGATGACGTTGGACAGCGCGCCGATCGAATCCGGAAAGCCGCCCGGTGTCCGAGGCGGCAGATCCGTGATCCAGGAGAGCAGCGTTTCGACATCCGTGGCCTTGCCGGGCGACCGGACGAAGCTTTTCGGGTCGGCGGCCGGTACCTTGTCGATAATTGTCAGGCGCGTCTCAGTGGTGGTGCCATGGCGGGCGTAGACACGGCCGTCGATCACCGCGGTGAAGATGATGGTGCCTTGCTCCTGCAGGCGTTCGAAGGCGCCCCGCCATTTGGGGTTTTCCGGAGACAGCCCGGTGCCTGTGATGGCGAGCAGGCGTCCGCCCTGACGCAAGCGTGCGAATGCGGAGGAGAGGTGCCGCCATGCCGCGTCGGCGACATGGCCGTCGACATAGGCGCCGACGCTGAAGGGTGGATTCATCAGCACGACGGACGGCTCGATGGCGACGTCGAGATGATCGTCGATATGGGCGGCGTCGTGCCGAGAGACGGGCAGGCGCGGAAACAGCAAGCCGAGGAGATCGGCCCGCGTCGCGGCAAGTTCGTTGAGGGCGATCGAGGCGCGCGCCATCTCGGCATTAACGGCGAGCAGACCCGTGCCGGCCGAGGGTTCGAGAACGAGGTCGCAAGATGTGATCGCCGCGGCGTGCGCTGTGACGAAGGACAGCGGCAAGGGCGTGGAGAGCTGCTGCATCGCGTGACTCTCGTCGGACCGTCGCGTATGCGTGGGAAGAAGTTCGGCGATGCGCTTCATCCTCGCCAGCGTTGCCTGCGGCGTGGTGGAACGGGACAGGATCGCGGGGCCGAACTGGCGCAGAAACAGCACCTGGGCGACTTCGAGCGCCTCATAGGCGTCCTTCCAGACCCATAACCCTTGCGCATCGCTGCCGCCAAAACTTGTCGTCATGGCGGTGCGCAGTGCGGCGGTGGTGACAGGCTCGCCCTGCTCCAGGAAAGGCAGAAGCCGCATTCCCGCCTGATGGATCGCCTGGGCGGTGCCGATGACGTCTTGTGCCGGCGCGGCGAGGGAAGCGGCCGTACGTGCGACGATTGAGGTGGTCGAAAGAATGTTCATGGAGATATCCTTCGCGAGAGGGGAGTGGCGCCCGCGCCGGCACTCTCTCCGCGCCAGCCGGGCCGCACTTCTCCCGGCTCCCCCCTGCCTCTGGCGCCGATGCACCAATCGGGTTGCGCTCTGCGCAAAGCCATGACTTGAATGCCCGGACAGCGATGCGGCGGCGACCTGGAGCTGTGGAGGTGATGCGACGGTTCAGAATTGGCAGTGCGGTTTACGAGGAGGGGGCGCCTGACCTGCAGGCGGCGCTGGCGAACGCCTATGCCCGCACCGAGCGCCCGCTATGCCTGTGCCGCGAGCCGGGCTGCCCGATGTACATCGCCCGCATCGGCGACCTTCACCTGATCAAGCGCATGCCGCTGAGCGGCGGCGGGCATGATCCATCCTGTGATTCATATGAATCGCCTTACGAGCTGTCCGGGCTGGGCGCGCTGATGGGCAGCGCGATACAGCTCGATCCGCAAAGCGGCATGGCGGCCCTCAAATTGGACTTCAGCCTGTCGAAGACAGGGAGCCGGGCAGCGTCCGTGCCTGCTGGCCAGAGCTCCGCCAGTGTAACCGGAGACCCCAGGAGGATGTCGCTGCGTGGCCTCCTTCATTATCTCTGGCACGAGGCCGAATTGACGGTCTGGACATCCCGATGGGCTGGCAAGCGACATTGGTGGAATGTCCGCTGGCACCTTCTCGAGGCTGCCGGACAAATGACGGTGAGGGGCGGACCGCTCGCGGATATCCTGTTCGTGCCCGAGCCGTTTCGCGCCGAGAACAAGGAAGCGATCGAGCAGCGTCGCAATGCGATTCTTGCACCTGCGCTCCCGCCGAAATCCGGCCCACGAAAGTTGCTGGTCCTGGTCGGCGAGGTGAAGGAATTCATGCCCGCCCGATCGGGTCAGAAACTCGTCATCAAGCATTTGCCCGGTTTCCCCTTCATCATCGACGATGGATTGCACCGCCGCTTGCAGGCACGTTTCGAGAAAGAATTGTCGCTGTGGGGAGCAGATTCCAGCTCGCATCTCGTGGCGATTGCGACCTTCGGACTGAACCCGGCCGGCCTTGCAATTGTCGAGGAGGTCGCGTTGATGTTGGTATCCGAGAACTGGATCCCTTACGAGACGATCCCGGAGAAGAGGCTCGTTGACGCGCTTGCCCGCCTTCGGGAGAAAAGCGTCAAGGGATTGCGCTACGACCTGCAAGCCGACCAGCCGATCGCCAACGCTTTGCTCCAGAACAGGCAAGAGCCGATGGCGCTCTTTATCGTCCCCGCCGGTGCGGACGAAGCGTTCGAGGCGTCGTTGCAGGATATGATCGCGAACCGGCCGGAGATGGGTGCGTGGATCTGGCGGGTCGGTGACGGGGAGATGCCGGCCCTTCCATAGGCTGGGACGACATCTAGGTTTCCATCAATGCCGTGAATTGATTGGCGGCCATCGATTCAGACAATGCGTTGAACAAGGATCCCCGCTGTCTTGGACCATGACGGTTTGGTGGGGGATGACCAGCGATCATCTTTTCGGTGAGCATGCTGCGGGTTTGCGAAGATCCGTAGCGCGAGGACAGTGGGCGCCTGATACTCGGCATGCCATTCGCCCTTGCCGAACCCCGCGTTGCGACAGGGAACAACGCGACCGTAGGACCCGAGAAATCTAGTTCCGTGCAACGCCAAACACTGAAAAGTCGAAGGTCTTCACATAATCGCGGAATGCGGCCTGCGCCTTGGACTGGTTCTTCAGGTTGGGAAAGATCAGCATCATCTCATAGGGTGGAATTTCCCACCCAGGCAGCAATTCCAGCAGGCGGCCGACCGCGACGGCCGGCTGGCATACATAAGCGGGAAGGAGAGCGACACCGCCGCCCGCGATGCAGGATTGCAGCAGAAACCCCATGGAATCCGAGATCGCAGCCGGCGGCGGTCGTAGGACGATCGGTGTGCCGTGTGACAAGAACACCCATTCGGGCTGCGCATCGTGAATTAGGCAGCGGCGATACAGGAGATCGGTCGGTTCCCGAAGAGGACTGCCAGCCGCCAGATAGGCTGGGGCGGCGACGAGAACCCGTTTGATCGAGGAGACACGCCGCACGATCAGATCCTGACCTGTGCTCGTGCCAACGCGAAAGGCGAAATCAACCCCCTCGCGGATGATGTCAAGATGCCGGTTTGTGGCGATCAGTTCGACGGCGATGCGGGGAAACTGCGTGGTAAATCCGTGTAGGAAGGTGGGCATGAAATAGGTGGCTGTTACCTCTGGGCAGGTGATCTTCAGCGTCCCGACCGGTTGTTCCTTCAGATTGGTCATCGCCATGTTCGCGGCCGAAACCTCTGCGCGAACGCGGCGGCAGTATTCGAGATAGACTTGGCCGCTGCCGGTAAGGCTCACGTGCCGGGTGGAACGGTTGAGGAGCCGCAATCCCACACGGGCCTCTAGCTGGGCGATGCGTTGGCTGACGGTAGATTTGGGCATCCCGATCCGCTCCCCGGCGCGGGTAAAGCTGCCCGTTTCGGCGACTTCGGCCAAAAGGATCATGTCGTCCACGCTGTCCAAAATCGGGCACCCCTTTTCATGTCGCCGCTCATTGTACAAGAACACAGACAATATTTCCGTATAAACACAATTGTTGGAACGTTCTCGGCTCGCTAGCCTGGGCGAACGAAGCAGAGACGCGAGAATGTCGATTAGTCAGACGGCCCGCAAAGTGGACAGGGTGGGCATCGCCGTTGCGGCGATGGTTTTCACTAACCTGACGCTTTCCATCGCGGATGCGATCATAAAGGTCACGATCTCGGACGTGCCGCTGTCGCAGTTCGTTTTCCTGCGGTCCTGCGTCACGCTGCCCTTGTTGATCTCGATCCTGAAATGGCGCTTTCCACAGGTGTCGTTGCGCCCAGCCTATCCTGGATGGGCCATCGTGCGAAGCAGCCTGCTTCTGTCGAGCCTGCTGACCTACTACGCTTCGCTACCGTGGCTCGATTTTTCGATGGCGGCGGCGGTGTATTACACGATCCCGCTGTTCATTACTCTTTTTGCGGCCATCTGGATCAGGGAACCTGTCGGAGTGCAAGGTTGGGCCGGAGTCGCCCTCGGCTTCGTCGGTGTGCTGCTCATGCTGAAGCCGCAGGCCGGTGATGTTAGCATTTATGCTGTGATGCCGCTGGTTTCCGCGATTCTTTACGCTCTGGCGATGGTGCTGACGCGTACCAAGAGCCGCGGCGAAAACCCCTTCGTTCTGGCGCTGATCTTCAACCTGTTAGCGATCGTTCTCGCGGGCGGCGCGAGCCTGGCGACCGTGACGGCCGGGAGCGAGGGCGGGCAAAGCCTGTTCATCGGCGAGTGGATTCCAATGGGCTGGACCCAATGGGCACTGATAGGGTTTTTGAGCATGACGATGCTGATCGGCAGCATTGGCACGGCCATCGCCTACCAGTGGGGACCATCGTCGATCATCTCGACCTGGGACTTCTCCTACCTGGCCTTCGCAGTGCTATGGGGCGTCGTGCTGTTTTCGGAACGTCTGGATGCGGCTTCAATGCTCGGCATCGTTCTCATCGCACTGGCTGGGATTATCGTCATCCGGCGTTAGCCCACGCCTCCCCGTTCGCAAAGTAACGATGTCGCTATCTGGGTGGAGGCGCTGATCCCCACCGAAGCGGCGGTCGCGACCCATCACGGCGGGGATGCTGACTGTGCATACAGGCGTCAGGACATTATTACGGCTGCCTAGGAGGGGTCTGGATCGCTATCGCCTCGCCTGCGTCGCTCGGGAATTGCCTGCAAGCGGCTGTCGATCTCATCGTCCGACAGGTCCTCGAGCAGTTTCAGGATCGTGCCATTGCCACCATTGTTGAGCGAGAATGACGCGTTTGCCACTCCGCGGCCCAAGTGCCGGGATTGATCTCGCCGGCGATCCCCTCGAAGTCGGGAGCGTCGTGTTCCAGATCGCCTCGAGCTGTTCCGCGCGGGTCATGCTGTCGCTCGCGCCGGTCTCGTGGGCGATGATGGCGGCGCGCATCTTGTCAGGGGACTGCCGATCCGTGAGGTCGCAAAAGCCATGAAACCAGCGTTCGCGGCCCCTGATCCGGATCGCGAAGAATACGCTGGTCACGTTGCCGGCCTTGAACTCCGACGTGCCGAACAAGCCGGTGCGCATGAACAGCGGTGGCAGCAAATCGAGCCTGAAGTGATATTCTGACGCGGGGATTTCGAACCACTCGCCTGAATAGGGAGTGCCGGAAAGCGGATCGATGACGGGAGTGTCTTTGTGTCGGCTGAACAGTTGGAACATCTGCTCGCGGGTGGCGACGCCGTCGAGCACCTTCCTGAAGGGTGGATGTGCGGTGATGGGGTTCTCCTAAACGCAGGTCGGCCAGGCGCGGCATGAACCGCGTCGCCGCAACTGTTTGGTGGTGTTGTGGCTGTCGACTGGCCGAGCCTGCGGTCGGCGCGTGCACCGGCGAGATGGGGTTTGCAGGCTTCAGGCGGCGCGTCGCTCGGAGGAACGCGAAGCGCCTCGAACAACCCCAGTGATGGCACGCACGGCGGCGGCGAGCGCCGGGATGTCGTCAAGCATGCCGAGCGCAACGAAGTGGTTGGCCCCGCCGACATAATCCTTGCGGCCCTTGCAGGTGCGGATCAGGACGCCGTGACCTGAGGACAAACCGAACTGGCCGACCTGGATGTAGGCGCGGTCGTGGTGCAGGGTAATCTCACCGGAAACCGCTATGCCCGCCTTGTTGGAGCGCAGGTCAAAGCAGCCCGAGGGCAGGTTTAGTTCGGCGGCGAGTTTCTTCAGCCGTGAACGGGCTATCGTGTGGAAGCGTCTCTTGTGCTGCTCGTCATAGGAGCAGCTTCTGTTCCAGTCGAACATGTCGATCTCCATGAAATGGAACAGGCCCGCGATCGCTCGCGCGATCCCGGGCCCGTTCGTCAGGGTGGTTCTATGCGGTGAAGTGATCAAGCGGCCGTGCGGCCCTCGATGATGTCGGCGCCGACCTCATCGGCGGAGACTTCCTCGAGATAGGCCCGACGATACTGGTTGTTAGTGAGCCAGCGTTCGGCAGCCTCGCGATCCTTGGCGAGATAGAGCAGTTCCGGGCTGTCCCCGAGTTCCTGCAGGACGCGGACCATGCCGATCATGGGACGCTCGATGACCTCGAATCGCAGGTCGGTCTCGACGGACCAGGTGCGCCTTACCGAGACGATGATGATGCCGCCCTGCCCGAAATCGCCCTCATGCAGGGTGAAGTAGGCCGGCGAGCTATAGGTCGCGCGCTCGCGCGGCGGTTCCTTCCTGACCAGGCGACCGAGGCCGTTGCGGCTCTCCCAGGCGGCGAGCTTCTTGGAAAAGCGAGCCGGCGGCTTCGCCGCGCCGTCGCTGTATCGGATAAAGCTCCCCAATGGGGCGGATTCGTACACGATATGTGCGGACATGCGGGTTTCTCCATGTCGGAAAACGAAAAACGGCCCGGCGGAGTGCCGGGCCCGGTGCGAGCGTGAGGCCGATTATTCAGCGGCCTGGAGGTGGTCTGCCTCGTCGCCGTCGATGGTCACCGGCTCTTCGGAGGACGGATCCGCATCGTCGGCGAGGAAGGCCGGCAGCTCGGTGGCATCGCCGTCGAGCGTCACCTCGTCCGACATATCGCCGGCGACCCCGTCGCCAGCATCGGTGGCCACTTCATCGACCTCAAGGCGCAGCGGCTCGGGCAGCCAGTTCGATCCTTCGAGAAGACGCGCGGCTTCACGGGCCATGATGTCCTTCTTCATGTGGTCGATCAGCTGCGCGGAGTCTGCGCCACGCGCTTCACGGACAGCCTGTAGAATCCGCGCCTTGGTGAGCCGCCCCAGGAACTCGACTGTAGGCGTCCAGCCTGCGTCGACCATGTCGAACTGGAGGGAACGGCCGAGCACGTCTGCATGCTCGAGCGCCTTCGCTCGCCTGTTCCAGGGTTCGACCACCGCATTGAGGGTCAGCGAGACGCAGTGCGCGAACAGCGCCTTGCGGCTTGCGTCGTCGAGGCCGAGAAGGAAGTCCCACAGGCCTTCCGCTTCATCGGGCAGATCGCGATCCCAGGCTTCGTGCCGCTCGGCGATCTCCTTGGCCCAGGACGTCTCGGCAAGACCCTCAACCTGGCTGAAGCTGCCGCTCTTCACGCTGATCTCCAGGCACGTGTCCGGCGCGAAGCGATAGAAGACCTGCAGGACGAAGGCATGGAGTGCCGCGACGAAGGCAATGTCGACGTCACCGGCGAGCGCGTTGCGCAGTGCCAGCGTCCGCTGCGCGGTCAGGTCGAAGACCAGCCGATCGGGCAGCGGCTTGATGCCGTCGTCCTCGCCGTCGTCGTTAGAGCCGTCTTCCACCGGCTTGCCGTTGACGTCAACACCATCGCCATCATCGTCGCCATTGGCTCGGGGTTGGCCGTCGGCGCCCCCTTTCTCGCCCTCATCGACGTCGCCGGTTTCGGTCCGCGGCTCGTCCTCGGACCGCACGAAACCGCCTTCGACCTGGAGCTTGCCGTCCGCGGCAAGCGTAACGAACACACCGGCGATGGCCTTCTGGGCGGGATCGTAGCTTTGAGGACGATCATCGATCGCATCGAGCTCGGCGCCCAGCTGGTCGAGCTTCGCCTCGATTGCCTCGTCGGCGTCCTCGGCCCGGGCATAGTCCGCATCCAGCTTGTCGTATTCGGCCTTCAGCGCGTCGTAGCGTTCGATCTCGTCGGCGCTGAGCTCCTGCGCCTCGGCATAGATGCGCCGCATGCCGGAGGTATGGCCGTAGGGAAAGCTGATCGCCGCCTCGGCCCATTTCCACCCTTCGGCGCGGATCGCCTCGGCATCCATCTTCAGCCTGTCGAAGACAAGCTGCTCGAGGAGCGCCGCATCCTGGAACCAGCCACCAGAATCCTGCTCGAAGAGATCGCGCAGGATGACGCCGCCGGCCGCCTCATAGGCCTCGGCGCCGATATAGACGGCCCGGCGATCATCGGCCCGGACCGTGGTCTCCGTCAGCAGGCGCCTGATGTAGTACGGTTCCTGCGTGTGCGAGCTGGAGATTCGCTCCCAGACCTGCTTCTGGCGCGCGTGATCGTCCGAGATCGAAAACGCCATGATCTGTTCGAGCCGGATTTCGTCCTTCTCGTAGAGGTCGAGCAGCATCGGCGACACCGATGCCAATCGCAGGCGTTGCTTCACCGTCGCCGGCGACACGAAGAAGCGGGCGCCGATCTCCTCCGAATCCAGACCCTGGTCGCTGAGCGTCTTGAAGGCTCGGAACTGGTCGAGCGGATGCAGGTCGGCGCGCCGCAGGTTTTCGGCAAGCGAATCCTCTTCGGCCGAGGTCTCCTGCCTGCGGTTGACGATGCAGGGGATTGGCTCGTTCTTCGCCAGGCGCTTTTGCTTGATGAGGATGCCGAGCGCGAGATAACGCCGGCCGCCGGCGGGCACCTCGAACGCGCCGGTCTCCTCGCCCTCGCCGTCGAGCACGGGACGGACGTTCAAGCTCTGGATCAGCTTTCGCCGCCCGATGTCCTCGGCGAGCTGCTCGATAGACACGCCGTCCTTGATGCGGCGGATATTCCTCTGCGACAGCCTGAGCTTGTCATAGGGAATGTTCTCCGCGGCGTTCATCGCAATCTTCTGAATGGCGTTCTTTGCCATGGTCAGGTTCTCCATGACGAGCGGCCCGGGGCCTCTCCCCGAACCTCCAAGCCCGTCAGGAACCTCCCCTTCCCCCTCTGCCTCCAGGCCTCACACCGGCGCCGGCCGCCTGCCGCCTGCCGCAAAGCTTCGCTGGACTGCGGACGGCAGATGACTATATATCTTCCATGAACGTGGAAGGATTATTGTCATGCCGGGGTTTAGTACCGAAGTGCTCACCGCCAATGAGGCGGCGGCGGTAACGCAGGTGCCGCTCAAGCAGGTGCATCGCATCATCGATGCCGGATTGCTACGCGGCCGTGTCGAGACACGCCGCGGCAGCCGCGTCATCATCGGAGCGGGTCTCGTCGGCCTACGCCTCGCCTGGCTGACGGCGGAGACGCTGACGCCTGCCGCGCGGCGGCGGATCGTCGAGCACGCTATTGCCGATGAAGCTGCGCCCGTGGTCGCGGACGATCCGCTTAAGGTCGACCTGAAGCCAATCACCGCCGGGGTAAGGACCGGCCTCAGCCGGCTGAGGAAAGCAAAGGCCATGGTGGCGCGCGATCCAGCGGTACTTGGCGGTCAGCCGGCTTTTGTGGGAACACGCGTGCTTGTTCATGACGTTGCCGACATGCTCGCCAATGGCGATACGCCCGAGACGATCCGTGCCGCCTATCCGCAACTGACTCTCGACCAGATCGGGCTCGCGGCCGACTATGCGCTCGCCTATCCGCGGCGTGGCCGTCCGCCGGTCAAGCCGGCGTGGCGCAGTACGGCAGCGAAGTCGAGCCGCACAATCCGTCTCGACGATCTGCCGGCCGTTTCGTGAAATTCCTGATCGACGAATGCCTGAGCCCAGAGCTTGCGAACGCGCGAACGGGGTTTTCCCGAGTCGAGCCATGTGCGCTGGCTGGGCTCGCCGGCGCCAAGGACCATATGGTGACCCGGCGCGCGGTCGATGACGGCTATGTGCTCGTCACGCACAACACGACCGACTTTCGCGGCCTCTATCGCGGCGAGGAGCTGCATGTCGGGCTGGTCGCCTTCAACATCGCCCCTGGCCTGATGAGCCTCGATCTCCAGCACAGGCTCTTTCATCTCGCCCTTTCGGAGCTCGGTGGGGAGGAGGCATGGAACGAAGTGCTGGAGATTACGGTGGATGTCGCGCGTACCATCACCATCGAACGGTTCAACCTCCCCGACTGACGGACCTCCTCGTTCGTTTCCTGCAATCGGGCTGCCAGAAGCCGCCGCTCGCACAACGAAAAAGCCCGCCGCGGGAGGAGATGCGGCGGGCTTGATTTGGACGACAGCATTCGGGAGGAATAAATGCCGTCCCGATCGCCAAGGTCGGGAGGAGGTGACCCGGACGAAACTTGATACCGACAAGCTACTCCCTTCCACGCTCCCGAGAAGCATTAATTGTGCATAGCAGCATTGCGATTTTGTGCAGCGCACACCTGGACCTGAAAGATGTGTTTGCCAGACCGGCAGCGCAGGCCGTGTGCTGCGCGCCGCAGCGATGCAACGGCATCGGCAGCCCGGTGACGTTACCCACTCCCGCGGCGCGCAGCATTGCGGTATCATGCTGCCAGATCGTGAAGCTTCTTGGCCTTGCCCTCCATCTCCAGGCGAACATCCTGATGCGACTTGTCGCGCGCCACCCGCGTAATGCCCTGCACGAAGTCGAAAATCGAGGCGGGCGGGTGCCCTTCCTCCGAAAGCACGGCATCGATGATCTTCGTCGTCTCAGCCTTGGAGAAGCCGCGCTTGCGCAGGAAGCTCTGGCGATCTTCATCGTCCCGAGCGACGACACGCTCCCGCGAAGCCTTGATGCCATTGACGAACGGCATGGGCGAAGACTCCGCGAACCGGATCAGCGCTGGCTCGGCTTCCAGGGCAAAACGCGAGGCGGCATATTTAGAATGCCGGATAGTGATTTCCTCGAAATCCTCCACGCCCCAGAGGCAACGATTCTGGCACACTGCACGTAGATAGAAGCTGGCGATTCCAAGCGTGCGGGCGCCGACCTCCGAGTTCCAGCAATAAAACCCCCTGAAAAAGACGTCGGGCGAGCCATCGGGCAGCTTGCCGGCTTCGATCGGATTCAGGTCGTCGACGAGGAAGACAAAGACATCACGGTCGGACGCATAGAGCGTCGTCGTGGCATTGGAGATGTCGACATTCGGATTGTAGATTCCCGTCGACCAGTCGAGCACGCCGGGCACCTTCCAACGCGTGTCGCCGGTACCGTTGCCGGCGATTTTTTGGACGGCCGCGATCAGCTCTTCATCGAAAATCCTGCCGTAGTCCGGACCTGTTACCGCTCGCAACTCGAGGCGCCCGTTCTTGATTTCCAGCGTCTTCACCTGTTCGCGGTGGTTGAGGAGACCATGCTGAAGGTTGATCGCCGCGAGCGGGGCCGGAAGCTGGCGCAGATAGGTGGCCGGCGCGCCTATCAGGCTGGCGAGTTGGCCAAAACTCCAATGCGTGGGGGCAACTGGGGCAGGCGCATCGGGCAGCATTAGCCTCAGGCGCTCCGGATCGTCGCGGCTGGCCTCGACGCGGATTAGCTCACTTTCGACGGTGCGCGTCTTGCTACGTTCGGACCGCCATTTCACCGAATTGTGGAGATTGGTGAGAGAAAGGTAGCGCTCGTCGGCCGGGCGGCTAAACCACTCCGACGACACCCGGCCGATGCGCTGGCCGCGGCTGACCTCGACCTTGTAGCCTCGATGTTCGTTGCGTGTGGGCGTGTGAATTTCCATCTGTGTCATGGTTGGAGCTCCGCGGCGGGCGCCGGGAGCCGATCTCCCGGACCTCCACCCGCCACCCGCAATCCCGTCCGCCCTCTGCCTCTGTCGGCCTGTCCGCGCCGAAAGAAGCGCTGGCGCAACGGCAGCGGCCGCGTCAAGGCTGACACACAAAGGAGGGAAGGCTCGGGCTTCAGGAAAGCCCGCCATGGGACCAAGCGCCGCTTCACCTTCCGGACGCGACAGAATTCCGCTGTGCTTTCTTGCGCAACAAGACCGGGACCCATCCGGATTCAGATAGCGCCCTGCTGAAATTGGACAGGGCAACTTGTGTTGAGATGAGCAACTGCAGGTTCTCTTCGGGCCCTAGCCAATACATGTCTAAATCGACTCCACGTCATGATACGCGAAGACCGTCTCGGGGTCGGAGCTGAGAGAGTAATTGCATGTCGAGCAGGTTGGTCCGGCCCGTGGTGGTGCAAGTTGGCCGGCATGACCGTGAGCGCGTCATATTCGATGTGAACGACGCTGCCACGATCCTGTTGCGGAGTTTCCTTATCAGACGAAGAAGCGAAAACTGGCTATGGATGCATGTCTTCAGGTTCTGCGTGGTGAAGCTCAGCCGGCGGTTGGGAGACGGGCCTTCGTTGTAGGGGCGCTAGAAGCGAAAATCCTACGCAGCGACTGAGGTCCAAATGATAGTATCCTCGATGGCTTCCAAAGTGACTTAGGAAAGCAGAGCTTCACGCGTCGCTTCGATGACCGCGAATTATGCAGCCGAAGCAGAACATCGAGTCCTGCCATCGTGTGAAACAACCCCGACGTTCATTTGCTTGACTCGACGACGGTCAGGAAGACGGCAATATTTACGTCGATCGGAGATAGCATATGCGAGATTTGCCGAGCGACATCGATGCTGACGTTGTGATCGAAGTCAGTCGGCTTCTCGATGACGCCGAGGATCTCTCGCCTTTGCCGGTGCACGAACTGGTTAAACGAATTCGTACGATACTGCATACCCGCCTTTCCGATCACGCCATCGAAGAGTTGGTCGTCGAGATGGCGAAGAAACGTGGGTTGCCCATGGTCTTCGACAAGCCCGCAGCATAGTCAATTCTTCCACATCACTTGGAAATATCGGCGAAAGCTGGCAGCGAATTGCCATTGCCCTTCGAATGACCGGCAAGAATGGCAGGTCGAGAAGACGGCCAGGGATCAGTTTGCCGCCTGCCGGGCTGGCGACGTTACACCGTCGGCTTGACAGCTCTCATCATGGTTCTCATTTCACCGGTGACGTGGCAACGCGATATTTGACGATTCTGGGCGGTAGATCGCCCAACCAGCGGCCGGACGTCGTCGCCTCAGTTTACCCGTTTCTCGCGCACAAGAAAAAAGCCGGACCAAAGGGTCCGGCCAGGTATGAAGGTTAAACCTCCAGAGGGGAACGCGCCGGACGAATGGGAGGAAACATCCGACGCAGCGCGCATATAGGTCAGCAAAGGTGACACTTCAACGACGTGCCGGTAGGCCACCGGACTTGATCGTCTTGGTGCACTGAAGTTGCGTGCTTGATGCGCTTGCCGAAATCACATGGCTGGTTCAGCCAGCCTTGCTCAGGTTGCCGGCCGACGATTTGCCGGTCCGCCGATCCTGTTCTATCTCATAGTTGACCTTCAGGCCGTCAACGAGCGTCGACAGGCCAGCGCGCTCGACAGCAGAATAGGGACAAACACGTCCTGTCCACCACTGTCGGGCTGAATGAAGCCAAACCCCTTGGTCGCGTTGAAATGCCGCCAGCTCAACCACGCCGCGGGACTCGATTGTTTCCGGCGTAGGTCGAATGGCTGTTTGGTTTTGTGGAACATCCAAATTAGCTGACGCGAGAGCTGAGACCGAGCTCTACGCCCAACCCACGTGATCCGATTTTGCGAGCTTTACAAACAGGTCAAACCAAAACCGATGCTAGGGTTCACCTCGATGGCCAAGCGTCTGGAACGCACAATACGCGACCGACGTCGTCGCGTCTTTGCCGTGTTTGTCGATCGCAGCGTCAATCGCAGAACTCCCATCCTCGTATTCCGCTATCGTGAGTTCTCACGTTGACCTCCTCAAACCTGCCCAGGAAAATTAATATTTGGGCGGCCCTGCGTCACCCCTGCATTTCAAGAAATCACGTCGATCGTAATGGAGACCCGATCAGTTCACATGGGACTACATCATCTCCCTTGAGGACGGAAAGAAATTCAAGTCGCTGAAGCGCCATCTGTCGACCCATTACGGGCTGACGCCGGATGAATATCGCGCCAAATGGGGTCTGCCGGCTGATTATCCCATGGTTGCCCCGAATTACGCCGCCGCGCGCTCGGCATTAGCCAAGACGATCGAGCTCGGCCGCAAACCAAAAGAGCCGCACGCGCCGGAGCCGAGAAGCGGAGCCGCAAGAAGGTCGCAGCTTGATTGATCTCTAGGGTCATTGTGGCGCGGGCAGCCAGAGGCACAATCGACGCATGAAAAGCGGGGCCAACCCGCCTTCCCTTGCACACAGCCTGCGTTTTTGCCAGCTCTTCAACCGTAACGTGCTGTCAATCTTCGTGTTGCCATGTCTTGAACGCCGAACTGTTCACGCCATTGGCGCCGCTTTGTCATCCCGTGCCCCGAAATGAGGCCGTCGTTCGAAGGATATGCGCAGTTGCTTATCCGCCAGAAACCGGCGAGCCAGATCGGTGTCGCGCTTACCCACGCGTGACACCCAGTCCGAAAACAGGCGAACCGCGCGCCGGTTCATATGCCGCGAAGGACAGACCAGCCAGTAACCCGGAAACTCGATGACCTCGAACTCCGTCGAGACCGGAACCAGAGAACCCGACGCCAGATCCTCGAATGCAATGGACGTGCTCTCCAGGACCACACCTGCACCGTCCTTCGCCAGTTGAACCGACATTGACGAACGGTCGAAACGATAGGGATACGTCATTCGGGCGCCCTGGATACCGTTGCGCGGCAGCCAATAATCCCACCGGAAATAGGCCTTCACACTGTCGATCAACCGCGCATGGCGAAGCTGCTCGCGCGGATCCGGTGAGATAGCGCGCAGTTCGGCAAGATAAGAAGGCGAGCACATCGGCAGGATCAGATCGTTGACGACGCAATCCGAATAAAGGCCGGCCCAGCCGCCATCGCCATAACGAAGATCGAGATCGATGACCTCCGTTTCGAAATCCGAGAAATTGGGCGTGGCGTCGACGCGCAAGTTCCAGCTCGGATAATCCTTGCTGAACTCGGCCAACCGAGGCGCCAGCCATTTCTCACCGAAGGAAGGACTGACGCGCAGGCTGAGCTGAAAGCTTTCGCGCTGCCGCACAATGGCATTACGCACCTCGCGTATGGATTCGAAAGCCTGGGTGGTGGTCTGGAAGAGCCGCTCACCGTCGATCGTGAGCGAGAGATGGCGCTTTTCGCGCTGAAAAAGCCGCACCCCGAGTTGGTGTTCGAGCAGCCGCAGCTGCTGGCTAACCGCCGAAGGTGTCACCTGCAATTCCTGCGCGGCCTTTGCCACACCGCCGAGCCGCGCGACCGCCTCGAAATGCGTCATCGAATTGAACTTGATGTCTGACATCGTCCTCGTCGGTTAAGCTCAGCTACACAGAATGTTTAAGAAACGAGAATTGAGCCGAATGTCAATCGGTCGCATCATCCTGTGGTCTCGGGAGGAGATACAGAATGGAACCGGGTGCAGCCCAAAGCTTGGGTAGTGCCGGCTATGTGCCGGCAGATGGACAGACGTTGAGCAGGAAGCCCCTGATCGAGGCTTCCAATGTCGAGAAGAACTACGGCGCAACGCGGGTCCTTCGGGGCGTGAGCTTTCAGGTCCGGCCTGGCGAAATCCACGCGCTCCTGGGCGGCAACGGCGCCGGCAAAAGCACTCTGATCCGCATCATCACCGGGCTGATCTCACGCGATGCCGGCGATATTAGCTTCGCCTCGTCGAAGGCCTGCCACACCAGCCCGATCATCGCGGTGGTGCATCAGGAGCTGGCGCTATTGCCCGAGCTGTCGGTCGCGGAAAATATCGGCATCGTGCATGCAAAGGCGGGCTGGTTCCAGATCAGCCGTCGCTGCATGCGGGAAATCGCGCTCGGAGCGCTCCGGCTGATCGACCCAGCGATCGGCGAAGAGATCATCGATCTGCCGGCACGCAAATTGTCCCTCCACGAAGGCCAGATCGTGGAGATTGCCCGCGCACTTTCGACTGGAGCGGAAGTGCTGCTTCTCGATGAGCCTACCGCGAACCTGACAGCCGCCGAGACGGTCAAACTCTTCTCGGTGCTAAAGCGGCTTGTGCGAGAAGAAGGCATTGGTATCGTCTTTGTTTCTCACCGTATGCGCGAAATCCGCGCGCTCTGCGATGTCTGCACGATCTTGCGCGATGGCGTCACGATCGCGAATGCCACGCCCCTGACCTCGCTCAGCGACGCGGACATCATCCAGCAGATGGGCCAACACGCGCAGCGTCCAGCAACCCACCGCAAACCGCAAAGGGGCCTCCCCCAGAGCCCACCGATCGAGCTGCTGGGCCCAAACAACGTCAGGATCGCAATTTTGTCCGGGACCATTTTGGGACTGGCCGGCGCACCGGCGGGCCCGACCGGCCTCATTGCTCCCCTTGTAGGTGCCGGACCCGGAGCTGGCTGGCGCCTTTCGGGCGGGGGTTTTGGGGACCGTTTCTCGTCCCCAGCGGCAGCGGCGCGGGCCGGTATCGGCTTTGTTTCGGGCGACCGCGCAACCAAGGGGGTCCTTTCGCAACTGCCCATCGTCGATGACGTGCTTGCAGCACGCAGGGTTCGCGAAAGGCGGCGGATCGTGGCCGCAGCCGAGCGGCAGGAATGTCACGATCTCATTTCAGCGCTGAAGTTGAAAGCCAGCTCGATCTGGGATCTGCCGGCCTCGTTGTCCGGCGGCAACCAGCAGAAGCTTCTCGTCGCACGGTGGCTTGGACTGCCGCTCCGGATGGTGGTGCTGGAAGAGCCGACGCGTGGCGTCGACATCGGCACCAAGCATGACATTTACGGTTTGATCCGGGAGATGGCCGACGCTGGCGCGATCATCATCTGGTGGTCGACCGAGAACGTCGAACTGCTCGAGCTTTGCGACGCCATTTTCGCCTTTGACACCGATGGGCGGCCAAAGGGCTTTCTGCCTGAAGAGCACTTCACCGAGGAGGGGCTCGCCGAACTGACGGGGATGGCGGCATGACCGACGCAACCGACGGCACCACCACAACGAAAAAATTTCGGACCACCACGTCGCGCGTCCCAGTAGTTCTTTTGTCCTACCGCACGGAAGTCGCGATTGCCGCTGCGATCGTCGTCCTGCTGCTGGCCGTCGGCATGTTGGTGCCCGCAGCACTCAGCATGGGCAATGTGCAAAACATCATCCAGGCCGCCGCGCCTCTCATAATCATGTCGCTCGGTGTTTTGCTGGTCGTCATTACCGGCGGAATCGATCTTTCGGTCGGTTCAGTCTTTTCCTTGACCGGTATGGTGACCGCGCTGGCGATGGCCAGTGGCGCCGACGGACTGACCGCCAGTGCTGCCGGCCTGGCCGTCGGCCTTGTCTTCGGCTCGATCAATGGTCTTCTGGTCACGGTCGTTGGGCTCGCGCCTTTCGTCGTCACGCTCATCACCTACGCGGTGGCGGGCAGTCTGGCCTTCATCGTCACGAATGGTCGTTCGATGCCGATCGGCGCGCCGGATTTCTGGCTCCTGAATTCGGGCGAGATTATCCCGGGCGTCCCCAACCATCTTCTGTTCTGCATCATATTGATGATCGCGCTGGAATACATCCTGCGCAAGGTCGTGGTGGGACGCTGGTTCTATGCCGTCGGCTCGTCGGCAGTTGCAGCCCGGCTGCTCGGCATCCCGGTGCTGCGCATCAAGTTCGCGGCCTATGTCGTATCGAGCCTGCTTGCTTCTTTCGCCGGGCTGTTGACCGTCAGCTACATCCTCAACGCCGAAGCGATGGCAGGGGCCAGCCTTATGCTGCAGGCCATTGCCGCCGTCGTCATCGGCGGGGCCAGCCTCTTTGGCGGAACAGGCAGTGCCATTGGCGCTGTGCTGGGCGCTCTGATGATCACCTGCATCCAGAACGGCGTGAATCTCATCGGCGTGAACAGCTTCTGGCAAGGCTCCGTCACAGGCGCCGCAATCCTGCTCGCGGTTCTGATCGACCGCTTCAGCAACAAGAACCGCATCTAGATCATCAACGGGAGGAACCAAGATGAAGTTGAAGACCATCCTGCTTGCGGCAATGGCCGCGGCCGCACTAACCAGCGCGTCATACTCTGAAGACAAGAAGACCGTAGCCTACATCGCCCCATCGCTGGACATCTCCTACTGGCAATGGGTCGGCTACGGCGTGAAGGAGAAGGCCAAGGAACTTGGCATGGACTATGTCGAGTACACTTCGGAAAACTCACCCGCCAAGCAGATGGACAATGCTCGGATCGCCGTGACCAAAGGCGTCGCGGCCATCGTGATCGGCCCCGTCAGCTCGACCTCGACACCGCCGCTGCTCGACTATCTGGCGAAGCAGAAAGTGCCGATCGCCTTCGCCGGCATCGGGCCGCAGCCGGGCCTCACCAACTATACGTCCTCGGTCACCGCGAACAACTATGAGACCGGCAAGGCGCAGGGGAAATTCACCTGCGAGCTTGCCAAGGAGCGTGGCGGCAACAAGGTTGGCATGCTGTCGCTGCCGCAGGACCGGGAGAATGCCCAGAAGTACCTCAAGGGCGCCAAGGAGGCGTTTGCCGCCGACGGCTGCGACCTCGTCCAGATGCTGGAAACGCGGGGTCTGACCATAAACGAGGCCGTCACCCAGGCAAACGACCTGTTGACCGCCAATCCCGACATCAAGGCCATCTACGGCATGTATGACGAAGCCGGCACCGGCGCCGCCAAGGTGGTCGAGACCCGGGGCCTCACCGGCAAGATCGGCATCACCGTGGCCGACGGCTCGCCGACCACGATCGCGCTGCTCAAGAAGGGAGCGCTCCAGGGCATCTTCTTCCAGGAGGCAGTAGGCCAAGGCATCGACGGAACTCAACAGGTCTACAACGCACTGACGGGCGCGGCGGTGACCCAGGATCTGGCCTTGGTCATGCCTCTTGTTACGGCCGACAAGGTTGATAGTCCCGAGGCCAAGAAGGTCATCGCCCGCGTCTTTCCCCCGAGCAACTGACCGCCACCCAATGGACCCGCCGGCTTGGCCGGCGGTCCAGACCTCAAGCAAGGAATCCCGACCGTGGCCGAGCTGCCGTTCATCGATCCGCACCATCATCTGTGGGATCTGGAGACCAATTTTTATCCGTGGCTGACCGACGGGGTTAAGCCGTCAGCCTTCGGTGACTACGAGGCGATCCGAAAAAGTTACCTTCTCGAGGACTATCTTGAGGATGGCAAGAACCAGAACCTGGTGAAATCGGTGCACCTGGATGTGGGGTTCGATCCCAGCGATCCGGTTGGGGAGACGCGCTGGCTGCAGGAGATCGCCGACAAGCGGGGGTTTCCGCATGGCATCGTCGGCTATGCCGACCTGTCTAGACCCGATGTTGGCGAGCTCCTCGACCGCCACATGGAACATCAGAACTTCCGCGGCATTCGGCAGTCGATGAACTACCATCCCGACGCCGCTAAGACATATCAGGCGCGGCCGGAGGTGAGCCGGACACCCGAATGGCGGCGTGGTTTCCGGGAGCTGGCGAAGCGACGGCTGAGCTTCGACCTGCAGCTCTACTATCCCCAGATGGGCGAGTTCCTCGAACTCGCGCGCGACTTTCCCGACGTCCAGATCATTCTCAATCACACCGGCATGCAGGTCGACGGCGCCGAGCATTTTGGCGCCTGGAAAAAAGGCATGCACCAGTTGGCGCAAGCGCCGAACGTCGCCTGCAAGATATCGGGCCTGGGCATGGGCGACTGGAAATGGACCGCGGCGACGATCCGTCCCTATGTCGAGGTTCGGCGTCGGCCGCTCGATGTTCGCGACGAACTTCCCCGTCGACAAGCTGTTCTCGAGCTTCGACGCCATTTTGAACGCCTTCAAGGAAATTACGATCGCCTACCCGCACGAGGAGCGGCTCGCGCTGTTCCATGACAACGCTGCCCGGTTCTACCGACTTTAGATCACCGGCAAACAGAAATAGCAGGAGAGTTCGACATGTTGCTGAAGGGCAAGGCCGTGGTGATTTCAGGGGCCGCGAGCCCTCGGGGGATAGGCCGCTCCACGGCAACGCTGATGGCGGAGCACGGGGCGCGCATTGCTATTCTTGACCTCGATGAGCAACAGGCCCGTGACGCCGCCGAGTCGCTTGGGCCCGAGCACATTGGCCTCGCCTGTAACGTCGCCGACCTCGATGCGTGCAAGAGGGCTGCTGCCGAAGTGGCCGAAGCCTTCGGCAAGGTCGACGTGCTGTGCAACATTGCCGGGATCACGCAGCCCGCAAAGACACTGGATATCGGCGCGGCTGACTGGGACCGCATCCTCGATGTCAACCTACGCGGCGTGCTCCATCTCAGCCAGGCATTCATCCCGAACATGCGCGAAAATGGCGGCGGCTCGATCATCTGCATGTCGTCGGTTTCGGCCCAGCGCGGCGGCGGCATCTTCGGTGGCCCGCACTATTCGGCTGCCAAGGCGGGTGTTCTGGGGCTTGCCAAGGCCATGGCGCGCGAATTCGGGTCCGACCGCATCCGCGTCAACTGTGTCACACCGGGCCTGATCCAGACCGACATCACCGGCGGCAAACTGACCGACGCCATGCGCGCCGACATCATCAAGGGAATCCCGCTCAGCCGGCTGGGCGACGCACGCGACGTCGCCGGCGCCTATCTCTTTCTGGCGTCCGATCTGGCCAGCTACATCACCGGCGCCGTGATCGACGTCAACGGTGGGATGCTGATCCATGGCTGAGAGGACACCGGATCTTGAGATGCCTCGCGCTGGCAGCAATGTCAGCCTGGCCGAACGAGCCTATCGTATCCGCCGACATGCCGTCCGGATGGGTCAAGTCCAGGGCCAAGGTTACGTCGGACAGGCGCTGGGTATCGCCGACGTGCTTGCCGTCGCCTATTTCCATGCGCTTCACTACCGGCCGGACGACACGCTGTGGGAGGGACGCGACCGCTTCCTGCTGTCGATCGGACACTACGCCATCGCGCTCTACGCGGCGCTGATCGAAGCGGGCGTGCTACCGGAGGAAGAGCTCGAGACCTATGGCAGCGACGATAGCCGCATGCCGATGTCCGGCATGGCGGCATACACGCCCGGCATGGAGATCACCGGCGGCTCGCTCGGTCACGGCCTTGGCATCGCTGTCGGTATGTGCATGGGGCTGAGGCGCAAGCAGAGCGACAGTTTCGTCTATAACCTCCTGTCCGACGGCGAACTCGGCGAGGGTTCGACCTGGGAAGCCGCGATGTCGGCCGCCCACCACAAGCTCGACAATCTCATTGCCATTGTCGACTTCAATAATCAGCAGGCCGATGGTCCGTCGACGGCCATGCTCTCCTCCGAACCGGTGACCGACAAGTTCGAGGCGTTCGGCTGGCATGCGCAGCGCGTCGACGGCAACGACATCGAGGCGGTCCGCAAGGCCTTCGACATGGCGCGCGGCCTGAAGGAACCTCGTCCGCGTGTGATCGTTTGCGATACGCGCATGGCCAAGGGTGTGCCATTCCTGGAAACCCGCGACATCACGCATTTCATCCGCGTCGAACCGCACGAATGGACGTTAGCGCTCGAAGCTTTGGAAAAGGGACGTCCGCGTTGAGGTTGTCAAAGTTCGCGCCGCGCCACGCCGCCAATGCGGGCGAGCGCAAGACCACATCGGCGATGATCGCGTCGATCGCGCCCGATGGCGTACCGACACGCAATGCGCCGTTCGGGCACACACTGGCCAGACTGGCGCACCAGCGGCCCGGGATAGTTGGCCTGACGGCGGACCTCGCGAAATACACCGATCTCCATGTCTTCGCACAGGAGCATCCGGACCGCTTCTATCAGATGGGCATGGCGGAGCAGGTGCTGATGAGCGCCGCCGCCGGCTTGGCGCGGGAGGGTTTTACGCCCTTCGCCACCACCTACGCCGTCTTCGCATCGCGACGTGCCTACGATTTCATCTGCATGGCGATCGCCGAGGAGAGACTCAATGTGAAGATCGTCTGCGCCTTACCGGGGCTGACGACCGGCTACGGCCCCAGCCACCAGGCGACGGAGGACATCGCGATCTTCCGCGGGATGCCGAACCTGACGATCATCGACCCTTGCGACGCGCTCGACATCGAACAGGCGACGGAAGCAATCGCGGACTACAACGGGCCGGTCTACATGCGGCTGTTGCGCGGCAAGGTCCCTGTCGTGCTCGACGAGTACGATTACACATTCCAAATCGGCAAGGCACGCCTGTTGCGCGAGGGTGAGGATGTGCTGTTCATTTCAAGCGGCCTGATGACCATGCGCGCGCTGGAGGCGGCGAAGGCGCTTGAAGCCGACAGGATCGGCTGCGCCGTTCTGCACGTTCCGACGATCAAGCCTCTGGACACGGAGACGATACTTGCCGCGGCGCGCCGTCCGGGACGGCTAATGATAGTGACCGAGAACCACACCATCATCGGTGGGCTGGGCGAAGGTGTCGCCGCGCTGCTGATGCGGGAGGGAGTGGCCCCAGTCTTTCGGCAGATCGCCCTGCCGGACGAGTTCCTCGACGCTGGCGCGCTGCCGACGCTTCACGATCGCTACGGGATCTCAACTTCCGAGCTCGTGCGCCGCGTCCGCACTTGGAGCGAGAAGTAAGAGCTCTCCCCATGCAACAGTTGAGCCATCGACTTGAACTGTGAGCTGGCTAACCCCGCCGCGGTTGTCGCGCTCGTCACAGCGTTGTGGACTAAGGACCTGGGCTTCCCTGATGCCTGTCAATCGGGCACATCCTGCGCGGCACTGATTGAGCACCGGCCTCCTGTTCAGATGCGGCTGGACGAGCTGTCTTCCAGTGGTAAGGAGAGAACTTCCTAGGATCTTGAACACACATCGAGGGCATTCGAGGACTTGGTGTCAGGCCCCCTGGTGCCGGTCTCCCGCGAGTTCGACGTAAGCAAGTTTCGGGATGTTGGCTCGTCTGTCCTTCGCGGCATATGGACCGGCGCGCGGCTCGCCTGTTCTCGGAACGGGTGTCACGGCACCGGTTTGGTCGAAGGTTGGTGGCGCGAAGCGAAAGAAGCTGGCCGCAACTACCTCGCCCGCCAGCAGGGCGACGCCGTCCTGGCCGCCGCCGGCTACAACTTCTCGCTCCTGCTCCGGTAGCGGAAGGCTCTTTTGGGGCTACTCATCGCCGCCCTCAAAAGTCAGCCGAAGGAACTCGAAGCCTGACGGCCGATTACGGACATCTGCTGTTCGAGCAGGCAATCCCGAGCGACAACGGTGTCGTTGACGAACTGCGGCCTCATTTCGAGTCCGCCCATCTCGACGCACGGGAAGTGTATCATCGTACATCAGGATCGACTTCCATCCTGCGCCAACGGGCCCAGACTCCGGTATCATGCAGAGGTGGAAAGCTCATCTTCGATCTGGCTCGCGATCCGGCTCGCGTTCGTGAGGTTTCCCTGCGCCACCGGTCGCCGGGCTGAAGCGTCAGGATATCGGCGAAGACGCGGCATTCTTGAGCGTCCAGCTTGGGCGCGAGCCAAAGAGTAAATTCGGATCGCAGCAATGTTACGATCGCAAGCGGTGACACTCGGTCCGTAGGCCCAACTTTGATCAATCGCGGCCGGGCGCCAATCTTTCACCGCAGGTCCCCGAGCGCGCGCATGCAGTGCCTCCCAGCATTTGTCGGCCGGCGAGCAACGAATTTGCCCTGCAGTGGATGACATTTAGCTGGCCAATCTGCTTGCGGTGATCGATGCGGGGGCAGCATTGTTGGGGTTTGCACGAAATCCGCGTCGCACTGAGCCGGCATCAGCCGCCCCGATCTCGCCAAGCAACAAGGACAGGCCGCACCTAACCCAAGGCCACCGAAGCGGCACGGACGTTCAGTCGATGTTTACCATTCGCTATTATCTTTCGCGAAGCGGCAAGGTTCTGAGTACCGCGCAAGTCAAAGGGCCTGCTCCAGACAATGGGGCGGGCCTTTTTGCGTCACTTAGGAGAACGGACTCCAACGAATTGCCGGTTAGCTGAAAAATAGGCCCCAGGCTGTGAAACGTCCAACGTGGCCGGGTTGTTGGTGCATCCGCAATCGGTTGGAAGGCAGGCCCCATTCTCGCGATACTCTGCCAGCGTCAGGGCTGGGCCAGCGGTAGGTTAGGGCGTCACGACCCGCAACATGGCGGCTTCATAGACGAACGAAACACGATTTCGTCCATGTTGTTTCGCTTCAAAAAGGCACCGTCCGGCAGTGCGAAGGACGTCCTGAGCATCTGGGAGAGATTTCCGCGCCTCCAATGCTGACAGTCACTTTCACGCCATGAGAGCGCGTTTAATTAAGTTGGGGTCAATTCGTGGCAGCAGGGTTCGTGCTATGAAGAAGGGACCGGTTCCCAACCGCGGCGAGGCACTTGCCTTCATCAGTGCCAGTCTCAAAGAACTGCAGGCACTGCGCGGCGGGTCTCGTGTATTGTCGCGTCGACTGACCAGTGCGCTTGATGCGCATGGTGGATGCGGTGGGTTCACTTGGGTGACCGCGAGCCCCATCGATGTTTCCTGGTCCAGGGAACCAAAACCTTTAACCGGTGCGAAGAAAAGGCATGACGTCGGCGCGAAAAAACAGCCGGACGGTCACTCCCCTCCGCCAGATGCCGTTGATTCCATTGAACCTTTTGTCGGTATCTTCTTGCGGCCCCAATTTCGGCCCTAACGGACAGACTCGTCAGTGAGTCGTGGGGCTCGGGAACAGGAACTTGTACCCTTCCTTGAGAATCCACCGGGCGCGGGCGAGATGAGTTTCCCAGGCTCGGTGCGCCCGCTTCGGTTCCTTCTCGGGATCGATATGCAGCACAGTCCTGGCAACCACGCGCCAATCCTCGTCGTCATAGGCGGCGTCCAGCAGCCACATATACATGGCGACGCGTTTATTGTCGTATGGGGTGAGGTAGGGCTCGCTTGGCGCTTCGTCCGCGACCTCGGGATCCGGAAGCGGGCTGACCACTACGCCGCCTTCTTCGGGTCGCCGATGACGCGCGCCGGCAGATACGCTGGAGCCGGGGGCGGCAGCAAAAAATTGTTGTCAGCTGCAGTGCTCATGGGCGCAATATACATTGCGAATAGTGCCCATTCAACGCTGCGATCAAGATGGACGCGGCACGAGTCTTGCATGGCGCTCAGCACGGCGAAGACCAAAGAAAACCGCGTGCGCTCCCTCGGCCATATCAATCGATTTTGTCCGACGTGTCACATCCGCGTGATCTAGCGACACCTAATGAAAGCGGCTAAGGGGGACCGTGGTTTGGGGAAAAATTCTTATGAACAGCCAAAAAGACGCAGAGCGTATCCGTGCCGAAATGTCGATCGCACAGGCGATTTACGACGCCATTTGCGAGATGAACGGATCTTCGTACAGGCAAGACAAAGTACCTTTGCGGTGGGATACTTCGTCAGGCACACCGTTGAGCCTGATGAGTATTGACGGCTTTTTCGAATTGCGGGAACTGGCCCGGCGGATAGCGTCGAAGATCGACACGCCTGCGCTCATCAGTCTCAAAAGCCACACCGCGCAGCCGTCGAAAAAGATTGACTTCCACTAGGGTAGATTTGCGATCGCCGTGAAAAGGTTGCTCGAGATCACGTCGAGGATGGCATCCACCTGGCCCGTGGCGCGGTTGTCGCGCTGGTCGACGCCATCCGCGCCTGCGAGGTCGGTGACGCTTGCGCCGGCCCAAGCACGCGCGCATTCTGCCCCGAACCAAAAACTGGGGAGGGCCGAATGTTCGAAATCGGAAGAGATTACCGCATCACCATGATTGTAGCGGTTCCGGGCGACTGGAGCGACGAAACTGGCGTCTGGACGGTCGCGGAAGTTGATGGGACGCTAGTGAAACTCACCAATCCCTACACCCCGGACACGATCATTAACACGGCGTCATGGCATTTCGTCCGCGCCGAGATTGTCTAGGCGCAACTTAGAAGTTGTCGAACAGCCCCGCCGCCATCATGCCGCCGATCAGGTCCTGTCCAAGATTGTTGGGGTGAGTTCCGTCTCCAGGACCCATCCAATGAACGTAGTTGAACTGGTTGATGATGCAGCGGCGGTACAGATCGACCACTGGCACCCTGTTTAGGGCGCAGACCTCAAGCATGGCGTTGGTAGTCGATCAGCTGGCTTCCGGCCCCTCCCGCAGTGCCGTCCAGCGTCCGCCATATCGGCGTCGTGAAGATGAGCTTCAGGTTCGGCGGGCGGTCATGATCGTCTGGATGCCGTAGTTGATGGCTCCCTTGAAGGTCGCCCCGGTTATGTCCGCATTGGTGCCGATGGGGCACGTCGGGCCGGCGCCGGTGAAGTCGTTGGTGCCGAACGAGGGGATCAGGTAATCCAGCAGGCTGTAATCCACCGATGCCATGCGCGCTGCAATCGCTGGAAAGGTGCCTCCGATGACCGTTGCTGCGGCTATCTGTTGGGAAAAATCACCGGAGGCAATGGCATCGGCCAGCCCGTAAAACGAGAACTTGTCATAGTTCGCAGCATGGTTGGCCATGCGGGTACCGCCGCCGCAGTTGGTGATCGTCATGCCGGTGCGCTGGGCAATCTTGGCGGTCGGCGTGATGCCCGGCCAGATGACACTTTCGATGATGCTATCGCCGAAGTGCGCACCGATCTTGCCGGCGAACTGCGAGGCCGGCACGTAGGCAACGTCCTTGGCCAGTTTGTCAAACCGGCCATGGTTATCGATCACCCGGCCCGGTGCCTTCTGGATGGCCCAGCCGAGAAGGTAGGCATCCGCGGCCAAGGCCCCTGTCGGAAGAATGCGGAGCTGGTGATTAAGGCCGTAGGTAACGTCGTTCTGGGTGACCACGATGGGCAGCGAAATATACGTCAGGCCATTGACCGTTTTGGTTATCTGAGCGGTCTGGGTCACCCCGGACGACGCCGGAATGTAGTGGATGAACTGGATGGACTGGGCACTCCCCGCCATGAAGGCGAAGATACACCAGACAGTTTCTCCCACCGTCAACCCTGCTTCGGCTACGGGCGTCTTGATGTCGTGCAGCGTGGCCGGCCGGCAGCTTGATGGCCTTGGTGCCGAAGGGCGAGCCTGCCGGCGCGTTGACCAGAACAGGAGGAAACCCGCCAGCCGATGCTCCGATCAGGGGGTTGCCAGCATAGTCGTTGGTGACGCCGCTGGCCGCAATGCGGAAGAACGGGTCGATGTTAAGCTTCGGGTGCGCATCCTCCGCCACCATGGCCGCAGATTGGAGAGCCCCGCCGATGTAGGTCAGGCGTGACTTGGCCTTCTGGACAGCCCAGCCGAGCACGAACAGGCCATTCGCACCGACGCCGGCAGCGATGTTGAGCCGAACCAGCAGGCTCGTGCCAAACGTGACATCGTTCTGGGTCGGCGTGACGGTCACCCCAACGCTCATGTAGCCCAGCCCGCCCGCCACTGCCGGGTTGACCGTGTTGCTCTCGTTGTGCGCCACCCCGGATGACACCGCGATGCTGCCGATGATCTGAAGGCTTTGTGCGGCGATCAGATCAACGATGATTTCAACGGGTTCACCAACCCGCAGGCCGAGGTCGGCAGCGGACACTTTGAGTCCAAAAGCTGGGCAGCGCTATGCAGGCATCCAACGAACGTGGATCTGGATTCTTCCCTCTTGGCCTGCCGTCCTTTCGGCTCCGGTCGACATGCAGTCCCGCGTCAGTGGGCAGGTTGTCGTTGGCGGCCTGCGGAAGGCGCTCTCGAACGATGAGCCACAATGCGGCGGCCCCCTTCCCGTCGTGCTTTTTCAGCCAATTCCAAGCTGGCCGACCGCCACGAAAACGAATCCGTACAGCGGTGCGCTTCTCCGCCGGGTTGGCCTTCAGGAAGGCGTCTGTTGCTTCTAGTATTTTCCTTGCGGGTGGTCTTTGTCATGGGTGGTCATCCCAATTCGAGAAACCGGCCAGGCCGGTAGTCCGTTTCCGCAATGCGCGGGACGGGTAGTCAGTCGTCATCCTTTAAATCTTCGGCTTCGTCCTTGAGCTTCTGCCAGTCAGCGCCGTGCTTCCGCAATAATGTGCGCGCCTGTTTGGCCGATAGGTCCGTGACTTCGGTAAGGTGCTCTACCTCAAGTTCTGCGCCCTTCTTAACGCGGCTATCGTCGCTCTTTTTCTTCACGGCCATGTCTCCGCGCTCCTCGCCCATCGATCAGAGGCAACGAGCGCTAGTGAGCATTGTTCCGGACCTGTGGAACTATCTGCCCGCCGCATTGGTTTCTCCATTGAAAGGAGGACGATCATGCTAAAATTTTTACTTGGTCTTGGCGCGCTCATGCGGTGTTCCAAATCGGCCGAGACTTACAACGACAATCCTCCTAAGTCCCGCTTCAAGATGACCTGGTTTGACGACATTGCTGATAGCCGCCCTAAGAACTTTCTCTCAAGGGCGTCTCTCTCTCTCTCTCGATGTAAATAATCCCGGCCGTGTCGGCGTCACATTCTGGAATGTTGTCGACCACAACGCACCAGCGGAGGGCCTCACTGATATCTGCAGGTTCGTTGTCGGATCGCGGCTGTAACAGTTCGCGCTTGAACGTGTAGTGGTCCCAGGCCACGTCTTCCGGCGCAACCATGATCGATCCGCCTGTCCTGGCCATATTGCCGTAGTGAAAACTGGCCAGCCTCTCTGCGTCGCCATTGTTGATAAGGTCGAGGAACGTTTCTGCTTCAGTGTGGGTGCGGTCATTCGGCGTCGGCTCCATGAGCGCGGCAACAGCGGCGCTGGCAATTTCGGCAACAAGAGAACGAGAAAACGTGACGACGCGCCCACCATGAGCGTTCGGCGCGAAAACGGCGAAGCCGCCATCGGGTCGCTTGGACACCTTCAGATAATAGATTTTCACGGCATCATTCAGTGCTACGTCGACGCGCGCAATGACGTTGCCGCAGCCTGGCGGTTCCGGTCGGGCATCAAGGATTTTCAAGGGGAGCGGTCCAGTCTTGGAGTGCCGCCGTTGGTCGGCGGTGTTTTTTGAAGAAACGCGCGGCCCGTCAGTGTGCTCACTCTCGAGCGATGCGCATTGCTGTCATTTCAATCAATTCGCCAAGGAAGCGGATGCCGACTAAGCCCTGCGCTTCTCGATCTTTGTCTGTTCGGTCGATGGGCCACTCCTCTTGCAGTAGGTGCAAGCCGGTTGCGAACTTTTCCCTATTGAAGTCCGGAACATCCTCTATCAAGCGGATCAGAAGATGCTGCAGGAACGCCTTCTCGGTAGCCTTCCAAAGCATAAACATTTCGCAACAGTTTCGGCATTGTGGCTCATGCTGCCGCGCTCGCGGCGATACGCTTATCAATCCACTCTTCGACCTCGGCACGCATATATGCACTAGGTCGTTCGGATAGCGAAACGGGCTTCGGGAACCCCCCGGCTTCGGCCATCAAAATCAATAGTGTACGAGAAAGAGACGTGGCTGCCGCCGCGTCTTTTGGTGCGATCAGGCGCGGTCGGTTGTCGTTTGCTGTCATCGGAATCCCCATTGCAACCCGGCGCAAAAAGAGCGTGCGGAAAATCCAACGTGCGAAGGGGCACGTTCAAAATCTGAATCTTTAGAGAGGGATTCGGGTCGCCGTTAACTTAGGCGAGGTAAGCCAAGGTAAAGAACAATATGCGTTTTCGCCTGTAATGTCAATATGGTCAACGGGCTTTATTTTCACAATACTGTGCCAGTCTACCATCAAGCCGCGTCTTTTTTGCGACGCGGTGCCACGTCTGTATGCGGCTTCGGTCTTGTCCTTGAGCACATGAGCCAAGGCCGCCGCGGCTACATCGCGCGGGTAATCGGTCTATCGCCAGCCCAATCACGGAACGATGAGCGCAGACCATGCAAGGTCGCATCGCCCGCACCAGCGGCCCTAAGCGCCTTCGTCATCGCTGTGTCGCTGATTGGCCTTCCGTCGCGTCCACCTTCGAACACCAGATCGCTGGTCGACTGCTGCTGTGTAGCGCGGAGGATTGTCACGGCGCGCTCGGAAAGCGGAACCTCATGGTCGCGCGCAGCCTTCATCTTTGCGGCGGGTACCGTCCACAAGGCCGCATCAAGGTCGATCTCCGGCCACACTGCGCCGCGAACCTCACTGGAACGCGCTGCGGTCAATGCGGCGAACTCCACAGCCCTAGCTGACACGCCAGCGGCGGCTCGTAGGCGCTTGATGATGGCAGGCAGTTCCTTGTAGCCGACTGCTGCGTGATGGCCGCGCGTGAGCTTCTGTCGAGCCGGAAGCATATCCTTCAGGCCTCTCCGCCAGTCGGCAGGGTTGTCGCCGACATAAAAGCCGCCTCGCCTTCGCGTGATCCATTACTGCTGCAATGCACATGCGGAGGCGGTCAGCAGTCTCTGGTATCTTCTCCCAGATCGGCTTCAGCGTCTCGACCACGTCGTCGCGCGCGATCTCGGCGATCGGCCTCTTGTGCAGCGGCTTGGCATATTCACGCAACGTCATCGACCACTGCGCCTTGTGCTTCCCATTGCGGAAGACTTCTCCTTCACCGCTATCTTCATCGGAAAGCGAGCCGGGAAAGTGTCTCGCTTGACGATTCGAAAGACCCGCTGTTTATAGCTTTTTCATCGGCTACTTTCGTTATCGTTGGCGTCGGAATTGTCCTGCCTGCATGGTTGGGTTTTCATGTTGGCGGTTCGGGTTTGGTTGGCCTCGTGTTGCTGTCGTCCAGCGTGGCGGGTCTGGTGCTCGCACCGGTCGCCGGCCATCTGGTCGATCGTCATGATGGAGCAAAGAACTGAGGTCTTTCAATTTGAACCTAATTCCCGCAGCCCCGACCGTGAGACCGCTCTTTTCGCGGACGCCGTAACCACATCTGAACAGGCGGAGCGTGTCGCCGCCTGTTCGCCCTCATCCGGCGAACAATTCCTTGTAACCGGTCGTCACCATCCAGTTCGCCCGATCGAGATGGCTTCGCACGGTTTTCCGGGCCCGCTCCGGCTCTTGCACCGGATCGATGCCGAGGATGACCTGCGCCATCTCCTCATAGCTTGCCTCGTCGGCACCTGCATCCAGGAGCCTCAGGTAGGTCGTGAAGTGCTGACGGTCGTAGCTGGTCAGGCTGTCAGACCAGGGCACTTCTTCTTTAAGACCTGGTTTAACGTCTGGATATTTCATCATGATATCGGGCTCCGGAAGTAAGTGATCGAAGAGCGATTGTTTCTTTTCGACAGCCTAACCAAGCGGATGGGAAACATCGTAGCTAAGACAACATCGCGATCATGACCCGCAACCGCCCGCTCGAGGCGATATGCGCATCTTCTGAGCGGTTCGACCCAGGTTAGGGATGAATTGCAAAAAGCTCAAGACCGTGCGGCGCGCACATCGGGTTTCGCATTGTTGGCCATCAAGGTCGTTTGTGACCACAGGATTAACAGGCAAAGCTCGTGTTGAATTACCGTGATGCTCAGCATCGGTTCAACCACCGTATTCGAGTTCGTAGCGCCTGCCGAGGGCGCGCTGGCCGGGGCGCAGATCAAATCGAAAGTCAAGAACCGAAGCCTAGCCACCGCAGCCGTGAGGGCTTCATGAGCTGCGAAAGGACAACTTTGGGGCTTCATGGGTGGCGCAAAGCATCTTTGGCGCTTCCGTGTTGCCCGCCCGCCAGCGCGCAGATCAACACGCCCACGACGGCGGATGCAGCGCTATGGTCCTCGGTGCCGACGAGCATCGCGATAGTCCTGCCGAGCTGTATTTGCTTTCAGCGACAACCGCCACTATGAAGCGACGCTTCGCCGACTGTGTTTCACGCCGCCTGGAGAATTTCATGACAGAAGAAGCCGAAAAAAACATCGACACCCTCATCGAGCTCACCGCCGATGTCGTCTCAGCCTATGTCTCCAACAATCCGGTCCCGGTGGGGGATCTCCCTGCCTTGATCGGCCAAGTGCACGCGGCGCTGAAAGGCACGGCCGCAGGCGTCACCGCACAAAAGCCGGTTGCGCTTACGCCTGCTGTCGCAATCAGGAAGTCGGTGACACCGGACTACATCATCTCCCTTGAGGACGGCAAGAAATTCAAATCGCTAAAGCGCCATCTGTCGACCCACTATGGGCTGACGCCAGATGAATATCGCGCCAAATGGGGCCTGCCGGCAGATTATCCCATGGTCGCGCCGAATTACGCTGCCGCACGCTCGACGTTGGCCAAGACGATGGGGCTCGGCCGCAAACCGAAAGAGCCGGAAACGCCGGAGCCGGCAGTGGCGAAGCGGACCCGCAAGAAGGTCGCAGCTTGATTTCAGCGTTCGAGGTTCGTTCTGGAGCGCGCAGCTGCGGTCGGCATCTGCGCAGAATACGAGAAGGCGGGGACAGCCCGCCTTCAACTGCAAACATCCTTGTTTCACAAGAAGCGCGTCCGCTTGCAGCAATCTGCTGCGCCGAGCCCTATTCTCGCCCGCTCTTGTCGAGCGGCCGTCAGTACATCCGGACTTGCCGCGTACTTCCGGCTCTTGCCGGGGGGCAGGAGAAAAATCAGCCAGCTTTGCTGAGGCTGCCAGCGGAGGATTTGCCAGTGCGGCGGTCCTGCTCGATCTCAAAGTTGATCTTCTGGCCGTCAGCGAGGGTCGAGAGGCCCGCGCGTTCGACAGCGGAAATGTGGACGAAAACATCCTGACCGCCATTGTCGGGCTGGATAAATCCAAATCCCTTGGTGCTGTTGAACCACTTCACGGTTCCAGTCGCCATATGCGTATTCCTTGTAAAGTTTGCAACACGTTCTGGTTCGGCGGTCATGCCGGGCCGGTTCATAGTATAACGCAGCAAATGCGAAAGACTGCAAGGCCCGGAGCGACACGCCGTGGTAGGCGCATCGTGCAGCCAGTGGACTGGCCGCGACCAAGCGGCAGTCGCAAAGGCAGACGAAACTTAACGCACCACGTGGTGAACCTTGCAATGAAGAGGCGGGGGCCGGCACCTCGTACGATCGCCATCGTCAAGAGGAGTCGAAGCATTAATCACTCCGGCCAGTGCGGATGCGATCGATCAGGCGAGCGTTTTGCTGGATCAGTTCAAAGGTGAGTCAGGAACAACCGCCCAAGCGACCGACGACTTCCTGCTTGATCTGATGACCCTGGTGGTTGTTGTATAAAACACCCGCAAGAGGCTCTACAATCTGGCAGGCGCGCGTGAGATTGACCAGGATCAGGCTTGTTCTAGGCTGATTAGAGCGCCCACTCTCGCGAAGAAGGGGGCCGATCTGATCATCGACAAAATCGAGCGCAGCAAAGCTGACCTGTGGGTGATCGCTGCTGCGCTTCCTCATGCGCCACCCAGCGTCTGGATCAACGACAACGAGGGCTGCGGAACAAGCCTCGTCAGCGCCACCTCTTGCGACTTCTCAACCCACTCTAAGGGTTGATCGGTGGAGGGAAGCCGATGCGATGTGCACCAAGTGCAGCTTTGGGATTGCCGAGCGCTTGCGAGTGCAATCCGTGCCCGGCCACCCATGACATCCGGCATGCGTACCATCAGCGGCATAATCAGTCGCAGGTGACCGATTTCAAAAATGCGTTGGACGGGTCGATTTACTCGGGAACATGCGAGCATGGAAAAGGTGGCGGCCATCCTCATTGCATTTTGAGTATTTTGCGGCTTCGCGATGGGCCTAATAAAGGCGACTGCGTGGGCGATATGGCCGTTATGGCGGTCAGGCTGACAGCAAGACAACAGATTGGGGGCCTGGGCCTAGGCTCCGGCGGTGAGCCGCTTTAGTCGTGGCTTGGACGATAGCAACGTCTTCGAAAACCGTTGGAAAATGCGTGGGGGCGGGTGGACGAAGCGTGCGATCGGCCTAGACGACATTCGCACTCCCCCAAATCCGCCGAGAGCACTATGAAGCAGCAGCGACCTTTTGTTGTCGAAATCAAACAGAAGCGTGGGCTCATGAAGCGGCCACAGTCAATCTGGGGCGGCATCGACCTGGCCGCCATCGCGAACGATATCGCGGAAGCGAAGACTGAAGGTGAGATCGCTGAAGTGCCGATTCTTCCTTGTGAAGATATCCGTTCTCGGCCCATGGCCGCCGTCGGTGAAGGGGTCCCCGATGCTAAGGACGTGACCATTCCCGACGGATCGCTTCCTAAGCAGCCGACGGTTGAGAAACCGCCGGTTCCGAAGGCATCGAACCCACCGACTGAAGACAGACGGACCCGCCAGAAAAAGCGGTGGCAGAAAGATGTTGCTTTGCCGAGAGGTGACCGATGGAAGCGGCGCCTGCCATGGGTGCTCCGCCAGCGCCGGGCTGTGCCGTTGGTCAACCGCACCAGGATTGAAGCTGCCCTTGTCGAACTGTCCATGACGGGCCGGCAGTGCACTTGCCTATCAGACGCCCTCGGATTTAGGGGCGAGAATGAAATCGAAAACGGGCTCAGGCTGGCCAGGCATCGGCTCTCTCAAAACAGCCGGGAAAGTTGTGGCCGTTTCGGCGTGTACCGCGAGCGCGGCAGGTGTCATTCCGAGTGCGGCCTCAAAGGGCCGGCTCGGCAGAGGCGCCACCCGACGAAAAAGCGCTGCAGCTCTCGCCGCATGGCGCGCGGCAGCGACCCGCTTTCCCTCGCGGATCTTCACCCCGGCCGCCGCCAACAGGATCAATCCCTTGAACAAAAGGCGATGCTGAGTGCTTTGTTTCGCAGCGTGCCAAAGAGGCTCCCAAGCCTCATGGGCTTCCCAGTAATAACCGTGATTGAACAGGTCGATACCCCATCGGAACCCGTTTGAGCTGAGTGATTCCTCGACGGCAACAACGGTCACCGGGTCGCTTTGGTAACTGTGACCCAGCGGGTCGCGAACCGGATGCGGATGTTTGCCAGGCAGGTATGCGTAGCCCGGGAAATTCTTTTCGGGTAGCAAGCGACGACGTGACATAGACCCCAGCAATCATGAAAGCACGTCGATGACAATCATGTCATATGGAATCTGATGGGACACCGCCCTGCACTGGCTGCTGGTTCCTTCCATCCCTGAGATTTCAGCCTCCGCCGTACACGCACGACGCCGGTGGCAGGGGCCTACGCACTTGACCGTCTTGAAGCCCGACTACTCGCGGACCGAAGACTGACGCGCTCTGCGAGCAGCAAGCCCGGTCGCAGGGCCGAAGGCGATGCCAAGGTAGTTCGGATCGACCTCCGCCCGGAGCCAGTCGCGCCGGCGTTCAACGTGAGCAGTTTGATGACGGGAACGAAGCCGGGTCTCACTGCGGAGCGGCTGCTGCTGGCGGGGATTCGCGCGCCTGGTGCCTCATCGCCGCCGCGCCATCTGCTTAGCCCGCAAGGTAGGAAGCGGCGCTCAGCCGGCTAGAACCGGGCGAAGTGACCTGAGCTCCGAAGCTTGGCGAGCAGGATGATGGCCGTTCCGCGGTGGTCAACCCTCGCTTGCTCACTCAGCGGAGACGCATACCAGGCAGCCAATTCCAAGCTGGTCAGCGAGTGCGGCACGGACCTCTTGGCTTGGCCGACCTCCAAGCACTTCACCTCCTGGCTGAGCCTAGCGCCGCACAACAAGATCTCCGGGGGCAAGGTGCTGTCGTCGCGCACGCGCCGCTCCTGCAGTCGAGTGGCGGCCCTGCTGCGGCTGGCGGCGACGGCGGTGGGGCGCACTCAGACGGCGTTGGGCGCCTTCTATCGCCGCTTGGCCTCCCGCATTGGCAAGGCCAAGGCTGTCACCGCGACGGCGCGCAAGATCGCCGTTCTCATCTACAACGCCCTTCGCCATCGCATGAACTACACTGACCCAGGAGCCTCTTATCACGAAGAAGGCTACCGGCAGCGGGTTCTCAGCAACGTGCGGCGTCGTGCCAAATCGCTTGGATACGCACTGCAGAGGATGGAGCCCACCCCTGCTGCGGCTGTTTCTTAGGAACCCGGACAACTCGTCTGCTTACGACATAGCCATTTCAGATTGCTTGCAGGTGCGGATAAAGTCCTTTATGCATCGGGCACATGATCAAGTCCGCGCCCATCGCTGCAATCTATTATGCGACGCTTCCATAAGGAGCGGCGCGTTTCGATCATGCCTTGAAACAAGCCGCCGTCAGGCGGCTTTGTTCATTGAGAGGACCCCCTGGCGGCAATACCAGGAGGATTCCCTATGGCACTTCCCGATTTACCAACCGGTCATTCCAAACCATATTCGGCGGCTTTGAAGACGCTCATTGAGCGCGGCTATGTAAATCAAGGGACCGACCTGCCGGGTGTCGATGCCGCCTTTGAAGCAGGCATCGTACCCGCTTACGCTGGTTTCGATGCGACGGCTGACAGTCTTCATGTCGGCCATCTTTTTCTGATCATGGCGCTTCGTCATCTTCAGCAGACTGGCCATAAACCCATCGTTCTCATTGGGGGTGGGACCACCCGCATCGGCGATCCCAGCTTCCGTTCGGACGCGCGGCCGATGCTGACGGACGAGCGGATCGCCGCCAACATTGAAGGGATCAGAAAGGTCTTTGGCCGTCTCCTTGTCTTCGGAGACGGCCCGACTGATGCCGTGATGGTGAACAATGCCGACTGGCTGGACAGCATTCGTTGGATCGACATGCTGAGAGACGTCGGCAGGCATTTCTCCGTCAATCGGATGCTCTCTTTCGACAGTGTGAAGTCGCGGCTGGAAAAGCAGGAGAATCTGAGCTTCTTAGAATTCAACTACATGATCCTCCAAGCGTTCGACTTCCTTGAGCTAACCCGCCGGACCGGTTGCCGTTTGCAGATGGGTGGAGCCGACCAGTGGGGGAACATCATCAATGGCATCGACTTGATACGGCGGACGGATGGAAAGGAAGTCTTCGGAGTGACTACGCCGCTTCTGAAGACTCCTTCAGGTGTCAAGATGGGTAAGACGGCTGCCGGAGCTGTGTGGCTCAACGAAGATCGCCTTTCGCCATACGATTACTGGCAATTCTGGCGTAACACGGAAGACGCTGATGTCGTTCGGTTCCTCAAGCTTTTCACCGATCTGCCGATGAACGAGATCGAGCGATTTGGACAGGCTGAAGGAACCGAGCTAAACGCCGTCAAAGAACGTCTCGCCAACGAAGCTACGGCCCTGGCACATGGAACTAACGCCGCCAAACAGGCGGAGGCCACGGCTAGCCAAGCATTTGGGCAGGGCGAAGCCGCAGAGGGGCTACCGACGCTTCATCTAAATGACGCCGAGGGTTTGGCCGGAGTAGCCCTTGTGGATTTGCTGGTACGCGCCGGATTGACCTCCTCCAAAGGGGAAGCGCGAAGGGCGATCTCGGGACGAGGTGTGCGGATCAACGGCAACGTCGTCGAGGTTGATACAATGATATCGTCCCAAGACCTCCCGATCCGGCTTTCGCTCGGCCGGAAGCGCCACACTGTTGTAAAGTAGGGTTTCAGCAAATGCTGTCGCAGAAATTCCGCCCGCTTAGCGGATATTGCAGACATTCGCGTCGAGTTCCCTGAGGAATCTTGAGAGACATTCCTCAGCCAATCCCACAGATCATCGAGGGCGCCGGCAATGTCGTTAAAGACATTGCCGTCATCCGCCCGATCGGCGGCGTCACCGACCTGATGCTCTGTATTGCCGCAGCCCAGCGGGGAATGGCCGGGTGGCATGTCCGTTATGATCAGATCTTGCAGGATCCTGTCGCGCTGGGCGCCCAGAATGCCGTTCCTGTCAGTGGCGACGATTCGCATCAGGATGGCCATGGCGAAGTCCCAATTACCGTCATCGTCGGTCAGCGGGCGGGTGACGTGGCAGGGCATGCCGTCGCCGGTGCCCATCTGCCCCGTCACGGTCACCTGCGACACCAGATGTTGGACCTGAAGTTGCAGGCAGGCTGGATCGAGATTGAAGGTCACCGAGAACTGGACGTCCGACAGTTTCGCGATCGCCTCGACTCGCGCGCAGCGTAGTCCGAAGGTCGTGGCAAAGATGCATTGATCTCGACATTTTAGAGTGGGGCGTTGACGTCGTCCTGACGCCGCTTGGCCATCCGGGCGAGCGAGTCCCACTGCGCAAGCGGTTTAGGCTTAGAAGCGGAATGACTGCCAACCAGGTCATCGAGCCGGAAACTGACCGGCCGGTCGGCCCAAAAATGACATTCAGTTGCCTCCAGCCTTTCGACACGAGCCACTTCACGATCTCGCGATTGCCAGCTAGCGGCTTGTTGCTCGAGCTGCGCGATCCCCGTCTGTGGTCGCTATGCCTCAGCAAGAAGAGTCCGGTTCCTAGCCGGGCGGAGGCGCAACGAGATAGCCAGCTCAGGACAAGGAGAGCAAGCCATGGTCGCTTTTACCCTCAATGGCGAGGCGCGAACACTCGACGTCGATCCAGAGATGCCGCTGCTCTGGGCGCCGCGACGGGAGTGAAGGGTGTTGTAATTCTTGGCGACTACAACGTCGTTCCCGCCCTGATCTATGACGTTCTGCCCTCGGACCTGAGGGACAGACTCTCGGCGAGATCCGATCCTGACCGCTTCGTCGTCTGGAGCGACCAGCGATATGGCGATGCTGACGGAGACGGTCTCGGGGAATTGCCGGTGTCGCGAATCCCCGACTGTTCGAGCGCGGCCTTCCTGCTCGGTTGCCTCGCGGCCGAAGACAACCGCACCACACTGGCCAAGTTCGCGTCGCGGAATGCCGAGCGGCCGTTCGCGGACAAGGTTTTCGGTAGGATTGGCGGACAGGGTCAAAGGTTGGTCAGCGGCCCTGACGACTTCGGAAAAGTTCGTACCGGACATTTGGATGCGCGGCAGCTCTATTTTATGCTACACGGGTCCGACATCGACGGGACCCGTTTTTGGGGCGAAGACGATGCGGGGAGCGGTCGAGGCGGTGAACCTCACCAATCTTGCCGGTACCATCAAGGCCCATGGAGCCACCGTGCTCACCGGCTGCTGCCGGGGCGCCCTGACAGTGCTCACTGGACGGTCACGCCGAGGACCGCCGCTTCGTCGTTGGCATTGCGCTTTTTGGAACTGGGAGCACTCGCCTATGTAGGCTGTACCGGTGCCCACTATTCGCCGCTGGACGGTCAGCTGAACTTCTTCGGGGAACCCATTCACCGCAATTTCTGGGCGGCTTTCGCCGCGGGGCGGCGCCGGCGCAGGCTTTGTTCCAGGCGAAGCAGGCCTATATAAGGGATATGCCTCACGGCCGTGTAACCGCCCCGGAATGGGCGATAGCCGGTCCGCCGGGCGATCTCGCCGTAATAGACCCTCTTCGCGCAAGGCATGGAGCTTCTCGAATATTTCCTGGCGAGATTGCCTATGCGCGAGGCGGGCGCGACGGCGGCGTGTCGCAGCGCCAACGATTGCGTCCTCCGATAGGCTCGCCCTGCCGGTGACACGGCCGGAAAGGCTCATCTGTTCTTCGATCGCCGAGCGAAGATTCTGGACCAGGTGAAACCGATCGGCGACCTGTCGTGCCTGCGGTGCGCCCTCGCGAACAGCCTGCGCATAGAGGCCACAGCGGTCCCGGCTGACGACCTCGACGGAAGGATGGCTCCGCAGCCACCTGGCTGCACTATCGACACTCCGATCATCGAGAATATCAACAACCGAGCGGCGCTCGAGATCGACCATGACGGTCCCATAGCGTGTCGCCCGCCGCCAACCCCAGTCATCGATGCCAATCACCCGGATCTCGGTATCGCGGTGAGCGACCGTGGCATCCCGCTTCAACTGCCGCAGGATGGTGTCGTCGCTGACCGGCATGCCGAGCCGTTGCATCAAGCGCTCGCCAGGACGGCCGCCAGTGCTGTGGCCAAGCAGGCCAACAATCTCCCCGACCCTTCTCGTCCGGCGCGCATAGGGAGCAGCGATCATCGGCAGCCGGTCGGTGAACGTTTGTCGCTCACATTTGCGATATGAGCATCGCCAGCGGCTCAGCAGGAGCTTCACTGTTACCGGCTTGCCCTGGACTGGTAGATCTTGGAGGTGACGGTTGGACCTGCCATGCCGACTTCGGCTTCGCCGACCACAATCGGGGCAAATGCCGATCGCGGATCCGGCAGCGGAAACAACCCACCCGTCATCAACAGTGAGCGCGACACCCAGAACCCTAACCCCTGGGCCGGGCGACCATTTCGTTTTCGTTCGCATGCCCGTCCATAGCGACAGCGCCACTAACAGCAGATGAACCACACAAAGTGAGGAAGACCCCGGTTAAGTGCCAAGCGACAGCCCCTTCCAAGCCGATTCCACGATTACGGACTAAGAATCCGAGCGCTGAACGGGATGGACCGAAGTTTACTCAATTCATCAGTTTGTTGTCCAAAATCATTCTTGCAAGCGCGGAATGATCCTGCAAGAAACTTGAGCATTCTATCGCAAGACAGGACTTTGGTGAGCGGCGGCGCACCTTCGGCCTCATAATCCCAAGAGGGTCAAGGATTCGAGCGTGGCTTCAGCTGGGTGGACGTCCGTTTTTGAGAATTTCGGCCTTAAGGCCGTGTCGCGAACCGACAAAGAAAAACAGGCCTATTTGCCAAATGAAGAGCAGCGCGCGGCATTGGCTGCAGCGGGCTATTTGCCAAGCTCAGGACCGTCCGCTGATCTCATCAACATAGAGGTGCTTGGAGAGGTCCGTGCGCCTCTGCCGACCTCATATTACAGGTCCTTGCGCGTAGGTTCCGGTCGTGAGCCGGAAACGCGTATGGGGCGTGGGTTGATCACATGGGCTGAAGAAGGAGATCAGCTCGTTATTGGCAACATCGGCAGTCGTGTGTACGTCGTGAAGGCAAACGAATACACGCCGGAAATGGCTAAATTGTCCATACAGAGACGTGTCACGCAGGCATTCAAGCCGCGCGCGCGATTGCTGCAACTGCTTGGCGATCAGCTGATCGGATCTTCAAAACTGGCGGTCTTCGAACTCGTGAAGAATGCCTATGATGCGGACGCCAGCGAGGTAACAATCACTCTCGGTGATTTGTCCACTGAGACCCCGTGGATACGGGTGCAGGACAATGGACAGGGGATGTCACTCGATACTATCCGGGACGTTTGGCTGGTCCCGGGAGACGATCACCGTGAAAGGGATCGCGAGCACGACCGAAGGTCTCCGAGGTATCGACGTCTACCGCTTGGCGAAAAGGGAGTAGGACGTTTCGCAGTGCACAAGCTCGGCGGGAAGGTGCGGATGACAACCCGAGCAGCCGGCAACCGCGAATGCTTCGTGTCCATCGATTGGTCCGAATTGATGTCGGCGCGGTTTCTGGAGGATGCGCCTGTCACTGTAACCGAGCGCGAAGCCAAAATCTTCACCGGTGAGAAAACGGGCACCAGAATCCGTATAGATAACCTCAGCCAGACAGAGTGGTCGCGAGGAGAGGTCAGAGACCTTTACCGCCAGGTCACGTCCATATCGTCCCCCTTTTCTGCGAAGGACGATAATTTTGTAATTAATTTCAAGGTTCCAGGAGTTGAGCGCTGGATTGCGGAACTACCGGACGCCTCAGAGCTTGTCGAGCGAGCACCATGGCGCTTCGAGTTTGAGTTCGACGGCACAACATTCAGCTACACCTACGAGTTTCGGGGCATCCCCGGAGTTCGGGTAGAGCCTCGCACAGTTCTGCAAAACGAACCGTTGCAGATAAACGCGGAACGGGAGCCAGACGATCTGGACGCTGCAGCGGGGCCAAGGCCCAAGCGTTCCATCAGCATTCTCGCGGATAATTCGACCATCAACGGCATAGGGCGCCTCAAAGGCACCCTGTACGTGTTCGATCGAGATCGTGAGATCATGTCGAAATATGCACAGTCGCGCCTGATCGAGCGCTTCCTTGATCAGAATGGTGGCGTGCGGGTCTATCGCGACGATATCCGTATCTACAATTACGGGGAGCCAGGAGACGATTGGCTCGGGCTCGACCTCCGACGGGTCAACAGCCCTTCGAGGAATCTCAGCCGAAACATAGTGTTGGGCTTTGTTGACCTTGACCTTGAGGCGAGTATCCAGCTCAAGGAGAAGACCAACAGGGAGGGTTTTGTCGAGAACGGGGCCTATCGCAGGCTGCGCCAACTTGTCCTCGGAGCGATTAGCGTTTTTGAGACCGAACGGCGCCTTGACAAGCAGCGGATCCGTGCTGTGACCGGAAAGGCTCCCAGTGCAGATCGGGATGTTGCAGGACCAATCGGCGATGTGCGCAAGGTTGCTCGCTCCAAGGGATTTCTGCCTGACATCGATCCTTCACTTAAGCGGGTTGAACAGGAGTTCTACCAGCTCAGAGAGGATTTTCTGCGTGCCGGCATTTCACAGGTCGGTCTTGCCGTCGTTTTCCATGAAGTCGAGCGCGGCATAGGCGCTCTCGCAACGGCATTGGCCGATGGCGCGAATATAGCTGATCTGAGAACACAGGTCGGCCAACTTCAGGGTGTTCTCGAAACTTCGACCCAGTTGCTGCGAAAGGGCGACAAAAAATCGTATTCCCTCAGGCAGCTCGCGCGAAGAGCTCGGGACATCACACTGGTCCGCTTCCGCATTCACAAGGTCCAACTTGTTTGCCCTGCTCTGGAGGAAGAGGCAGAAGACGCAAGCTCCGTATTCGCATTCGGACTGGCGCTCGGCGCTGTCACCAACATCATCGATAACGCCATCCATTGGCTAAAGGTGAGCGTGCCCGACAGCACGACATCTGGCGCCCGGCGGATTTTCATGAACGTTGTTCCCGACTACAAGGGGCGCCCTGCGCTGGTGATTGCTGATAACGGCCCCGGTTTCAGGGATCCTCCCGAGCAGCTTGTCGAGCCATTTTTTTCTCGTCGTCCCGATGGCATGGGACTCGGCTTGTACTACGCCAATCTCGCGATGAGCTTAAACGATGGGGAGCTTCTGTTCCCCACGATGGACGACTTCGACGTTCCGGAAGATTTCAATGGCGCCGTGGTGGCGTTGGTATTCAAGGGGGATAGATAGCCTGTGTTCACTCCAGCACGATACGTCATCGTCGATGACAATCCTGACGAACTGAAACAACTCTCCGACTGCATGCAGAAGATCGGTGCGCCGTGCCTGCCGTTGAGATACGATCAGGCAGAAGGGATCGAAACGAAGCATCTGGGCGGCGTGAGACTTCTCTTTCTTGACCTTCATCTGACGACCGGAGCTCAATCCGGGAGTATCGCACAGACAGCAGGTCTGATCGTGTCGATGCTTGAAGAGGGGATTGTCGCCACCGCAGGGCCGTATGTGATCATTCTCTGGACCAAGCACCAGGAACAGAAGGCTGATTTTGAAACTTACGTGATGGAGAACCTCGAACCTCTGAAGCGACCTCTCGCTATCCTAAGTCTGGACAAGAACAATTATCTGGCGGGCGACGCGGGGGAAAAGCTGACCAACGACGTGGGTCAGATTATAGAGACAGATCCACGGTTAAGAGCCTTGCTTGATTGGGAGCGAGAGGTTCTACGAGCGGCCGGTTCGACCCTGTCTGAGATTGGAACACTCGTCGCGAAAGAAGACCGGACTGCCGCACGGTTCTCTGAGAGGCTTGACGAAACACTCAGCCTGCTGGCGTTCGAGGCAGTGGGAGACGCAAACGCCAAGGCAGATCCGTATAGCGCCATTAACGCTGCCCTTATGCCGATCCTGACAGATCGCATAGCCAACCAGCGCACTGACCCAAAGAGCAACGCCATCTGGCAAGCCGCAGTGACCAAGATTGCGGCAGTCCCTCAGCCGTCGCCCGGGGATGCGGCCAAGCTGAATTCCATGCTGCACGTGGCCAGAGCTTCCACGGAGGCGCTTAAGCCAGAGGCGTGGGGTGCTGTGACCTTGCTACCGAACGCGGAACTGGGTGACATTCCGATGTTGAAACGGTTCGACTTGCCCGCCAAGCCGATGCTTTCGGGCACGTTTTGTCTAAAGGAAAAGGCCGATCGAGATATCAGTCGGCTTTGCGTCTTGCGCGTTGGCGCAAGTTGCGACTATGCCCAAAGTCGCAAGGGCCCGATTCCTTTCGTTCTGGGAGCAATCGTTCCCGCCGATGCCAAACGGCGCGATGGCAGTCTTCCGAAGGCTGAGATTGTAACACCACCTCTGATCGTTGAGGGTTTTGAGGGACCGGTCAGAATGATCTTTAACACTCACCTCCAGATAACAATGGTGCCGGCGGAATTCGGCGCATGGGCCCCGTTATGCAGGTTGCGTGAGCCCCTTCTCATGCAAATAACAACGCACGGAGCGCGACATGCGACCCGGCCCGCAATCATCAGCTTCGGATCCCACGGAGGATAGGTCTCTCGGGCGAAGGGATGGGGAGCAAGTCCCCTGACATGTTTTCCGCCGCGCGCAGCTTCTCACCCCCACCATCGCAGCCCCAAAAAACTGTGACAAGCCAAAAATGGAATAGGAACAAATAGCGAACATTCATTGTTTGTAAGGACAAATAATGTCATCCTGACAAAAATTGACCCAGAGGATGATTCGAGCCATATCATGCGGACCAGAAAGCGGACGGAATTCAGCAGGCTAAGGGACCAAGCAGGGCTTACGCTGGAGCAAGCGGAAGCCCTTCTGGAGGTTTCGCCACGCACTGCCTATCGCTACGAAGACGGGACGTCCCGGGTTCCCCGGCTCGCTATGAAGATGCTCAAGGATGCGGCCGACCGGCGGCTGAAACGCAACGCCGGCCAAGCTGATTTCCGCTTTATCGATCTCTTCGCCGGAATAGGCGGTCTCCGCCTGGGATTCGAGAGCATCGGCGGACGGTGCGTATTCACCTCCGAATGGGACCCGCACAGTCAGCAGACCTATTCCCTGAACTTCCCCGACAACCATCGGATCAACGGGGACGTGCGCGAATTTTCGAAGAATCCGGACCTGATCCCAGAACACGACGTTCTGCTTGCCGGATTTCCGTGCCAGCCGTTTTCGCTGGCGGGAGTTTCCAAGAAAAACTCACTTGGCCGGCCTCACGGCTTCCTTTGCGACACGCAGGGAACGCTATTTTTCGATACGGCCCAGATCATCGCCCATCATCGACCGGCCGCGTTCGTTCTGGAGAACGTCAAGAACCTCGAAAGCCACGATCAGGGGCGCACGTTTGCGACCATCATGAACGTCCTGCAGAACGAGCTTGGCTACCATGTCCAGCATAGGGTGATCAGCTCTGAACCATGGGTGCCGCAGAAGCGGGAACGCGTGTTCATCGTGGGCTTCCGCGAGCTGTCGCAGTTCGACTTCAAAGGACTGAAACTTCCACCTTCGAAAAGTGGCCCTAAGCTCGGGACCATTCTCCAGCCGCATGACGAGGTTGATCCGAAATACACGCTCACCCCCCGTCTGTGGGAGTACCTGCAAGCCTACAAGGAAAAGCATCAGGCGAAGGGTAACGGGTTCGGATATAGCCTGTTTGGTCCCGACGATGTGGCCCGTACCCTGTCGGCCCGGTACTACAAGGATGGGTCCGAAGTGCTGATCGACCAACCGGGAAAACGCCCTCGCCGGCTCACGCCGCTTGAATGCGCCCGGTTGATGGGCTTCGATCGGGGTGACAGACGTTTCCGGATCGAGGTTTCCGATACCCAGGCCTATCGTCAGTTCGGCAATGCCGTTGTGGTTCCGGTCGTTGAGTTAGTTGCGGAGGCGATGAAGTCTCACATCGAGACTGCGCTTGCTGCAAGCCAGGAATACCCGGCGCTGTCAGGTCCGCCTCTTGCGGTAACACGTCCCGGCCGACCCGTGGCAGCAATTCATGCCTGACATCGTTACCCCGGAGGTGCGAAGCCGGATGATGGCTGGTATCCGGGGTAAAAACACCAAACCCGAGCTGATGCTGAGACGTGGTTTGCATGCGGCCGGTTTCCGGTTCCGGCTGCATGATCGTACCTTGCCGGGCAACCCTGATATCGTGTTTCCAAAATACAAGGCTGTTCTTTTCGCACACGGATGCTTCTGGCACGGGCACGATTGCCATCTGTTCAAATGGCCTTCCAGCAGGCCGGACTTCTGGCGGGCGAAGATTCACCGGAACCGGGAGGTCGATTCTCTTGCCTCGGCGGCCTTGCAGAAAGCAGAATGGCGACAGGGAATCGTCTGGGAGTGTGCACTGAAAGGCAAGTCACGGTTGCCGATCGAGACCGTACTTGGCGAGTGTGCATCTTGGCTGCTGTCCGATATTCCGTTTTTCGAACTCGGGGGAAGCGCATAGGCCATGCGGCGGGGGCTGCTTTCAGATTATTTTGACGGGGTCGCTGTCAAGCGGTTGAGTGCTGTAGAGGCGAACATCCTTCGTTCAAACCAGCACGAATTCAACAGCTCCAAGCAGCTCAAGAGCCTGCTCGGAACGCCTGATCGGGTGAAGTACCACGCGATATTCATCTGGATCGGGGGTGAGCAGGACGCGCTGTCTGAAGAAGGTTTCCTGACCTGGTATCAATCCCGGAAACCTCCGAGACGTGAGCACAGGCTCTATTTTCCGACAAATGCAGTGTGCGAGATGGCATCTGAAGGCGATGTCCTGTTTATCGCGCGACGCACCGATAATACGCTCATGGCTATTATTGTCCCCCGAGAGAGCACTATCCAGAACCAGTTGCTGTGGCTGTTCGGGCTTGAAGAGCAGCCGGCCTTGCAGTTTGAATCGCTGGAGATCCGTAAGGACAATGCTGCCGAACTGGACTTTACTGCGCGATATATTCTCGACGAGCTCGGGATCGAGGTTGAGGAACCGGAAGCCGAGCGCCTTGATACGCTGATCGAAAAATTCGGCCTGGTGTTTCCGCCTACCCGCGTCCTGTCGGAACTCGCCCGGACTTCACTTCCCCAAGTTTCTGCTGCCGATGATCCGGATGGGGCCCTGATGGCCTGGATTGACAGGGAAGAGCAACTGTTCCGCCGTCTGGAAAGGCACGTGGTGGCGGACCGCATCAAAAACGGCTTTCATTCCGACGAAGGCACGGACGTTGATGGCTTTATGGGATTTTCGAAAAGCGTCCAGAACCGGCGCAAGAAGCGTGCAGGGCTGGCGCTTGAACATCACCTCGAGGCAGTCTTTTCAGCCCAAAAGGTGCGGTTTGACCGTGAGGTCGAGACGGAGAACCGCAACAAGCCGGACTTTCTGTTCCCTAGTCAGGAGGAGTACCGGAATCCGGCATTCCCGGCTACGGGCCTCACCATGCTCGGGTCCAAATCGACGCTGAAGGACCGCTGGCGTCAGGTGCTCTCCGAGGCCGAGAGGATCAGGGAAAAGCATTTGCTGACGCTGGAGCCCGGTATCTCGGAAAACCAGACCAACGAAATGCGCGCAAAGCGACTTCAGCTGGTCCTTCCGCAATCGCTTCACTCGACATACCGCGAGAGCCAACGCGGATGGCTTATGACGCTTGGCAGCTTTGTGAAACTGGTGAAGGAGCGCCAGCAGGTGGAATAACTGTCAGTTCTCATGTGCCGAGGCAAGCATTTCGCGGAGGTCATCAACGGAATAAGGCGGGTTCCGGCGATGGGCGACCGAATGGCAGTTAGGACAAAGCGGTGTCAGATCTGTTCTCGGATCGATGATGTAATCAGCCCCGAGTTGCGAGACCGGCGTCACATGGTGAACCTCTATCAGACCAGCAGCAGAGGAGCCGTAGCGCTCACCCAGATCCAGCTTGCAGGCTTTGCAGGAATAGCCATGAATTGCGAGAGCGGCGGCGCGGTTTCGGCGATCTCTTTCGTAGCGGTTGACCTCGATGCGTGTTCTTGCACCTTCAGGAAGTCCCGCGATTTCAGGTGAAGCGTCAGGTCCGCCCTCCTCAGTCTCCACCGGCAAAAGCGCCAGAATCGCCGCGGCTACCCTAGAGGTCCAGAGTCCAACCTGTCGCGTGTCTTCCTCAGCGTTGCCCTCGTTGATAGCCAGCATGCCCCGGCGCACATCAAGGCCGAAGCTGCGCCACTGCGTTTCCCAGATCGCTGAATCGTCCGGGAGATATGTTGTCCCATTGATGGTGAGAGTGATTTCGGCATCAGCATCACGACACATGTCCAGTACCGCCCGGAAGGTACGACGGCCGGTCTCGTCCGCCGAGCCCATGGCGTTCATGAGATCGCCGGCGAAATTGCCGGGCCGGAAATGCACATCCAGCCGCCGCCATCCTATCACGGTGCGTAGCGTAAAAGTTTGACCCGAAGGATAGTCAGCCGGCTGGAGTTCAAGCCAGCGCGTACCGTCGCTGTCTCGTCCCTCCCGGCCGGAGAACTCCAAGCCGGTTTCAGCGGAGATCCGCTCCGCGAGCGAACGTGGATCAGGCGACATCCTTATCCACTTCAGGCTCAGGTAGCGCTTCTACAAGCTTCTCAAGGATGCGCGACACCTCAAAGCGCATGTCGCGGAACATCGAGGCCGTGTGATCCTGCACCGTCGAGAGTTCTGCGACGGCCAGCGCCCACATCAAGGAATCAAGACCCTGCATCGTCACGCTACGATTGAGGTTCGGAATGTAAACCTTCTGATAATAGGGATGGCTTGTGTTGATTCGGATACCCTTGTGCCCCTCGATCAGCGCTGGTTCGAACAGGAGACCGTTGTTGATCCCCTCCACAGGCTGCACGAATACCTCACCTGGTCGCTTTGACGACGTTATCGTCAGCTTCAGCCGGGTCGTGCCATGTTTGTTTTCAACGATGGCCTCGCCGGTGTTCGGGTCCGCGATATTGACCTTGGGGCCGCCAGCGGCGGCCTCGCGATTGCGAATATTATTGTTGGACGTGTCGTGCGCACCCTCGCCCTTTTTGGACAGCAGCTTCTGCTGTCCCTCGCGCGACCGGTTATTTGCCTCGCGGCGTGGTGCAGTCAGGAATTCGCTTTGCAGCCAGCTTGCCAGATCATCGTTAAGGATGATCTGCGATTTCTTGATATCCAGATGAAAGGCATCGTCTAGCTTATGGTCGAACGAAAATTCGACACGCAGGCCCGTCAGATGCGGCTCTTTCTGGTAGAGACCCAGCCAGTCCGCATCGTGGATCAGACGGTTCTCGCGATAAATGTATATTCCTTGCCGGTCATTTGAAAGCTTCGCAGCCGATGCGGCGGCGTCATTCGGGAACTCTTCACGCCTGGGCAGGATGTAAGCCCGCGCCGTGAAAGACGCCATCCGTTGATCGGGCAGCTCTGTCTCAATGGTTTCATTGGCAACCAGCTCAGAAAACTTTGATTGGAACGGATCCCATGCCGCAACGGGTTTTCCGTTGAGCTCCATCACGACGTTCGTAGCTCGATCATCTTCCGGGTCAAGGAAGCGCTGGTAGACCATGGAAAGATGCTCTCGCAGACCATCTTCCTTTGCCTTCAGAGCCTTTCGCGCTGGAGCACCTGATTTGTCCTGATAATCCTTGATCAGGCGATCAACATCCTCCCACAAGACAACGGTGCCTGCGTGACCGGCAGCCACGGCATCAAGAGTTTCGAGCGCTTCTGGGTCGCATTCGTCGTTCAGGAGAAGCGCCCATTTGTTTACCTTGGCAACATGGTAGAGATCCCATGTCGCCATGAGCGCCGGCGTATTGCCGTCCGGCTGTGAAATTACCGACAACTTCTTGCAGAATGCCGTCGAGGCAGTTTTCAGGCCAAGACCGTATTTGCCGAGGCTGGCAGCGCTGGCACGGGCTTTCGAGCCATATTGCATGGCATTGATCAGCCCATCGCGGTTCATGCCGTCGCCGTTGTCGGCGATCATCAGACGGATATTGCCGCGCAGATCGGCCGCCAACCAGAGCTGGACGTGGGTCGCATTCGCAGCAATGGAGTTGTCCACGATATCAGCCACGGCGGTGTCGAACTCGTAGCCGGTGTCACGCAGGCCAACGATAACCCGTTCGGGGTCCGGTGGTAGTTCGATTTCCTGAATGCTGCTCATCTTCCCCCCTGAATTTCTATTATGCGCCAGCCCGTCCCGAGCTTAAGAACACCCTTGGTTCGTTCTGCCTGCTGCTTGCGTTTGTGAGTGATGCGATATCGATCGTCGTCATCTCTCGCCAAGATGATTTCGTCCCCGGGGCCCAGATTTGCCTGACGGATGTATTTGGTCATTCTTGTCAATCTGTACTCGTTACGCGTGCCATCGAAAAACTTGTTGTTATAGTAGATGAAGGCAAAATCCCAGAAAGTGCCACCGTCATCAACAAAGTTCAGGTGACACCGTGGGTTGTACTGGCTCGGGTCTAGCCGAGGAAAGAACGAAAGTAACCGTTCCTCTCTGGGCACCAGAATGCCGGCCTGATGTCCCCCTGTTTCCCCCGTATCGTTGGCGCTCAGCACCTTTGCAATTGTTTGCTCTGCCATATCCTGCCCGTTAAGCCCTCTTTGATGGCGATCGCATCAGCGCTGCGACGATATCACCGTAGTCATCTTCTCTGCCTTCGAGGCCTACCACCGCGGTGCCGGAAATTGTTCTCTTGCGGGTCAGACGTTCATCCACCACGTCCTCAACGGTATCGGCAACGAGAAGTCTGTGGACTGTTACGGGCAGCCGCTGACCGCGCCGGTGAGCCCGGGCAGATGCCTGGTCCTCGAGCGCCGGATTCCATTCCGGATTATAGTGGATGACATGATTCGCCGCTGTAATGTTGAGGCCGGCTCCCCCTGCCTTTGGGTTCAGCACGAGCGCGGCGCCGCCATCGACAGCGCTGAAGCGGTCAATAAGGGGCTGGCGGTCGTCGATTGGCAGGCGGCCGTCGATAACGCCAGCAAAAGCTCCGAAGCGGCTCTTGAGGTGCCGCGCGATCATATCGGCCATGGCTGTGAATGATGTGAAGATAATCACCTTCTCGCCACGTGCAAAAATCTCTTCAACAATCTCGTCCATGCGTCGGAACTTCGAGAAGGACATGGGATCGGCCATGGCAGCATTGCCGCTCATAAGGTCCGGATGAGCGCAGAAGCGGCGCAACGATGTCAAGGCGACGAGGGTGGCGGCCGCGCCGTATTCCGCATAGATGCGTTCCCGTTCAGCCTCGTAGGCGGCTATCTCGCCTTCATCCAGTTCGACCACCTGCGGAATATCAATCCGGCCGGGCAGGTCCTGCGCCACCTCGGCAACGCGCCGGCGCAGCATGAGCGGCGAGACCAGCGGCTCCAGCTTTGCTGCGCCATCGACATCATCGGAATATTCCGCTTCAAACGCTTTGGCGTCACCAAGGTGACCGGGCAGGACGAAATCCACGATCGACCACAGATCGAGCAGGCGGTTTTCGACGGGCGTGCCGGTCACGGCGAGACCCGCCTCGCGCTGAAGCCGCTTTACAGCCCGGGTCCGCTGAGCGTCGGGGTTTCGGATGAATTGTGCCTCGTCCAGCACGATCACCTTCCAGACGATCATGTTGAGCAGGCTGTTATCGCGCACCGCATTGTCATAGGAGGTCACGATGACATCATAATCCTTCAGCTCCGAAGGTCGGCCTGTGCGCAGGGCTCCATGGTGCTTCAGCACCTTGAGATGCGGCGCAAACTTCGTGATTTCCCGTCGCCAGTTCTCCAGCAACGAGCCGGGAGCAACGATCAATGCCGGCCGAAGCGGCGCGGCACCGGAATCACTCAGGGCGCTGATGATCTGCAAGGTTTTGCCGAGACCCATTTCGTCGGCAAGAAGGCCGCCGACTCCTTCAGCGAGGAGGAACGTCAGCCAGCGCCAGCCAGAAACCTGATATGGGTACAGCGTTGCCTGAACGCCGGCCGGCACCTCATCCCTGGCTGGCGCAAAAGCCAGCGGCGAAACTACCTGATCAGCTGTGCGGTCCTCGATGGAGGTTCCTGGTCCCGCAGCCTTGCGGATGGCAAGAAAAGCCTTGAGAGAGATCGCTGTCCCCAGGCTGACGCCTGTGCTTTGGATCAATTCTCGAATTTCTGCACTGGCGGCAGGTTCGATCGGATACCAAACACCTTCGGCCACCTTGTGACCGCGTTCAAGGTCCGCCATGTCAAGAGCGACTTCTATGCCCCGGCTGTTGGATACGATGCCGTAGGAAGGCGCTTCATTATTGCTTCCTTCCGAGATAGTCAGGGTGGGTACGAGAGGATAGCGGGAGGCGCGCAGACCGTTGACGCTCGTTGGTATCCAATCAGCCGGCGGCCGCTTTTCAACGAGGGCGCTGTAGATCTCATTTGCCGACAGAAGACGGGCGTCTCCTGCCTCGTCGATGAGAGAGAGCTCACTTCCCTGAACTTCCCAGCCCGGCTGTTTCATCGTCCTACCGAATTCCAGATAGAATCATCTGAGTGGAATATCATCTCTAGCGTGCATTCCCATCAGTTTTGAAGGTGGTTTCGGTTTCATGCCAAGCTGGGGGGTTATTGTTCAGACATTGTCAAAGTAACGCCGCCAAATTCCTTGCACCAGAATGCGACTACGTCACGCCGGTGAGCGAAAGCTTAGACAACCAACCGGCGTTACGACAACAGCAGCGTCGCAATGTTCTCTTCGGTTTGCACTTCTGGGGCATTCCAATGTCCTTCAATGGCTCGAGAGCCTGCCTCAGGGGCGGCGGCTTCCGGCGTTCGTTAGACAAATCCCCACGCCCTATAGCGCCCCCGCCCGGTCACCTCGCGGATGGCGAGTTCCGCGACGAGGCCGAGCGCAGCGCGCTGGCTGATTTTCAGCTCGGTCGCGATCAGTCCGGCCGACACCACCGGCCGCGCCAGCACCAGTTCGATCAGCGCCGGCAGGCTCGAGTTTTTGCGCCGGTTCCTCAGCCGGCGTTCCATCTGGCCTTTGGCCAGCGCCAGCCGGTCGAGTTGCTTCAGTCCAGCTGAGGCCGCCTCGGCAAAGGCGTCAAGGACGGCCAGCAGCCTTGTGGTCCGGACCCCGCTTTTGCGCCGCTCCCGCGGAATAACCCGCAGACCGGCATTGAGGCAAAAAAGATGCGAAGCGACCTTGCCGCGTTCCCTTAGTAGGGCGGCGACCAGCAGATTGCCGAGCCAATGCTGGTGCTGTAGCGGTTCGATGTCTTGCCAGGCATCCCAGGCGATCGCCGCGGCCAGCACGGCCGGCATGTTTTCGCCGCCCAGCTCGTCGACGACGGCGAGCCAGTCGGCCAGCCGCTGGTCCTCGTCCCAGTCGAGATCGCGGATCAGCGGCCCGAGGCTGTCTAACGAAGCCGCGTCCCGCGACCTGGCCCCCTGCCCTGCTGTGTCGACATCCGGGCTGTCCGCCACGCGCGGCGCGAAATTTTCGCCGGCCAGCAGCCGGCTGGAGCGGGCCAGCACGGCGTCGATCTCCGCCAGCTCCTCGGCAAGAGCATCCTCCTGGTCGGTGCCTTCAGCAAGGCTTTCGCCGGCGTCGTCGTCCGCCCCGGCGGCCGCCGTCGCGGCAGCGGGCTCCGAGCCAGCCCGCCCCGCGCTCAACCCATAACCGCCCTGCCCTTCGCGGCCGCGCAACGCCAAAATGCCAACGCTAGAAAGCGCCCAGGCGGGTGGGTGCGAAAGAATGCGGCGGCGGCTGCGCAGCACGGCGTGCGCCCGGGTGAGTTCGTGGGTCGGGGTGCGGATGTCCATGTGGACGTCGTGCAGGACGAGGTCTTCGACATGGACGAGCTCGCCGTCGAGCCACAGCGCGGCGGCCGCGTCGGCGAAGTGGCAGCGTTCGACAAAACCCTCGCGCACCGGGCTTTTGGCCACGCGCTCGTCGAGGCGGGCCAGAAGGTCTTCGGCGCGGGCGAGCGGCCCGATCAGGGTCTTTAGAGGCAGATCGGTGAATTGGTAAGCCATTGATTTGTTTGTAGCCGATTCGCGCAACCGAAGCTATCTTGCTGCTGGCTTCCGTCACAGGCGATTTCCTCCGGCGCAAATAACACTATCGATAATGACCTCATATCGGGACTGTACAGCACGATGCCCTCGGACGCTCAGGAGGCCGGAAAACGTTGATTTACCGGCTCACCGAGGCCGTAGGGCCGATGCAAAGGGTGCCTAAAGACGTTTACAACCGATCGTTTCTTGATATCTTCGGTGTTTGTACAAACGCCCCTTTCCTATGCTGAGAGACGCCGCAAATGGCCCGTGAAGCGCAAGATCGACGATCCGGACGACCAAAGGGCCGACAAATCGGCTACGCGCGCGTGTCGACGGACGAACAAGCGACGGAAGCGCAGGAAATTGAGCTGCGAGCGGCCGGCTGCGACGTCGTCGTTCAGGAACATGGATCCGGTGCGTCGAGAGCTCGCCCTGCCCTACTGCGGTTGATGAGCGAAATCGGCGCCGGCGATGTCCTGGTCGTCGTGCGTCTCGATCGCCTTGCGCGCTCGGTCAGCCATCTTCTTCAGGTGATCGAGGATCTGACTGAGAAGGGCGCGCATTTCCGATCTCTGCGAGATCCGATCGACACGTCCACGCCACAGGGCATGTTTTCGCTACAGGTACTCGGCGCCGTTGCCCAGCTCGAGCGTGCGCTGATTTCGGAGCGGACCAAGGCCGGCATCATCGCTGCACGATCCAAGGGGCGGCTGCCGGGCAATCCTGGTATCCGGGAGCGCAAGCCCGAGGCCCTGGCGAAGATGACTGCGGTGCAAAAGGCAGCCTATGGCCGACGGCTACAATCAACGATGAACCAGTGGCTTCCGACAGTCCGCCGGATGCGACCAGATCACAACTGGGACGATATCGCTCGGGTCCTGAAGCAGCGCGGCCTCGATTGGACGCCTGAACGACTGCGGCGGGCAGTGAGGTGGCTCGTCACCGAGCACCTGGCCGAATCCACTCTGCTAAAGAGGGCGTCTCCTCAGCCTCCCGAAGATCGCCTGATGACCCTTGTGGCAGGGATTTCGCAGTCCAACCCAGACCTATCGCTACGCGACATCGCTGGCCAGCTCGAGCGCCTGCATGAGCGAACCTCACGAGGGAGCGCAAAATGGTCGGCCTCATCAGTCAAGAATCTGCTTGATCGAGCCCGCCGGCTTGGTCTCGTCGCTGAACTACCCGCGAGCTGACCGAGGGACAAGGACGTCATCCCGCTACAGAATGGTCCTCAGTTTACGGTCCGTGGCTGACGCTCAAGATCCCCGAGCCGCTTGTACACGGCCCAGGCATCAGCTGGAAAAGCGCTGCCGGCCCGCGCCAGCCAAGTCGCACGATCAAATTCGGCAAGTGAGTTCCACCACACCATTCCGGCGGTTTCATCGGGCGTCGGTCTCCCAGTCGTGTTCGTTTTTCATGCCTTCGATGCTCTCATAAGACGCTCGTCCCGACAAGCGCTGCAGCGATCGTTCAAGCTCATAGAGCGGATCAAAACCCGCCCTCCTCATCATGATCCGCGCCCCGGTCTGTCGAGGCTGCGTCGCAAGGCATCGCTGATTTCCAACCGGGATTCGGTGCGCACAACCTTGCCCGCAGTCTCCAAATCGACAGCAGCGGCTTCAGCTCCGGTTCCGGTCGTCTTCGACGCGTCAAGCTTGGCCCGCAACAAGGCCATCACCATCGGCCAGACCGAGAACTTTCCGACCTTTGCTCGATCTGTCAGGCTGCGCAAATAACCGCCGGCGCTGTTGATCTGGTCCTGCCGCTGGTAGATCGCGGCAATGGTAATCGCCGCCTGCTGCTCACCCATTGCCGTTCGCGCTTCCTCCCAGGCGCTCGGGCTGACGCCCATGGACGGTCGGGCAACATCGGCCGCGGCCAGAAATTCACGCCAGTTGCGGATTCCGCCGCCGCCCTTCACGAGCCAAAGCATGTTCGGGCAGGCATCCAGCACGATCCCTAGCGGCAGTTCGCGCTTCGGTAGGCTCCGTACGTTGTCGGTATCCGCAACGTTGCCGCCCGCTTCCTCTTTATTTCCTGAGCCGCTTTCAGATTCAAATTTAGAGTCTGGTTTTGAATTCTGTATGTGGCGCCCATTTTGGGACTCATTGGCGTCCATTTTCTGTGTTTTTACAAATGATTCCAATGCTTCACGCACTTCAGCCCAAAGGCCTTCAAGTTCTTCGGCAATAGCCTCGAGAGTCTGCCTAGGTGCAGTGCGTGGTATCTGACCAACAATCGCCTGGTAGGCCTGCTGGACCCTGCCCCAGTTCGCCGGCACGCCTTCCTCAATCCCCGCGTCGATCATCTTGACGATGTCACGGCGGCATATGGTCAGCCGCTCCTTAACGAGACGAAAGGCCTTCTTCTCAGATCTGACCGCTTCCGCAAGATCCTTGAACTCCTCAGCGCGCGCCACGATCGGCGAGATGTCAAAGCCATAGGCTTGCTCGATCTCGCCCGCCTGCCCTTTCCGGGCGAAGCGCTTGCCGTTTGGGCTGTCCCGACGGATGATCAATCCACACTCGACCAGAACGGCCAGGTGTCGCCGTAAGGTCGTTGGGGGCATGCCATTGGCGCGGCGGATCAGCTGCTCGTTGGATGGCCATACAACCAGTTCACTGTCGCCATAAAGTGCCGTGTCCGGATGGAACGACAACAGCGCGTCGAGAATAGCCAAAGCGCGATCAGTGGCGCCCAGAGCGATCCTGGCATCCTTGATATCTTGGAAGACATGCCATTTGTGGACGATCGCGTCCTTCGGCACGGCCCTTGCGGTGACTTGGCTTGAAATCATGCCAAGCGTCATCGGCCGCCGCCCAAAGGGCGTCGTCGCAATATTCGTCTCCATTTTCTTTCACCCTCGATTAGGCAAAAGAAACCTGCTCGCCAAAACGACGCCAATGACTCTTGACAGTGATTCGTGGAGATGCGATTCTCAGAGTGCTTAGTTCAGAGAGAGGCTTCCACGGCTTGCCGTTCGGGGGCCTTTTTCTTTTGCGGTTTCAGACTCCTTGTTTCGTGATGGACTTCCGAAAGGCCTCAAACAGGTCGTCCAGTTGTCCGGCGATAAACGCTGCGAAACGCGATCCTTCAGCCTCTCCCACGGCAATCATGGTAGTTTTTCCGTTGTCTTTGAGGCTGACGCTGACTGTTTTGTCTGGAGCAGCCCAGGATTTCATAGCAATCTTGGGCTTTGATGGCTTGGCCGCACCCGCAGGTTCTTTGATCGCATGATGATCCGATGGAAGCGTCTCAAGCAGAATAATGAATCTGTCGTCGGACGTTGCCTCGCGGAATTTGTTTTTGCGAATAAGATCGAAAGCTTTTGCGGGTGAGCCGTCTATGGAATAGCGGTTCGAGAATTCCTGCCATCGTCCTCGACCAATCCCGGGAGCTTTACCAATCGATTGCAGTATCTCCTTGTCGACCGATGAGGCGATTTTGATCATCTCGGAGACATGCGATTTTCCTGTCGACAGCGAAGCGCAGATGGTGTCCCGTTTGTATCCCGCTTCCTGCTGCGCAAGCGCAAAAGCGCACTTCTCAATGTATGAAAGATCCTCTCGAGCGGTGTTTTCTTCGCCTTGGAAAATGACTGCTTGTTCATCAGTTAACTCGCGGACGGCCGCTTTGAATCCGATCCCAAGCTGCTTAGCTGCCGCTAATCTTCTGCGACCATAGACGATTTGAAACTCGCCATCCTTGCCTTGTACTGGCCGAACCAATCCAGGCACAATTTGACCGCGCTCCCGCATGGATTCAGTGATCTCAGCAATGGCGGAAATCTCGTAGGCGTCATCATATCGATCGGTGATAGACGACGGCCGTATTTTGTCGGGATCGAGTTCAATGATCTGTTCGCCTGACTTCAGTAACTTGTCGGCGATATCGCTACGCTCTTGCATTTGGCGAACACCAGCCGCCACCTTCATCAGGTGCGGCGATGACGTGCGGCGGCTGACGCCCTCCTCCGAATTGTCCTCCTCCCCGAGTTGCCCCAAAACAGCAGCAAACATGCCCTTAGAATCTTTACGGCTCACTGTTCACGCCTCCATGCCATTGTGATGAGGCTTTCTATTTCCGCGTTCGCGGCATTGATCGATTCGATTGCACGATCATAAGTTTTAGGTGCCGAAAACCTCGATCGTTGCACTTCATAGAGGCTCTGCTTCCAAGTGAGAGCGTCCGCAACCGCAGTGGATTTGGAGACTGAATTCAGAAGTAAATCCTCGCCAAACACTTGGCGCATTAGGGCCTGCATGTTGGCTTGCGGGTGGTCGTTGGCCTCAAACTTTGTGATGAGGAATTTGGCGAAATCCCAACGTGCGCCTGCACCAGCCTCATCCAGGATTTGCATATAAGATGCGGCCAGCTCCAAAAACTTCCCTGTGGAGTCGACATCGAGCATGTGCGCCGGAACCGGGATTAGGACTCCGGTAGCGGCAGTGAGCGACGAAAGTGTCAGGAAATTGAGTGACGGCGCACAGTCGAGAAGAACGATGTCGTAGCTATCGACGATCTGTTCGAGGGCCTGTGACACTCGAAGCAGAAAACTGGTTCCACCGCTCTTGCGCATCTCAAGGGTAACGGCCGTTTCGAATTCTGTCAGCTCAAGACCGGCGCAGATGACGTCGAATCCGATGATATGCGTCTGATGAATAATCTTTTCCGTTGGCACCGGATCATCAAACCGAATCGCTGAGTAAAGGGTGTCACCTTCTCGGTAGTCAAATCCGGCTAACGCTCCTTGCAGACTTGTTAACGACGCCTGGGGATCCATGTCGACTGCGAGAACGCGATATCCACGTAGTGCCAACCAATGACCCAAGTGAATAGTGGTCGCTGTCTTGGACGATCCACCTTTGAAGTTCGTGATCGCGATGATCTGGCAATCCTCGCCTTTAACACGACGAGGATTGATCCATTTCTTCCGTGCCTTTTCCGCCAGGTGCATCCGAAGGTCCAGCACCTGCTCCACAGAATATAGGCGCTTTCCGGTGGTCGTTGTCTCTGGCTCAGGTCCCTGCCCTTTTAAGGAGACCTGCCGTATGTAAGCTTCAGTCACTCCTAGCAATGCTGCCACTTCCGTCGAAGTGAATTTGCGCATCGTACGAATCGCATCAGGAGGATACTGAGCCAGCGAAAGATTGTTGAGTGCCTTCTCGAGTTTCGTCGAAAAGGTATTCATGAACTGAAGGCTACTTAGATGCCGCGTCACCCAGATTCTCCTCTTGCACCCAGCGCCTATTGATAGCGACTGTGGTTAACAAGCTGTTAACGCCACGCCAACTACGCCAACTTTTCGAATTACGCGGTTTTTCCGTTACTGGAGGTATGCCCGATTCGGAGAATTCGAGCAAATGGACACAGGGCAGTTCCCAGCTGGGAACTTTTCGTTATCGCTGGCGCCTGTGCCGTCAAAGTTGCGCGTCAGGCATTGAAAAAGACCGCTATGAAGTTGGTTACGCAACATGGGGCACGGGCGAGCCCCGTTGCCCGTTTTGTTCTCGTAGATAGTCGACGTTGGTGTACCGGTTGGCCTCTGGCTTCCGCGTACGGCGGCGAGCGACCTACAGAAGCGCAGGTAGGTTTCGGCGCATGGAGCGATTGCAGCCATGCCGCGCCGCTTCCGATGCCACTTCGGTGATCGCCGCCCCAGGCTGGCAATTTAGACTAGACGCCCCACGGCCCCTACCCTGCAACGAGGCATTCCTTCCGGGCCGAGCGACCCTCGCGAATGGCAACTCAGCGGCTCGGACCTGTCGCCAGGCGTCCCACGCGATTTGACAGCAATCAGCACCGTTTGGCACGTAGGCTCCTGTCCACGCGCACTTTCCTCCAGCGTCGGGCAAGAGGCTCCTGCAGTCGCCAGGCAACTTCCCTCGGGGGCCAGTCCAAGTGTGGGGGAAGGATCGTGGAGAACTCATCGAGAAGCAAACTTCTCCCACAACCCGTACTTTGAGTTCCCAGCTGGGAACAGCTCTTCAAGTTGGAGGCTTGCGACCGCACCAATAAACCTTGGAAACCCATCAACATGATGGTTGGATCTGTGGCGCCGGGGTGGATTGGCGCATCCAGAGTCACCTGCGGCTGGGGGGCGTACCGCACTCTACAATCCTGACGCCTTAGTTAGATTGACGCGGAAGCGATCGCGCCGGCGCTGGTATTTGCGTGTCATCTCTGCCGAGGCGTGACCAAGCTGCTTCTGCACGTAGCGCTCGTCAACCTCGGCAGAGGACGCGAGGCCGGCACGCAGCGAGTGGCCCGAAAACTTTTGGCCGCGCTCGCCCTCGGAAAGATCACCGCGCACGCCGGCGGCCAAGGCCGCGCGTTTGACCAGCCGCGCCACCTCCTGATCGTTGAGCCGCTCGGCGCCCACAGCTTTGCCCTGCCCCGTGACGCGGCGGAAGAGGGGCCATGCGCGATGCGGGCCAGCTTCAGCCAGGTCTGCAGGGCGACGACCGGGCAGGTGGCATCGGACGAGCCGCGGCCAATCTCGACCTCGCGCCAGCCGGTCTTGCCTCGCAGCGTAACCAGCACGCCCTTGTCCGGGAAAAATTCAATCCAGCCGCACCCGTCCTCGGTTTGATCGCGCGCAACATCGAGGCCCACGATTTCGGAGCGGCGCAAGCCGCCGGCGAAGCCCAAAAGCAACATGGCGCGGCCGCGCAGACCGCGCAGCGTGCCACGATCGAGCGTTTCCAGCATGGCGACAAGATCGTCGCGCAGGATGGCTTCCTTTTGACGGGGAGGGGAGGCGTGTTTATTGCGGATACCGGCGAGCACGGTGGCGATATGCCGGTCATTCCGGTCGAGCGGTTGACCGCGTTGCGTATAGTTCCAGGTCAGCGACGACAGGCGGCGCTCAATGGTCGACACAGACTTTTTGTCCCGTTCCGATCCTGAGGCCTGGGCCGTGATGTAGAGGCCCACGACTTGTGGAGCTGGCGGCTGCTTCCAGTCGGCGGCATAGGCGCGACGGGTGTTTGCCGAACTCGCCGCCTCGACGATTTTTGCGCCTGGTGCCGGCGCCAGGCCTTTGACGTAATCGCGCGCGCGGTCGGCCAGCTTTTCGAGATGGGCAGGCAGTGATGCTTGTCGCGAGTCGAGGACCTGCGTGGGAGGGGAGGGAGCCTCATCCGCGTGGTCCATTTCCACATGAAATTACGGGGACTGCCCATCGAAACTCTCGATCATTTGAATGTCACAGTGGTGCGATTCTGAGAGCCCCAACGTGCGACCAAAGCGCCCAATTGTCCACCGCGAGGTGCTTGACCAATAGCTCCCGAGATTTGCGTCGGTCGCGTACGATCACACGGATCGGCACTGAGAAAGAGGGCCCTAGGAGGGTCAACACTCGATCGGACATGGTCCGTCGCCCGGTCATGCTATAGCACGACCCAGCGGTCCTTGCCTTCATGTTCAACATCCCTTATGTTTCGTTCAACAGGAGAATCCAGGATGAGCGTACGTGGCGCAACGGCAGCCGAAAGCGAGGAGCGGATCGCCCACACCCGGAACCGTCTGGTGCTTGAGCAGGCGAGGGCGGTCGGCCTTCTCGGCGCGGCCAAGAACACACGTCTTTCCGGCAGGGTGCCGTCGGAATTGATCGAGGCGGCAAAGAAGCGCGCTTATGTGACCTCCGACACTGAGCTGCTGGAGCTCGCCTTGTCGCGGCTGGCCCTCGAGGACGATTTTGGCGCCCGGCTCGTCCGCCGCAAGGGCAGCATCTCCGCAGACATTGATCTTAGTGTTTGATCTCGGGAGCGCACTGCGTTCCCTCAAACCACAGCGGCGTGCCGGCGGGCTGGAACGGCGGCCGGATTCCGCTCTGTCCTGGGCAGGGGACCAGGCGCCTGTCGGCGGTGCATTGCTTCTCGACACGAGCGTCTATCTGGATGTCCTTCAGGGCCGCACGCCCAAAGTGGTCGATGACCTTCTGACCTATCGGCTCTGTCAGCACTCGGCCGTCTGCCTTGCCGAGCTCAGCCACCTGTTCGGCCGGCTCGACCCAGCGCACCCCACGACGAAGTCGGTCCTGAAAGTGGTTGCAGGCACGATTGAAGACATTCCAGTGCACCGGCTGCATGCACCCGACGCCACCGCCTGGGGACGCGCCGGCATGCTTGCCGGCCCGCTGTTCCGGCTGAGCCGTCTGCCGAAAGGGGAGGGGCATGAACGCCGCTTCCTCAACGATGCGCTGATCTTTCACCAGGCCGGTCTGCTGGGCGCGACGGTCCTGACCGGCAATGTTCGGGATTTCGATTACCTCAACCAGCTTGTTCCGTCGGTGCGTGTGATCTTCTACGGGCCGGTGACAGACTTGCGCCCGCAGGGTTGAAAGCGTCTGTGGCAGATATGCCCGTGCACCGTGTTCGTCCAACCTCCTTTAATGACCACCAGTCTTCAAAAAGGGTCGCTGAAACTCTCCTGCGACCCTTGAAACGCGGGCGACAACGGCCATTTCTAACGTAAGGACAAAAACGAACGATAAGGCATTATCATTCGTTTTGTCACATCGACAGGCTGTGCGTTTTGCCGTGAAAACCGTAGCGCAAAGCGCACGGGCGCTCTACCCACCAAGACCATGATTCGCCTCGATCCCGCGACCGCCAGTCCCGCCTCGCCGCCGACCGTCCCGGCCTGGGCGCTTGCCGCCGGCGGCGGGCCGAGCGACGCCGACGCCGCCTTCCAGGCCGGCGCTGCCTTGGGCGCGCTCGACAGCCTCGCACGGGCGCCGCAGCCTTCCTGGGCCGGCGCCTGGCGGCAGCGGCTGGCGCTTCGCTGTGCCGCCCCCGGCATGCGGCTCGCCGGCCGCTCAGAGGACGAGGCCGCGCTGCGCGACGCTTGGTACCTGCGCCCGGCCGGCGCCGGTCCCGGCCCCGCCGGCGCGGTTCTTGGCGCCTGGCGGCAGTTGGCCATGCAGCCGTCGGTCGCAACCCACGACCGGCTCGAAAGGATCGTCGACCAGCTCGGAATCCATTGGGACGACGCGGCGCTCGCCAACCTCTGCACGGAGATCGAAAAACTGGCGGGGTTGCAGCGGCCGGCGCCGTTCGCCGCCGCGGCGATCGCCGCTCATGTCGTCACCATGCGCCGATGCCGAGCTTTTCGCCTGGTGGCTGGCCGACCTGGTGCTGGCGCAAAGCCTGCGCTGGCCGCGACCGGTGCCGCTCATGATGGCACAGGCCTTTGGCCCGGCCTTCCGCGCCGAGTCCGGCGGCAAGCGCATCCGACCCGGCGAAAAAAGATTTGAGCGCGCGGTCTGCGTAGCGCTGGTTCAAGCTGCGGCCGAGGCCTGCCGGCTGGCCGCCGATTTGTCGCGTCGTGCCGAAAAACTGCTGGCCGTGGCGCCGAAACTGCGCGCCAAGGGCGCCGGCGACGTGATCTTTTTGCTGCTCAACGAAGACGCCGTCTCCGGCTCGCTGACGACGAAAAACCTGTCCCGTTTTGCCACGCGACGCCTGTTCGAGCGGCTGCAGCAACTCGAGGCCGTGCGGGAGCTGTCGGGCCGCACCACCTTTCGGATGTTTGGGCTGTAGCGATGAGCGAAGCGTCCGCCCGCCGCAAGCCGAACGAACAGCCGGCGTTGCTCGATACCGAGCTGGAACATCTGCCGGCGGAGCTGCGCTGGCGCGAATGGATGGGCCGCGTGGAAGCAGTGGTCTTTGCGGCCAGCGAACCGGTACCGCGCGAGGTGCTGGCGCGCGTCGTCGGCAAAAGCTGCAATCTCGAGCTGGTCATCGACGACATCCGCGCCGAGCTCGCCGGCCGCCCCTATGAGCTGGTCGCGGTCGCCGGCGGCTGGCAGCATCGGACCAAAAAGGTTTTTGGCGACGCCATTCACGCCGCCTTCGGCACGGCAGCGGCCGAGGGGGGAAAAGAACTGTCGCAGGCCGAGGCGCTCGTATTGATGTGCATTGCCTACTTCCAGCCGATCACCCGCGGCGAACTGTCTTCCTTCTTCGGCAAGGAGGTGTCACGCGGCCTGATCGGCGTGCTGCGCGCGCAGGAGCTGATCGCCTCGGGGCCGCGCAGTCCGCAGCCGGGAGCGCCCTACACCTTTGTGACGACCAAGACTTTTCTCTCGCAGTTCGGGCTCGACACGCTGCGCCAGCTGCCGGATTTCGAGGCGCTCGAGGACGCAGGGCTACTGTCGAAGGAGAGGCTGCTGGCCGGCAATATACCGGCCGGTCTTGGCTGGGAGGAAGGCGACGGCGAAGAGGGCGAGCCAACGCAAAGCGTCGTTGAGGATGAGGCGCTCTGAACTGATCGGAAATCGGGTTGCTTACGACAGCAAGCAACTCAGGGCCACGACGACTGGTCGTGCGGCAGACGGTGATCGGGATCGTGAACCGCGACATGATCGCCGTCGACAAGATTGGCCGGAAAGATCACCAGATTTGTACCGCCGATGTGACGCAGCGACGGGAACAGGATGCCGCGAAGCCCGGTCGTGATGATCAGGTCCGCGAGCCTCCACGATGGCGGGATTTTCTTGTCGATGCGAGCGATCTGGCGCCAGGCGCAATCCCAGTCCTGCCAAGCGCCGTCCCAGATGTCCGGGTCGAATCCCTGCGAAAGATCGGCTACCTCGGTGAGCGTGATCTTGTAGGCGGCAAGGGTGGCTGGCGGGGTGATACTGGCACCCTGCTTGTATTCCTCGAGCGCCGTCTGAGCCGAACGTGAAAGATAAAGCGCTTCGACGCCGGGCCGATTGAAGCGTCCGCCGTCGATCGCCGCGCCTGCACCACTGGTGGGCAGGAAAGCCCATTTGGGTGTCAGATAGCGATGGAAGATTTCGTCTGGAGCGATGCGGGTGACCTTCACCCGCGCGCGCCGTTCTCGAGATCCCGGATAAAGGCCAGAACCGCCTCGACCTGGCCGTTCGCGACGAGCTCGGCTGCGGTACGATGGCCATAGTCGGCAATCGGTTCATTGCGGTACCAGTAGATCGCCTTGTCAATATCGCCGGTGAGTTCCGTCGCCGCCGAGATCACTTTCACCATTTCGCGCATCCGGCCCTGCAGGCGCTCCGATGAGGGGTTGCGGAGCGTGTTGCGGTGGACACCGGTCAGCTGGGCCAAGTTGGCCACCTTCACGCCCAGCGCCTGCGACAGGCGCTTCGGCGAGATATATGGCGTGCGCGGCTCCTGCAGGCTATCGACAAAGCCTGAAATCACCGTGGAATGTGCGAGCTGTGCGTGGGCCATGACAAATCTCCGACCTCTCATATGCACAATATATGCACATTCCGATGCATAGCAAGTGGACGGAGGCCCTACTCCTTCCACCAGACTACTTGCCCTTCTTCATTCCGTAGCGTTTGTTAGCTAGCGGCGGCAATGCGCCCAACCTCGGTCGTTTATTGCGGCCCTGCACGCCCCCCGAAAGCGGGCATCGCTGGTGCCGACGCCATGAGCGGTGCTGCGCCATGACCCGATATTGCAAATCGAGCTTAGGCTCTTGTCGTCAGGGTAGAGAGCTGGTCAGTGTCGTAACGGTTTCGCAAGTCTGCAAGCGCTTTCGGATCCGGAGGGCCGTGCGCAGCGAGCCTGGCAAGCTCTTCAAAATAGTGCTCGTGTCCGGGCGGAGAGACGGTCATCAGCACCCGCGCCGGCTCTTCGCTGACATTGGTGATGTTGTGCGGAACGCCCGGTGGAATGAGCAGGTAGGTGCCCGGGTCGCGCGGATCGTCTTGTCCCCAACATGCAAGACGCATTCGCCCTCAAGCACGTAGAAGGTTTCCTCCTGTACGCGATGAACATGGAACCCGGTTGCGAAGCCAGCAGGGATCGTCCAGTCGAACATGCTCGTGTGTTTAGTATCCTTGCCGGTGACAAGGAACGCCATCGGAGAGCCACGCAACCTGACTCCATTGTTCTCGCCGGGCATGCGAATGACGGGAGCGACGCTCATCTGATCCTCCATTGGCTGGGTGCTACTTCCGCTAGCACGCGGACAAGATGCGCTCCCGTTTCCGCGAGTCGTGAAGCCGTTCCGAAATCGTTGCGAAGAATTCACAAACGATATCTTCTTTGGGAATGGCGACAATCCTCGCGTTTGGTCCATTTCGCCTCGACACCGATGCTGGAATTCTATTCCACGGCGTAGAGCCGACGTCGCTCGGACAGCGGGCGGTCGCGCTGCTTGCGCTGCTTGTGGAACGGGCGGGCGCACCGGTTCCGAAGGCAGTTCTGATCGAGGCGGCGTGGCCCCGGACATCCCATTGAGGACAGCAACCTGACGGTCCAGATCGCGGCAGTTCGGCGGCTCTTTGAGGAACTGGCGGCTGGCGCATGCTGGATCGAAACGCTGCCGCGACGCGGCTATCGCTATGTGGGGCCGGCGGTCGCAGCCGGTAACCGTGATCCGACACCCGGGGGCGCAGCAACGGCAACGCTGACATTGCCGGACAAACCGTCTGTCGCGGTTTTGCCATTTTCGAACCTAAGCGGCGATCCGGAGCAGGACTATTTCGCCGACGGGATGGTTGACGGTATCATCACCGGCCTGGCGCGCATCAAGTGGCTGCTCGTCATCGCGCGAAATTCGACGTTTACCTACAAGGGTCGTGCCGTGGACGTGAAGCAGATCGGCCGCGAGCTTGGCGTACGATATGTGCTCGAAGGCAGCGTGCGGAGAGCCTGCGGCCACGTGCGCGTGTCCGGCCAGATGATCGATGCATCGACCGGCGCTCATGTGTGGGCCGAGCGGTATGACCGCAGCTCTGACGATTTCTTCGGGCTTCAGGATGCGATCGCCATGTCGGGTATCGGCGCAATCGCACCGAGTCTGCGGCGTGCAGAAATCGAGAGGGTCAAGCGCAGGCGCTCCGACAATCTCGATGCTTACGACCTTGTGCTGCGGGCCCAACTCGACGTCGATTCCGGCATGCCTGAGCGAGTGAGGCGAGCGCTCGTGCTGCTCGAACGTGCCATCGAACTCGATCCGGCTTACGCGCAAGGCATGCCGTCCCTTGCTGTCATCATGTGCTACTCGTAGATCCGCCTCTTGCGCCTGCCAGCGCTGGATGCGCCGCGCGGCAGTCTTTCCCGGCACGAACCAGCTTTTGCGCTCGTAACTCCACCTGGCGCGCGGAAATGCCTGTCGAAACCGCTCAACCGCCGCTCGATCGTACGGAAAGCGCGCTTCGGCTCCAGGAGCTGGCTGCGGTGCAGCAGGGGCGTCGGATTTTTCCATCAGATTGCGAAGCATAGCACTGCTCGCAAACAACGCGGTGCAGCTCATTCGGGTCCAAGAACACCAGAACGTATGGTCAGAGCCGCAAGGGGAAGCCAAGGAGGCGATCGGTGAAACTGCTCAACGAGCTAGCGTGGCGAAACCTTCGCCGCGCCAGACCGTTTATTCTGCTCCAGGAGAGGTCCATTCATGCCCAGACGAGATGCAAAAAACCCAGCGGCCAGACGGCCAACGAGCCCTCGTTCGCGTCCCCTGAAAAGCGAGGAGACGGAAGTGAACCACATCGTCGAAACGCAAAGTGTATCGCCAGCCCAGGCGCGAGAGCTTGTGCGGCGCCACGGAAACGATTGGCGTAAGATCGATGAAGCCGCCAAGTCTTATAAGGACGACAGCTAAGCACTTCCAAGTCGGGGGAAAGGGAGCTTTGTCACGGCAATCCGCGGAGTTGCAAATTGAGCGGATCGGCTTGAGGCGACGAATGACCACTATCGCAACGTTCATGGTCAGCCACTATATTCCCGGCCGGATGCCGCCATGTCCAGAACTCTGATTGTCATTGGTCTGATTATAGTTGCCATAGGCCTATTGTGGCCCTGGTTGTCGCGGGTCGGTCCGGGCAGATTGCCCGGTGACATCGTGATCCAACGTGAGAACTTCACGTTTTACGCTCCGATCGGCACCGGGATTCTGATCAGCATCGTGCTTTCGTTTGTTCTGTGGCTACTCAACCGATAGCGAGGACGGCGAGCCCACGTCGCCGGAGGAAGAACGACGTGGGCCGATCGGAGCTATCCGATCTGGCAGCAAAAATATGAGGGAAAGAGTTTGCTGCGTGGGCAGAACTTTCCCTACGCGCCGGTGTTCCATCGCGTGAGTGAAAAAGCCCGCCGCACAGTTTGATGCGGCGGGCCGATCAAGCGCTGTTGCACCCGGCGGGGGCTCGGGTCGGGCATGCCCGGTGCGCGCGGATCACAGGGATTTTAGATGCATCAGCTGCAATACGTCCACCGATCGACGGTTGGACAACACGAGGCTTGATTCCGAGCTCTTTCTCTCAGTGCCGAAGGGACAAGATAGTTGCAGGAACTCAGCCTTGGCGCGGCACGTTGCTAAGTCGTTGACCATCGCAAAGGATGTATCCAATGGCGAAAGACATATCTCGCGAGGAAGAGCAACGCGGCACCGAAAAAGTTCTCTTCTGGGGCGCTGCGATCGCTCTTGTCCTTTTTGTGTCTCTGCTGACCATCGCCCTCGTCGGGACGTCCTAATCTTTTTAGACAGCAGGATTGGACCGGCGGGCGCGAGGTCTTGTGAGCTTAGGGGCGGATGCCGCGCTGCTGCACAAGCGCGAGCAGGGCCAATTCCACTTCGTCGAGCCGCGTCGGACGCGCGTTTTCCGGCATCCCCTCGGCCGTCGCGAGATCGACCAGATACTCGTTCCACGCCCAGTTTCGCACGATGGCGCGTTTCTCGTCGGCTGTCAGACGAGGATCGACGACCACGTCCATCGGCGATGCATAAAACGCCTCCGCGTCCGTCAGCGCCGGTCCATAATGTGGCGCCTGCGAAACCCCGCCGTACGCCGGCCTGCAGCCGCTTGTCCGCATCGGAAGATTCGACACTGGACTTTTCGGCCGCCGGGCTTCCTTGAACCGCGTAGGCAAGCCCCTGGCGTTCGGCATAGTCGATGGCCGCCTGAGCCGTCGGAAAATCGAGTTCCACCTGGGTCAGCGTGTCTGCGCCTCCGGTGTAACCCATCAGGGGCTCGATGACGGGCGCGGTACGCCTCTCGAACACCAGCCGCCAGCCCTTCGGCTGCGCACGGCCCGAGGTCATGACTGAGCGGCAAGGCTTGTAAATCCGTGCGACCGCATCACGCGGGAACTCGGATCGGCCGAACAACGGCGCTCGCCCGCATTTGTCGTTTGCCGGTCCGATATTTTCTACGGCTGGTGTGACTTCGCTTTCTTGCTTCTGCATCACTCATCCCTCCCATTTTTGGCGAAGGATGCGCCGGAGGCAGCGGCCTGCCGCCTCCGACGTGGTCCATGCGTCAGTGGGTGATCGGGATGCGCTTCACCTTCGACTGCGCGTTCGGGTTCTTCGGTAGCGTCAGGGTCAGGACGCCATTGGCAAAGGACGCCTTGACCTTGTCGTCCTCGACCTCGTAGCCGAGGGGTATGCGCCGCTCGAAGCGACCATAGAAGCGCTCGGAGTAGTCCTTCTCGTCGGTCTCCGACCGCGTCTCGCCACGCAGGGTCAGCACGTCCTCGTCAAGCAGGACTTCGATATCCTTCTCTTCCATACCGGGGACTCCGGCGGTGACGCGAAGCTCATTATCCGACTCCGAAATCTCCACCTTCGGCCAGCCGCTATCGAAAGGCGAAAGCTGCCCCGCAGTAGGCAAGCGCGTCTCGAAGCGAGCCGCGGCGCACCTGTTCCCAAATCAGCTCGTGCGATGAAGCAAGTTGGTACCTAGCCAACTGCTCTTGGGCCGCAAGCTAGACCGCGACAAAGACTTGTCCAAGGCTTGGGCAGCGCGGCGCCCGCATGGGTAGTCAAAGCCCTTGGCGTCGTCGCAGTGCTGACGGCTCTCGGGCGCGTCGATGCCATTGAAACGAATCCTTTGGCCTGCAATCTCTACTGTGTCGCCATCGATCACCGAGGCGCGGCCTTCCATGTGGCCAGGCAATGGTTCTGTCCAGTTTGTTATCGTGCTCTGTTGGCCGGCGGTGCTCTGGATCGCGAATTGGGTGACTGCGGCGGCAAGCGTGCCGGCGCCGAGGAAGATCAGCCCTAAGAGGGGTCGCGGCAGCCGCCGTGACGGCATTCTTCTGCCGGCGCGCCTTCGCCAGCGGTCAGCCTGATTGGCGCCTTGATAACGGTGGCCTTGCCCACGCCCGCTCTCCCGGAAGAGAGAATGCCGCCATTCCGGGCGAGAGTCCAGAAGCTGCACTAGCCGGTCGGCAACTGGTCAACGCGGGGGGCACCGGCTCAGCCTTTCAACCGTCTCAACTATGGCCTTCGCAAGCGGGCATCAAGGTCCGCGTGAAGCACCTCCGGGGCGAGGAAGACCTTCGGCACGCCTCGCTGCAGGATTTTTGGGATGAAGACTAGAACGCCGTTTGTGTCTCCAAGACGCGACAACGCAAAGTTCACCGGCCCGGCCAAGCGCCGACTATTTGACAAGCGCGCAAATGGCGTATGCTGTCAGCGTCCAAGCTGTTGGGGACGTAGCGGCTACATGCGCTTGTGCTACCCACCCTGGAGCTGGGGAAGTAACCGGCAAGCTCCTAGAAATTAGAGCATTTGAATTTGACGCGCTGGCACCGCCACCTATGACGACTTTTGGCTTGGGACACCAAGCCTGTGCGGATTTGTCTGGGCTTGTATCACTCGCGCTTGCATACTGGGTGATTTCCCAACCGCCGACGCCGTCCTTCCCCGCCGGACCCTCAGCCCCCATTGCACCTCTAGGTCCCTGCTTGCCGGGAAGACCTTGTGGACCGACAGGCCCTTGGGGCCCTGGGGGGCCTGCCGTTGTGCAACCTGCAAGGAGGGCGACGCATGCTAGAGCGGTAATAATTCTCATGACCACCTCCCCGGTTTCCCGGTGAGTTGACGACAAAAAACATTCGCCAAATCAACCGAATGTACCACCACGCGATTGTCGTGGATAGGAACGCGATCGGCGGCTAACGGAACGTCGCATATGCGCCGTGACGACGGGCGGCCAGCAATCGTAGCGTAGAGTGTTGACGCGCCTTCCTTGCCGTTGAAGCTCTCGATGAAGCCGTATCCGGCATGATGTTCTTGGTGCCATCGTTTGTTCGGTCGTCAGGTTCGTTAAGCTTGGCGCATCCGGGCATCCGGGCCACGGGGCACCGGGAGCACGCAAGTGCGGGCAGGCCGTCGTATGCAGATGAACTGCGAGTTCGATCACATTATCTGGCCGCCCCTACGACTCGCTCGGATGCGCTGCGAGTGCGGATCCGTATTTGTCGTGTTGCCCGCTCGCTCCCTGTTCGTGACCAACGATGGACGGAACCGTGCGTATTATCGGCATGGACATACACCGCGTAACCGCCGAGGTCGTGTCGTTGCTTGATGGCGAGATCGTCAAGCTCGGCCGCGTTCAAATGCTGCGCAATAAGCTCGAGGAGTTCGCCAGGAAGGAACTCACCCACGATGATCATGTGGTGATCGAGGCGACAGGCAATGCTGCTGCCGTCGCTGAAGTGCTGTCGCCCTACGTCGATCGGATCGTGATCGCCAATCCCAAGCAGGTGCACATGATCGCGCACGCGAAGGTGAAGACTGAACACGATCGACGCCACTGTCCTTGCGAAGCTCTACGCCTCGGGCTTTCTGCCGGAGGTCTGGGTTCCGGATCCGGGGACCCTTGCCCTCCGAAGACAGGTCACCAGGCGGACACAGCTGGTTCGCCAGCGCTCGCGGCTGAAGAACCTGATCCAGTCAATTCTCCACGCCCACATGATCCCGCCGTGTCCGCATGGGAACCTCGCCGGGATCAGCGGGCGCAAATGGCTGACGAGGCAAATATTGCCTGCGGATGAGCGCGCCGCCATCGAGCGCCACCTCGGCTTGATTAACCAGATCAACGAGGCGCTGACGGTGGTCGAGGCGGATATCGCCGTACATGCCCTCCAGGATCCGACAATCCGCCGCCTGATGACGTTGCGCGGGACGTCACCGTGGCTGCGAGCGTTGCCGCGGCAATCGGCGACATACGGCGCTTCAGCGATCCACAGAAGCTCGTTGACTATCTTGGCCCCAATCCGAGCGTGCGGCAGTCCGGTGAGGGGCCAGCCTATCACGGGCGCATTACGAAGCAGGGCCGCGGCCATGCGCGGGGGATGCTGGTCGAGGCGGCTGTGCGATCGCCAGGACCTCTTCGCGCCTCCCACAAGCGGATCGCCTCGCGCCGCGGGAAGCACATCGCGGCCGTCGCCACTGCGCGCAAGCTTGCAATGATCATCTGGCACATGCTGAGCAAGGATACCGCAAAAAAGCCCCGGCGCTGGGTCGTTGCGCCGAGGCTTTGGGCACGTACAAGCTACACCAACATGCCCGTTTATAAACGTGCGCTAATAACGTAAAAAACGGTGAACCACGCACAGACGGAAGGGCGCACGCTCAAAGCTGGGGTGAAGCGGCAATATCAGTGATGACAAGTTGCGCACCCTGATTGTTCCACCTAGCTTTCGACCGAATGAGGGGACGAGGATGCCGGCTGTGTTGATTTGCCAAGATGATGTACTCCGTCACCGCTCATGCCGATGAAGGGAGCCGGCTCGAACCGCAAATCTCGAAATGTCTAGTGATGGCCACTGGGACCCCGCACATTCGGGGATTCGAAGCTGATTTTCAGGTGGTGCTAAGCAAGGCCGGCAAGGTGGAGACGATCACCGTTATGCTAGTATGCTCATACATCGCGCTTTGCTCTGAGTGGCGGCCCAGCAGCTTGGGTTAGGGGGGCCGCCGCTGGGCCTGACCAGCGAGCGTTCGGGAATGCTCGACTGGCTGGTTAGTATATTAGATAGGTCTAATATAATCGAACCATGCGAACGAAGTACGCGGCGGTAAGAAAGTGGCTGGCGTCCGATTCACTTATCGCGCGCTTTTGCCTTGGGTTCTGGCGAGCTTTCGGAGGGGTTTGCAGCCAATTTTGCAGATCGCCGATCTGTTACCCACAGGGACTTTTTCCTCGCCACCAAATCGTCACGATCGCCCTCAGCGGTCGCTCGGCTATGCATGGCAGCTATGGCGTAGTCGGCTCTGTTGGTTCGATAGTCTTCTTTTTGGACAGTCATCGTTTGCTCCCAGTTTCATAGCCCCTCTTTTGCCCTTGCGGGGAGATTAACTGCCGGTGCATTACGCGAGTCAATCGATGAAACGACCACTCCGCAGTCGCGAGGGCGGGAAGCAAGCCGACAATTTTAACGTTGGAACGGCTTACAGAGTGCCGGCAACACAGCCGCCCTTTCGTCGGCTGCGTTGATCGCGTCCATGTTGCCCTTCAGCTCGGCTCTTGGCTTCACGTGCCTTGATGTCTGTGTTGTCCATCATGCTGCCAACCGGCAAGCCAAGCCAAAACACGCCGTCCACGTCATGGCGGGCGGTTCTGTCTTGTACGGCCATTATCGGCGCCAGGTCGGAACTCGTTCGGTAAAGTTCGGCTTCCAACTGGCTGCAGGACTTGCCGCGTATACGCTGGACGAAACCAGCGTGGGCTTGATGTCGGCTGGGCGAGTAGCGCAGCCCGACAAAACGCTGATGGCTACTAACGGACACAACTTGTTTTTCTTGCTTCCCCCAAAATGCCCGCGGCGAGCATGCGCTGAGGGCAGGACGAAGTCTATTTGCCTTAACGGCATGCGGAATATATTCCTATTGTGCGGGATGCCGCACCCTCGCCGACACGAAGCCGTTTCCGAATATCACCTCGCCAAAATTGAACGACAGGCGTGGCTTCTGACGGTAGAACTCCGCGACGCGCAGTTGTCGCTCAAGCCATTTGGCGAGCATTGGGAATGCGATCGACCATCTGCATCGGGACATAAAGCGGGCGCTCAATCTGCTTAACAATAGGCCGGCGGACTACGAGGAGCCGCATTTCGCGCCCATGTCGCGAGGGTGAAGAACTAGCCTATCAGTTTAGTGAAGTCGTGGCGCCGCGCGCGAACATGTGCCAGCAAATTCGTTTCGTTTACGACCCCTGATTGAAAGAGATTCAGCGTGGTCGAGGCCAGAATCTGACCGTCTATCGGGGTGCTGTACCATTTGGCGTCGGCGGTTACCTGGTCGACAACCCGCTGGCAGATCGCCCGATCTTTAGGTCTAAGGAACTGACTGTTCAGTGCTCGTAGCATCTCGACGCCTTGAAACGGGGAGTCACCTGTCTCCCGCGCGATACCTATGCGTGGTCTCCGAGCATGGACCGTAAACGCATTCAGCCAGAAAATTGCCATTCGTTTGAGTGGTACCGATGTCGCGTGGATAAGCGGCGGTCCGCGGTAAGCGCGAATTTCCCCGCACCTTTTGCTGTTGAGTGCTCTGATGCATGAGGTGTCCACCAAAATAGGTGGACACCTTGTGATGGAAGAAGATGAGCAGAAACTGCGGGTGAGGCTTGTCGGTCGGGACGGGCGACGCCGATACGACCCGGCATCGAAGGACCGTCTTGTCTCGGCCTGTCTTGAGCCTGGCGTGTCGGTATCGAGGCTTGCGCTCGAACATGGGGTCAATGCGAACCTTCTTCGGAAGTGGATAAAGAAGCGGGCGGAGACCCAGTCCCTCCCACAGCCCCCACCATCGGCGTTCATCCCGGTTCAGATTGAAAGCACTTCCGATCGGGCCTTGCTGCGACAGAGCAGCATGGCTGCGGTGGATTTGCCGGGGACTTGCGATGGGGCACGTAGGTCGGCATCGAAAAGGACAGCGCCTTTTTCCTCTCCAGCCAAGGTGAGCGCGTCGCTGCCGAACGGCGTGAAGTTGACGCTGGAATGCGGTGATGTGGATGCGTTGACGGCGACCATCGGAGCACTGGGTCATGTTCAGACTGGGCGCTGACCTGAAAGTCTACCTGCACCGCGAGCCGATCGACTTCCGGGCCGGCATCAACAGCCTTGCGGTTCTGGTCCAAGAGACGATGGCGCTCGATCCGTTTGCTCCGGCGGTTTTTGCGTTCTGCAATCGCCGTCGCGACCGGATGAAGCTCCTGTTCTTCGATCGGTCGGGCTTTGTGCTGGTAATGAAGCGGCTGACCGAGGACAAGTTCCGGTGGCCGCGCCGGGAGGCAGCGGTGGTCACGCTTACGACCGAGCAATTGCACTGGATCCTCGACGGCATCGACATCGATGCGATGGTCCGCCATCCGGTGCGGCAATATCAGGTTGCCGGTTGAGGGCTCTCGAATTGAGCGGTTGACGCGGCGGCATGCTTTCGATTCAAGAATCTGATGAATCGACCCGGCGAACCACTGTTGAAGCGTTGATGGCGCGTATTGCTGCGCTGCAGGCGCAGAACCGTCAACTCACCGAACGCGTCGTCAAACTCGAGGAAGAGCTGGCGCTTGCACGACTGCATCGTTTTGCGCCGCGCAGTGAAAAGCACATTGACCGCCTCTTCAATGAAGCCGAACAGGCCGCGAATGAGGACGCCGCCGACAACGAAGATGGCGGCGTCGTTGTCCTGCCGGACACGGGCTTGCCGGCGAGCGAAGGGGCGACGGGAAAGAAGCGCGGCCGCAAGGCCTTGCCGGAAAACCTGCCGCGCGAGCGCGTCGAGTATGACCTTCCCGACGATCAGAAGGCTTGTCCTTGCTGCCGTCACCAGATGCATCGCATGGGCGAGGCCGTTACCGAGCAACTTCATATCGAGGTGAAGGCGAAGGTCCTGCAGAATGTGCGGTTCAAATATGCTTGCCGTCATTGCGACCGTACCGGCATCAACACGCCGGTCGTGACCGCGCCGATGCCCGCGCAACCCTTGCCTGGCAGCATCGCCACGGCTTCGACGCTGGCCTTCGCGCTCGTTCACAAATACGTCGACGGCACACCGCTCTACCGCCTGGCGCAGGCCTTCGAGCGCGCGGGCGTTCCTGTCAGCCGTGGCGCTCTGGGTCACTGGGTGATCGGCTCGAGCGAAAAGCATCTCGCCCGCATCTATGACGTGCTGAAGCTGCGGCTCAGATCGCAGCCCCTCATCCATGGCGACGAGACCACGGTCCAGGTGCTGAAGGAAATGGACAGAGAGGCCACCAGCACCTCGTACATGTGGGCATACCGGAGCGGCCACGACAGTGACGAGCCGATCGTGCTGCTCGATTATCAGCCGGGTCGCGGCCAGATACACCCGCAGACCTTCTTGGGCGATTACCGCGGCATCGTGATGAGTGACGGTTATTCCGCCTGGCGCACGCTGGAAGGGGCAACGCATCTTGGCTGCATGGCCCATTCCAGGCGGCGCTTCGTCGATGCCCTAAAGGCGAGGAAGAAAGGCGGCGGCCCGCCGGAACAGGCGCTCCGGTTCTTTGAACAGCTCTATCGGGTTGAAAGGCAGGCGCGGAACGAAATCCCCGATGACGGCGAAACGCGAGATCACTGCATTCGCCACTTCCGCCAGCAACATAGTGTCCCGATCCTCCATGCTCTCAAGGCATGGCTCGACGACATCGCCCCAAAAGTCTTGCCGGACAGCAAGCTCGGCGACGCCGTCTCCTACACCCTGAACCAATGGGGATATCTGACTCGTTACACCGAGGACGGCAGCATGCCGATCGACAACAATCTTCTCGAGCGTGACATCAGAATCTTTGCCACTGGCCGGAAAAGTTGGCTGTTCAGCGATACCGTCGACGGAGCCAGGGCCAGCGCCGTCATCTACAGCCTGATGTTGACCTGCCGCGCCTGTGGCGTCGAGCCGTTAGCGTGGCTGCGCCACGTCCTCACTGAACTACCTCAGCGCCCCGAGAACGCAGCCATCGAGGATCTGCTGCCCTTCAACTTCGCCAAAGCAACAGCAGCCTGATCAGACCAGATACCGTTCCCGATTCGAAGGCCATCCGTCGAAAGCGCTCGCGTCAACGTGCAGCGAAAATAGCGCTTACGGTCCGCGAGCTAATCCACCATGTCGCGCAGCGGCTACTTGCGCTTTGGCGTCCTGTACTTCTCGACCAGCCTGACCTTGTCGATGTCGATCGTCACCAGCGGTCCCAGATCGACGGTCACCCTGCCGCCTTCCTCGTCTATGCGCGTGATCTGTCCGGTAAGCTCGATCTGCTGCCCCTTCTTCACCTTGGTATGATCGATGATCGAATGCGGAAAGCTATAGCTCGGGATAGAAACGCTGACGTGGTCCTCAGTGACCCGTCTGCGGACTGTGGCTGTGATCGGCACCACGTCACCTATACCTATGCCCCGCGCCATTCCATGAGTCTGGTGCGCTCGGCGCCTCACTCAAGATATTGCTAATTATGGATGAGCCCGCTTCCTCCAATCGATGGATGAAACCGATCGTAGGCCGGTGCTACTTTGATGCATCACGCGACTTACCCGACAAGAGCTGGCTGCAGGGGCAAAATATGAGCAAGGCGACTCTCATTGCTATCGCAATCCTCGCGATCAGTGTCGGCTGTGCCGAAGCCAAGGACCGTAAGGTCGAAACCGCGACGCTCGGCACGTACGCCAATTCGAAGAACCTGCCGGTTTGTACCGCGTCAAGCTCACTCTTCGAAGTCCTCAGTGATAAATGTTTTCTCGTCACAGGTTCGATGATCTATGGCGACATCGCCGAACTCTCCCGGACAATCACTTTGAGTTGGTAGCCGAAGCAACAACCTCCCAGCACGGCCTCCATTCTCCGTTATGAAGTGGCCCTTGCGGGTGCTCCGTCGCCCCAGACATCGACCCAGTCTTCGCGCGTCGCCAATACCAGCGCAATCCCAGTCACCACGGGCCTCTCCAAAATTCTTATGCCGTCCGCACCTGCGGTCGAGCGTGTCGCGCCAACACAGCAGCGCCTCTGCATCGTTTGGGCAACCCAACGCATAGCTTCCGGTCCGGAAACTCGCTTACGCGTCTTATCGTCCATTCGGCGGTGGAAAATTAGGCCGATTTGGCAGTGCTCAGAATCGCGTAGCTGTCCTGCGATCCGCTCGGAGAGGATGGCGAGTGGTTGCGGCGACTGCGCCTCAAGCTGGCTGGCGACCGCCGTCTGCAGCGCGCTGCTGCGGAGCAGCGCTGACGCTGCGTTCGTCCGGACCGTCGCAAGACCGCTTGATTGTATCCGGCTGGAGACAGACAAACAGCGGCGCAACCTCACTCTGAAACCAAAAGACAATATCGATGACCTCCAACAGCTATGCTCCCAAGGGTTCAAGCGCCTGCAAACATTCACCATGCCAATTTCGCCATCGCCGCTTCGATAATGACGGCGCCATCAATTTCATGGAGCAAGCTTTGCCGCCAAGGGGGTTCTGCCCGATGGCGGCGACCAAGCTCGTGCATACCTCGATCACCACACCAAGACCCTGTACCTCCTACTCAGGGGAGAGATACACGTTGGCCTCCTTGGCAGCCGCCTCAAAGGCTTCACGCACCTCTTGGGGGGAGGCGCTGCCCTGGAACGCATCGACGCAGGATTGGACCGCCTTGGTCCACTTCGGGCCCTTTGTGTCCCACCCCATGAGTTCCTCGGCGGCTCCCTCGACGTGGCTGACCCCATTGCGAATGCCCGGACGTTTCGTCTTCACGTAGACCGGGGGAGAGAACCAGAGAGGACCCATAAGGGGAACTTAGAGCGCCAAGAGCCCGCTGACCAACCCCGCTTTAGCCGCAGCTAAGGGAACGATGTAGGCCCTCGCGGGTTTAGAGGTTGCAGTGGTCCTTCTCGGATGTGCAGCCGCTGTGGCGGGGTCCGTCGCCTCTCCCTCACCGGCGGCGGGCTCCTTTCGCGAAGGCGGTGTCGGTCAGAGACACCTAGAACCTTATACCGCATCCAATTTAGCTACTTGTCGTTGGGGGGAGCAATGTCCCCTCCTCTTTTGCAGCAGCCAGGAATGCCTTGCGGGCCTCCTCAGGTTCCATCTCGTCGAAAATCACGGCCATGCAAACGCGCACCGCGAGATCCCAGCAGGGGCCACGCTTGGTCCACTTCATAAGCTCCTCGCCGGCTGTCTCGGCGTTGTTGACGTTGCGAATGAACCCGGGACGCTCGGTCTTGACGGGGACCGGAGGGTTGAACCAGTGGCGAGCCATGAAGGGGCCTTAGGGCGGCTAGCGGGTTTCCTCTCTATAAACCGGCTCAGCGATGAGGACGGCTAACCATTTGTTAGGGATGGTCTGAGTCCGTGACGGGTGTTTCCAAACGTTCATCGACGTTTATCCGAGCGGTCGGTACGAAGCCGGTATGCATCATCTTCCGGTGGGTGTCGCCCTAGTCATTTCGCTTGTTGTCGGTCTAGCCATTGCGGCGATCGCCTCAAAGGACCATTCGGAAATCTGCGGCATCCGATGCTTATTCGTCGTACCCCTCCGGCGAGGGCCGCCTTGCGCGAGCATGGCACGATAGCGAGGCTGCGCTCTTAAGGTCTTCCTTACGAGCGTAGTTAGCAGCACAGCATGAGCCATGTGACGTTATTGACCGGGCCTGAGCGTCGTCGTCGTTGGCGTGAAGAGGATCAGTGCCGGATACTGGCCGCGGCATTCGCGCCCGGGGCCACCGTGGCGGCGGTGGCGCGTCAGTACGATGTCGCGACCAGCCTGATCTATAAGTGGCGCCGCACGCTGAGAGCCAGCGAGACGGGCTTTGCCGAAGTTGTCGTGGTTCCCAATGAGCCTGTCGCCGCTTCGGTGCCGGCGGCGCCACCAGCGGTGATCGAGCTGGAGATCGCCGGTAAGGTGCGGCTGCGGATTCCGCTGACCACACCGCCGACACTGGCGGCGGCGATGGTGAAGGCGCTGGGCGTTTGATGATCCCGGTTCCGAGCCAGGTGCGGATCTGGTTGGCGGTCGGCCGGACCGATATGCGTCGCGGGATGCAAGGCCTCGCTCTGCAGGTTCAGGAGACGTTGGGCCGGGATCCGCATGCCGGCGATCTTTATGTCTTCCGCGGCCGCAGCGGCAATCTGATCAAGATTATCTGGCATGATGGGCTCGGCATGTCGCTGTATGCAAAACGGCTCGAGAAGGGCCGGTTTCTATGGCCGTCGCCGGCGGACGGCACGGTTTCCATATCACCGGCGCAGCTCGCCTACATGCTCGACGGGATCGATTGGCGCAACCCGCGTCACACGTTCCGACCGCAGCGCGCGGGCTGAGTTTTTCTTTGAGTTTGCGCCATTTTCCGCGAGTCAACGGACGCGTTTTATGATTCACTCCAGGGCATGGTTGCCACCGCCCAGGATGCTGTTCCGGACGATATTGGCGCGCTGAGAGCAGCGCTGACCGCGGCGCTGGCCAGAGCCGAAGACGAGGCCGCGCGCGCTGCGCTGGTCGAGGCCGAACTGGCGGCCGCCAGGGCCAAGGCATCGGATGATGCGGCGCTGATCGCACATCAGGATCTGACGATCCGCAAGCTGCAGCGGGCGCTGCATGGTCAGAGTTCTGAACGTTCCGCCCGCCTCCACGACCAGATGGAGCTCACCTTCGAGGAACTCGAGAGCACAGCGACGGAAGACGAGATCGCCGCCGAACAGGCCGCGGCCCGGACCACCGAGGTGGCGCCTTATGTGCGCAAACGACCGGCGCGCCAGCCATTTCCCGAGCATCTGCCGCGCGAACGCGTGGTCGAGCCGGCGCCGACCGCTTGCCACTGCTGCGGCGGTCATCGGCTGCGCAGGCTGGGTGAGGATATCACCGAGACGCTGGAGGTGGTGCCGCGGCAATGGAAGGTGATCCAACACGTGCGGGAGAAGTTCACCTGCCGCGACTGTGAGGCGATCAGCCAGGCTCCGGCGCCGTTCCACGCCACCCCGCGCGGCTGGGCCGGTCCCGGCCTGCTGGCGATGATCCTGTTCGAGAAGTTCGGCCAGCATCAGCCGCTCAACCGCCAGGCTGAACGCTATGCCCGCGAAGGCGTGCCACTCAGCCTGTCGACGCTCGCCGACCAGGTCGGCGCCGGCGCCGCGGTGCTGATGCCGCTGTTCAAGCGGCTCGAAGCCCATGTGCTGGCGGCTTCACGTCTGCACGGCGACGATACGACGGTTCCGGTCCTGGCCAAGGGCAAGACTGATACCGGCCGATTATGGACCTATGTGCGCGATGACCGACCGTTCGGCGGCGCCGATCCGCCGGCGGTGGTGTTCTACTATTCCCGCGATCGCCGAGGCGAACATACCGCGGCGCATCTCGCCGGCTGGAGCGGCATTCTGCAGGCCGATGCCTATGGCGGTTATGGCGATCTCTATGCGGCGGGTCGTCAGCCGGCGCCTATTCTGGAAGCCAGCTGTTGGGCCCACAGCCGGCGCAAAGTATTCGAGCTGGCCGATATCGAAGCGGCGGCGCGCAAGAAGGCGCACGGCGAGAAGCCCAACCTGATCTATCCGCTCGCGGTTGAAGCCGTGAAGCGCATCGATGCCCTGTTCGATATCGAACGCGAGATCAACGGCCTGTCGCCGGCCCAACGCCACGCCGTGCGCCAGGAGCGGAGCGTGCCGCTGGTCACCGGGCTCGAGCGCTGGATGATCGAGACGCGCGACAAGCTCTCGCGCGGACATGATCTGACCAAGGCCTTCAACTACATGCTGCGCCGCTGGTCATCCTTCACCCGGTTCCTCGACGATGGGCGGATCTGCCTATCGAACAATGCAGCCGAGCGAGCCCTGCGCGGCATCGCGATGCGTGAGTCATTATGCACTCCCTCGTCAAGTATCTGTAAACATTGGAAGCGTGTCCATGTCGGCAACGCGACACGGGCGA
>NZ_JAMYTP010000014.1:0-170595 GCF_040322515.1 Mesorhizobium sp. M0136
CGATTTCTCTGGCGGCATCAGCAAGGCCGTCGATGACATGATCATGGTGCTGGAAGGCAATCCCGAAGAGCTGGAAGCCCGCGGCAAGCGCAATCCGGCGAATGACAATCCTGTCGATCCCATCTTCGTTCTGTTCATCGTCCTGTGGGCGACGATGTTCTTCGGCGGCCTGGCAATGGCATTCCTGCCGCCGATCTTCGGCACGAAGTTGTCGCCGGGCGTGTACAAGTGGCTGGGCATGACATTCCGCTACGGCCGTGGGCCAGCTTCGTCATCCTCCGGTGGCGCTGGCTGGACGTCGGGGACCTCGTCCGGCAGTGGCTGGTCGTCTGGAAGTTCCGGCAGCGGTTGGTCGTCCGGAAGTTCGGGCGGTGGGTTTTCAGGTGGCGGCGGTTCGTCCGGCGGCGGCGGTTCTTCAGGAAGCTGGTGAGACATCAATCATGGCAACACGACCGATCAGCCCCGAGGATCATGAGCGCATCGCCGATGCGATCCGCGCTGCCGAATCAAAGACCGACGGCGAGATCTACTGCGTCATGGCGCATGCCAGCGACGGCTATTTTTTCCCGGCCGCTTTCATGGCGATGCTAGGCATGCTCATCGTCAGCCTCGCCGTCGGTTACGGGCTGGAAGCCTGGTGGCTGTCGATCCGCTTGCCGCATTTCGTCATCGCCGAGCTGCTGGCGCTTGCCAGTGTGCTCATTCTGTTGTGGGCATTGCCCGCATTGCGCATCCATTTGGTTCCGAGGCGTCTGCGCTACCAAGCCGCCCACGCCAATGCGATGAAGCAGTTTCTCGCCCGCAACGTCCACCGCACCACGGCGCGCACGGGCGTGCTGGTGTTCGTCTCGATCGCCGAGCGCTATGCCGAGGTGGTCGCCGACAGCGGCATCGATTCTCGTGTCGGCCAGCATGTCTGGGACGGTGTCGTCCGCGACCTTACGGCGCATGCCGGCGACGATCGGCTTGCCGACGGGTTCGTCAAGGCGATCGAAGCGGTCGGTGCGGTACTGGCCGAGCATTTTCCGGTCTCGACCGGCGACAGCAACGAACTGGACGACCATCTGGTCGAGATTTGATCTCGCTAAAAGCGGTTTTCCAGCGTCTCAAGGACGCACTGTTCGGCTGTGTGAAAGCATCGCGGCGGCCGACCGGACTCTTGCAATCGGGCGCGGCGGGTTTATGGTTAACCAATCATGAATACGCTGAGCATCGACATCAGGAAAGCCGAACCACGCGATGCAGCCGCCATTGCCGACGTGCATCTCGAGGCCTGGCGCGGCGCCTATTCGGGCATCATCCCGCACCGTACACTGACATCGATGATCAACCGCCGCGGTGCCGATTGGTGGGCAAATGCCATTCGCCGGGCCGCCACCGTCCTGGTCGTCGAAATCGGCGGCAAAATTGCCGGATACGCGACGATCGGCAAGAACCGAGCACGTGAACTCAGGCAGCAGGGCGAGATCTACGAGCTTTACTTGCGGCCGGAGTATCAAGGCATCGGGCTCGGCAGTCGGCTGTTCGCAGCCGCACGGGCACGGCTGGCCGACCATGGCCTGAAAGGCATGGTGGTGTGGGCGCTGGAAGACAATCAGAACGCACTTGCCTTCTATGCCGGCGCCGGCGGACGCGATGTGGCCGAGGGCGTCGAGATCTTCGAGCAGAAGGCGCTGAAGAAGGTCGCTTTCGTCTGGGAATGACGGCCAGCGCATGGTCCGGCCGGTTTCGGTTCGGACGATCCCCCAGTACCATTCGCCGCATTGCACCATTCGCCATCGGCCGCTATCGATCTTCAATCGAGAGAGGGATAAAGCGATGCGGATCGAAGCGATTGCCAGCGGAAAGAACCCGCCCGAGGACGTCAACGTCATTATCGAGGTGCCGATCGGCGGCGAGCCGATCAAATACGAGATGGACAAAGAGGCCGGCACGCTGTTCGTCGACCGCTTCCTTCACACTTCGATGCGCTATCCCGGCAATTACGGTTTCGTACCACACACGCTATCGGGCGACGGCGACCCGATCGACGTGCTGGTCTGCAACACGCGCGCGCTGGTGCCAGGCTGCGTCATCAATGTGCGGCCGATCGGCGTGCTGGTGATGGAGGACAATGCGGGCCAGGACGAGAAGGTCATCGCGGTGCCTTCGCCCAAGCTGACCTTACGCTACGAGGACGTCCACGAATACACGCAATTGCCTGACATTACCCGCCAGCAAGTGCAGCATTTCTTCGAGCACTACAAGGATCTCGAACCCGGCAAATGGGTCAAGATCGAAGGCTGGTACGATGCGGCCTATGCCAAGAAGATGATCGTCGAGGCAATCGAGCGGGCCAAGCGCAAGTAATTATCGGGCGCAAATAATCAGTTGTCGACGCGGCCGAAAGCGGGCGCGTCGCCGATCACTACGCGCTTGTCCTTGCCGCAGGCGAAGGTGCGTGCCTTCTCGTCGGCAAGCTTGCGCGCCTGATCGTTGGCGGCGGGATTGCCGGCGGCGAGTACAAGGCCGATCGTGCAGCCTTCGTGGGCGTCAGGCTGGGCAACCTTGGCGACGATCAACACTTCCGTCGACTTATTCTCGCCCTCGGTATCGCTGATCGAGCGACGATGAATGACGGCGAACGGAATGGTAGTTTTGCCGTTGGTTTCGATCCGCCACTCGACTTTAGGTCCAGCCGAATTGAGGCCGGAAAAGCTTTCCCAGACCGAGGTCATATCGCCGGGTGGAAAGCCGTAGAACAGCGATTCCCGCGCGTCGTCGTAGGAAACCATCACCGGGTAGCCGCCATAACCCGAACAGGCGAGGTCGGCCCAGTCGCCGTCGCCTTCCTCCGCCTGGGCATAAGTCACGCAGTCCTTCTCCCAGACGAGATCGGTATAGACGCTGGATATGTCGCCAGCCCGGGCGGCGTTGCAGAAGCCGGCGAAGGCAAGCGGGATCAAAAGAGCGCGCATGGCGGACAACTCCGTTCGGGCTGCCGCAGCGTACCGTCAAATCTAGCAGCAGCCTAGACGAACTCAGGCTGCTCACAGTGATCTGGTAAACGGAACGCTATTTCTTCAAGCTTGCCTCGATCAGAAGGTCGGCGTTGCGGGCGACCGACTGCGCCGGCCCGCCGACACCGAACAGCTGGCCGCTGATATAGGCGCCCTCGATCAGGAGCAGCAGCCCGTCCCCCAGCGTGTCGGCGTCGCCGGCGCCCATCTCTGCCGCCATGGCACGCAGGCGCCGGCGCAATTCCTGCTTGTTGGCCTCGCTCACGACGCGGGCCGGATGGCCATGTTCGGGATATTCGACCGCGGCATTGGTCATGCCGCAGCCGCGATAGTCGGGCTTTTGCGTACGCTTGCCGACACGCGTCAGGAAGGCGACGATCTGCGCGCGCGGATCGCCGGGATGGGCATTCACCGCCTCGTCGAAGCGCTCCCAAAATTCGAGGTCATAGTGCCGGAGATAGGATGCGGCCAGCTCATCCTTGGACGGAAAGCTGCGGTAAAGGCTGGGCTTGGTGACGCCGGCACGCCGCACGATCTCGTCGACGCCGATCGCCCTGATGCCTTGCCGGTAAAACAGGTCGCGCGCCACCTGGAGAATCCGTTCGGCGGCGCGAGGCGGCGATGCGTCATTCGCCTTGATCGTTGGTTCAATGCTTTTCATGTCTGGTGTACCGATTAGCTGGTTGACAATGTTACCGGTCGGTACGTATGTTTCGCGCTCCTGCAACGTACCGGTCAGTAACATGATAGCTCAATCCCGCCCGTTTGGCCAGCGCTACGCTTTCGTCGTGGTCGCCGTCATCTTCCTTTGCCTGCTGATCGCAGCGGGCCTGCGTTCGGCGCCGGCAGTCATGATGCTGCCGCTGGAGAATAGTTTCGGCTGGCGGCGCGACGTCGTCTCGCTGGCCGCTGCCACTGGCATCTTCCTCTATGGCCTGACCGGGCCGTTTGCCGCGGCGCTGATGGAGCGGATCGGGCTGCGCCGCACCTTGCTTGCCGCGCTGCTTTTGATGTCGGGATCGACCGCGCTCAGCCTGTTGATGACCAAGCCCTGGCATCTGCTCCTCACCTGGGGCGTGTTTTCCGGCGTCAGCTCGGGCGCCGTCGCCACCGTGCTCGGCGCAACCATCGTCAACCGCTGGTTCAAGACCAATCGCGGCCTGGTGATGGGACTGATGTCGGCGTCCAGCGCCACCGGGCTGCTGGTCTTCCTGCCGCTGCTCGCCTCGCTCGCCCAGTCAGGCGGCTGGAAGCCGGTCGCCATCGCCATTGCAATGGCCACCGCCTGCCTGGTGCCGCTGGTCTATATGCTGGTGCCGGAGCGCCCGGCCTCGATCGGCATGGTCCGCTATGGCGCCGATGCCGACGACGTGCCGCCGGCGCCGCCAGCCGCGCAAGGCAATTTCCTTTCGCATACGCTGAGCACGCTGCGCCGCGCCGCCGGCACGCGGGTGTTCTGGTATCTGTTCGCCACTTTCTTCGTCTGCGGCTTCACCACCAACGGGCTGGTCGGCACGCACCTGATCGCCTTTTGCGGCGACATGGGCATAGGCGAAGTGCAAGCCGCCGGCCTGCTGTCGATGATGGGCATTTTCGACCTGATCGGCACGACGCTATCGGGCTGGCTCACCGACCGTTTCGACCCGCGCAAGCTGCTCGGCGTCTATTACGGCATCCGCGGCCTGTCGTTGATCTATCTGCCCTATTCCGGCTTTTCGGCAACCAGCCTGATCATCTTCGCCGTGTTTTACGGACTGGACTGGATCGCCACGGTGCCGCCGACGCTGAGGCTTTCCAACGAGGCGTTCGGCGACCGCAGCGGACCGATCGTCTTCGGCTGGATCGTCGCCGGCCATCAGGTTGGCGCCGCGACAGCGGCCTTCTTCGGCGGCACCATGCGCGAGCTGCAAGGCAATTACGAGCTTGCCTTCCTGATCGCCGGTATGACGGCAATAGCCGCCGCCTGCATCTCGCTGCTGATCAACACCAGCCGCCCGGCCTTCGAGCCGGAACCGCAGGCGGCTTAGGGTGCGACAGTTGAGTGCTAATCTCCCCCGTTGAGGGGGAGATCGCCCGCCTGTTCACTGTTATCAAACCTTCATCGTTTCGAAATGTGCCTGAAACATTGAAGCTGGAGCTTGGCGGCGACGTTCAACGCCATCCAGGAGACAGCCATGAACAAGATTTCGATGACGCGGCGCGCTTTCGTCACGTCGGCCAGCGCCGTTGGCCTGGTCGGCGCGTCGGGCCTCGCGCTTCCCTATTACTCGCGCGCCAATCAGCGCCCGGCCTTTACCCACGGGATCCAATCCGGCGACGTCGACGCGACCAGCGGCATGGTCTGGGCGCGCACGGACCGGCCGTCGCGCGTCATGTTCGAAGTGTCGTCGACGGAGAGCTTCGCCAATGCCGTCCGCCTGGCGCCGCTCGATAGCTCGCCGGCCAGCGACTATACGGTGAAGCGGCTGCTTACCGATCTCACCTCCGACCAGGACATCTTCTACCGTATGGTCGCGGCCGATCTTTCCGATATCAACGCCGTTTCCGAGCCGATCGTCGGCCGCTTCCGCACGGCACCTGCCTCGAAGCGCGACATTCGTTTCGCTTGGTCGGGCGACACCGCCGGCCAGGGCTGGGGCATCGACGACACCGGCATGAAGACCTACGCCACGATCGCCAAGCACACGCCGGACTTCTTCCTGCATTCGGGCGATACGATCTATGCCGATGGCGCGATGAAGGACGAGATCGACCTGCCCGGCGGCGGCAAGTGGAAGAACACCGTGCTGATCGACGAAAAACGCAAGGTTGCCGAGACGCTGGACGAATACCGGGGTCAGTGGAAATACAATTTGATGGACAGGAACGTGCTGGCGCTGAACGCCATCTGCCCGACGTTCTACCAGTGGGACGACCACGAGGTGGTGAACAACTGGTCGGATTCGAAGGATCTGAGCGCCGACGACCGCTACACCGAAAAATCCATCCATGTACTGGCGGCACGCGCGGCGCGCGCCTTCCACGAAATGACGACGATCCGCTACGAGCCGTCGGAGCCCGGCCGTGTCTACCGCAAAATCGCCTATGGGCCGCTGCTCGACGTGTTCTTGCTCGACATGCGTTCCTATCGCGGCCCCAACGGTCCGAATATGCAGGAGACGATGACGCCGCAATCGCGCACCCTCGGCGAACAACAGACGAAATGGCTGAAGCGCGAGCTGGCGAATTCCAATGCAACCTGGAAAATCATCGCCGCCGACATGCCGCTCGGCCTCGTCGTCTGGAACGACGGCACCAAGAAGGTCGGGGCTGAGGCAATCAGCAATGGCGACAATGGCCCGGCCAAGGGGCGCGAGCTGGAAATTGCCGACCTCCTTCGCTATATAAAGAACGCGGGGATCAGCAATACCGTCTGGCTAACCGCAGACGTGCATTACACAGCCGCGCATTATTACAATCCGGACAAGGCGCAGTTCCAGGACTTCAATCCGTTCTGGGAATTCGTTTCGGGTCCGATCCACGCCGGCACATTCGGACCGAATGATTTCGACATGACTTTCGGCCCGGAGCTGAGGTTCATCAAGGCACCGACCGCCGAACAGGGTCAGAACCTGCCGCCGTCGGCCGGCCTGCAGTTCTTCGGGCTCGTCGACATCGATGGAGCCACCGAGCAGTTGACGGTGCGGCTGATGGATCGCGACGACAGCGAACTCTACAAGGTCACGCTCGATCCGGTGCGATCGGCGTGAGATTGCCTTTTAGGACCACCCGGAAGGTGGATGTGCATCAATCGGGATAGCAGACGACGGGAATCTTGGGCCAGACGGCTCTGTCGCATCCGGCGTTTTTTTGCCTTTGCTTGAAGGCGGTGCTGACCGGTCCGGTCACCACCGGGTCGACGCCGTCCGGAGCATCGGCAAAAAGCTGCTCTGCCGAGCGCTTGTCGGACGGCAGAGCAGACCGCGTCTCCTTGGGCGGCGCGGCCGATTGCGCCGCGCTTGCCGCGAGGAGGACGGCGAGCGCGGTACATGCCAAAATCGGCCGGAGTTTGATGCCTGTCTCGATCATGAAATTCGAACTGTCCGGACCACGAAAGGTTCCGCCTTGGTTAATAATTCCACTTCACACCAAGACATTTAAGATTTGGTGACTTTATTTGGTGGCTCGCCTCCTCTTTCGCAAATGCGAAAAACCCTGTATGAGCCGCCCAACCGAAAGAGGCAGCGCCTTTTGGCCTGCTGCCTGCAACGCTCCCGAGACCGAAACATGAAAATCCGCAATATCGCGATCATCGCGCACGTCGACCATGGAAAAACCACCCTCGTCGACCAGCTCCTGAAACAGTCCGGCTCGTTCCGCGACAACCAGCGCGTCGCCGAGCGCGCCATGGATTCAAACGATCTTGAAAAGGAACGCGGCATCACCATCCTGGCCAAGGCGACCTCGGTCGACTGGAAGGATACCCGCATCAACATCGTCGACACGCCCGGCCACGCCGATTTCGGCGGCGAGGTCGAGCGCATCCTGTCGATGGTGGATTCGGCCATCGTGCTGGTCGACGCCGCCGAGGGCCCGATGCCGCAGACCAAATTCGTCGTCGGCAAGGCGCTCAAGGTTGGACTGAAGCCGATCGTCGTCATCAACAAGATCGACCGGCCGGATGCGCGCCATGTCGAAGTGGTCAACGAGGTGTTCGACCTTTTCGCAGCACTTGACGCTACCGACGAGCAGCTCGACTTTCCTATCCTTTACGGTTCAGGCCGCGACGGCTGGGTCTCGGAAAACCCCGAAGGCCCGAAGGACCAGGCTCTGGCGCCGCTGTTCGACCTCGTCATCAAGCACGTGCCGGCGCCGACCGTTCATCCCGGCCCGTTCCGCATGATCGGCACCATCCTGGAAGCCAATCCGTTCCTCGGCCGCATCATCACCGGCCGTATCGAATCCGGCACGCTGAAATCCAACCAGGCGGTCAAGGTGCTGCACCATGACGGCACCCAGGTCGAAACCGGCCGCATTTCGAAGATCCTCGCCTTCCGCGGGCTCGAGCGCCAGCCCATCGAGGAAGCGCAGGCGGGCGACATCGTCGCCATCGCCGGCCTGTCGAAAGGCACTGTCGCCGACACCTTCTGCGACCTGTCGGTGACCGAGCCGCTGCACGCGCAGCCGATCGATCCGCCGACGGTGACGATGTCTTTCCTCGTCAACGATTCGCCGCTGGCCGGTACCGAAGGCGACAAGGTGACCAGCCGCGTCATCCGCGACCGCCTGTTGCGCGAGGCCGAAGGCAATGTCGCGCTGAAGATCGAGGAATCACCTGACAAGGATTCGTTCTTCGTTTCCGGCCGCGGCGAATTGCAGCTGGCCGTACTGATCGAGACGATGCGCCGCGAAGGTTTTGAGATCGCCGTGTCGCGGCCGCGCGTCGTCATGCAGAAGGGCGATAACGGCGAATTGCTGGAGCCGGTCGAGGAAGTCGTCATCGACGTCGACGAGGAGCATGCCGGCGTCGTCGTGCAGAAGATGTCGGAGCGCAAGGCCGAGATGGTCGAGTTGCGCCCTTCGGGCGGCAATCGCCAGCGCATCGTCTTCCACGCGCCGACGCGCGGCCTGATCGGCTACCAGTCGGAACTGTTGACCGACACGCGCGGCACCGCGGTAATGAACCGGCTGTTCCATGCCTACGAGCCTTATAAGGGCGAGCTGCCGGGCCGCACCAACGGCGTGCTGATCTCCAACGAACAGGGTGAATCGGTGGCCTATGCCATGTGGAACCTGGAAGACCGCGGCCCGATGGTCATCGATCCCGGCGTCAAGGTCTATCAGGGCATGATCATCGGCATCCATTCCAGGGACAACGATCTCGAGGTCAACGTGCTCAAGGGCAAGAAGCTGACCAACATCCGCGCCGCCGGCAAGGACGAGGCGGTGAAGCTGACGCCGCCGATCCGCATGACGCTGGAACGCGCGCTGGCCTGGATCCAGGACGACGAGCTGGTCGAAGTGACGCCGAAGACCATCCGCCTGCGCAAGCTCTATCTCGACCCGAACGAGCGCAAGCGTTTTGAGAAGTCGGCGAAAGTGGTCGGCGCGGCATAAAGGGCAATACCGCGCAGTGAGCGGTAAACTGGTCACGGCTGTCATATAGACAATCGACCCGAGGCCGAAGTTTGCGTGTCGATGCTCGACGCGTATGGAATTTGTGCTCTCGCGAATTATCTTCTCGACACGGGCAGGCTCGGCTTGATTCATGTGCAAGTCGCCGACAGCGATCCCGATGCGGCCAAGGGTTTGATCGGCTCGGCCTCCAAAGAGGGCGATTGACCCCTGGCCGCAACTGTCTCCGATTGCGGATGCCCTTCCCGTCGCCTCATCCGCCGGCAGCCGAAATGATATCGTCCCGGTCTGGTTCGCCAGACAGGTGGATGCGGATCGCCGTTCCCGTCCGCGCCGGCCTGCGCAAGGCTTTGGCTCCGTCCGGACCAACCACCAGCAATCGTTTCTCTTCCCAAACCTGAAGCCGCGATCGCGAGACACCGAGTTCGCTGGCGAGTAACCGGTCGAGCCGCAGCGCTGTCGGCATTTCGAGCCAGAGCTGGAGTTCGAGCGCGCTGGTATTTTCCGGTCTATCCCCGAGCACCTCCTTTTGAACGGCGGCTTCGGGGAACTCCTCGACGCGCCCGATACTGCTTCGCAATGCGGCAACATCGAAGGCATGGCGCCGCGCCAGGACCGGATCGTTGCTTTCGAGCGCCTGCAATATTGCCGGTTCGATATCCCGGCGGCTGCAGCGCTCCAGAATGCCGAAATTCCAGGAATTGTCGCAGTCGATGCAGCGGTAGATCAACCAGGCATCAAATGCGCTTGCCATTGGCATTGACGCGGAATTTGCCGCTGCAGCGATAGGCTTTCAGGCCGCCGCAGCGATTGCAGTTGAGGTGAGGTCGAGGTGCGGTTTTGGGCGCGATCGCCCAGCGGATGCGCAGTATCGAAGGCATGCCGAAAAGCCCTTCCCGTCGGGAAGTTCGTCAGATCGGCGATATCGAGAACCCCTTGCGGGCACGGCGTGGCGAGAGACTGCGGCAGTTGGAAATCAGGTGTCGCCTGTGGTTATGCGCGACAGCGGTTCAGCAGTGCCAAACCGGTCTCGAACTGCCACCCTGAAGAACAGGTCATGTGAAAACAGGCACCGCGACTGCGACGCCCTGCTCTGTGTTGAGGGAGTTGACGAGACCGGCGGTTACGTAGGCAAAGTGAAGCTCGGAAAGGATTTCGGAACGACATCTCTAGCCGTAAGGTGCCTGGCGGACAAGCCTTCTTTCGGTAGACCCTACCGTCGCCGGAACAGTTGGGTTATGTTGAACACCCCAAACACTTCAAACGAGACCCCGTCATGCATTTCACGTCGCTGCTGATTTTTGCCGGCGCCCTGCTTGTTGCCGCCGGCTCGCCCGGCCCGTCGATCGCCGCTCTTGTGGCGCGGGTCATCGCAAAGGGCTTCCGCGACGTGTTTCCATTCCTGCTTGCCATGTGGATCGGCGAAGCGATCTGGCTGTCACTGGCGGTGTTTGGTCTCGCCGTGGTAGCGCAGACGTTCCATTTTGCCTTCGTCGTCGTGAAGTGGGTCGGCGTCGCCTATCTCGGCTGGCTTGCCTGGAAGATGTGGACGGCACCGGTCGAGGCGAAGGAGGGTTCGCTGCCGCGCGAAGATTCGCCCGCCAGACTGTTCTTTGCCGGCATGGCGGTAACGCTCGGCAACCCCAAGATCATGATGTTCTATCTGGCGCTGCTGCCGACCATCATCGATCTCGGTTCGGTCAGCGTGGTCGGCTGGGTCGAGCTGACGGCGACCATGGCAGTGGTCCTGGTCGCCATCGATTTGACCTGGGTGCTCGCCGCATCGCAGGCGCGCAAGCTCTTGAGAAGCAAGCGGGCGATGAAGATCGCCAACCGCATCAGCGCCGGTACCATGGCCGGCGCTGCGGCGGCGATCGCGGCGCGGTCCTGAGCCGGCGCGTCAACCCATTTCGATGATCGGCGCGATCTCGATACTAAAGGCTGGGTCGGTCAAGATAGGACAATCCTTGGCCTTGCCGACAGCATCGTCGATGTCTTTTGCTTCGATGATGGTGTAACCAGCGGTCGGATTGCTGCCGCCGTTGTTCTCGACCTTGCCGCCAGGCAGTACGGTCTTCGACATGCCGACTGGATTGCCACCGTCGACCACGGCTGAGCCAAGCTTGCCATACCAGCCGTTCCAGGCATCCATTGCTGCCTTCCGTTCGGACTCCTCGGTCGGCATCTTGCCCGAGCCGTGATAGACGTAGAGAAATTTTGCCATGTTCTCCTCCTCTGATCGGCGGCATCGAACCGGCATGCGGTCATGCCGCAGCCGATCATCGGACCAAACCGGCAAACAAGCAACGAGAATGCGAAGTAGCTAATATGATGTGCGGTTGGCTCGCAACGGCGGTGCCCTATCGCGCCATCGCGTGGTATTCATCGTTCGGCCGCATATCGATTGCCGATGCCAGCCGGTTCGACATGTTGAAGAATGCCGCGGTCGAGGCGACATCCCATATGTCGCGGTCGGAAAAGCCGACTTGCCGCAGCGCCGCCCGGTCCGCTTCGACGATCTTTGCCGGCTGCTCGGTCAGCTTCACGGCGAATTCGAGCATGGCGCGTTGCCTGTCCGACAGCTTGGCGGCGCGAAAATTCATTACCATCATCTCGCCGAAGGCGGGGTCGCCGGAAAGCTGGCGCACCGCCGCGCCATGCGCGGCCAGGCAATAGTAGCAATGGTTGACCGAAGAGACGGCCACCGCGATCATCTCGCGCTCGAGTTTCGACAGGCCGGATTCGCCCAGCATCAAGTCATTGTACATGTCGGTGAAAGCGCGCAGCTTCTTCTCGTCGAAGGCATAGGCGAGTAGCACATTGGGAACGAGGCCGAGTTTCTCCCGGCATTTGGCGAAATAGGCCCTAGTCGCGTCGCTCAGCTCCGCCGGTGCCAGGTCAAGCGCGGTGATTTTGTCCGTCATGGCGGATTTCTCCTCGTTTTTCGCCAGGCTGCCGGTGAATTCCGACATTTCGTCGCAAGCCGTCAAACCTTTGTCGCCAAATACCCGTCATCTGTTAGCATAGCCGCAAAAACATGCGACGGGAGGGACTCATGGCCAGTGTAAAGTCAGCGAGCCGGTTGAAAAAAGCCGGCCTGACGAGGGGTGAAGCCGCGGGTGGCGAAAAGCCCGGCAGGCTTGCCGACTACCTGCTGGCCCGAGCTCCGGCCGAAGATGTCGCCGCCTACGACGTCATCGATCTCGAACGCGCTGCCGAACTCGCCGGCCGCGCCGTGGCCAGGCACCAGAAGGACGACTGTGTCGTTGCCATCGACGTCGATTCCGGTGTCGTCCGCCAGGGCCGGCCGATGACGGTGATCACCGTCGTCAACGACAACATGCCGTTCCTTTTCGATTCCGTTCTTGGCGAGATCACCGAGAGCGCCGGCGAGCCGCTGCTGGTTACCCACCCGGTCATAGTCGTCAGGCACGGCAAAAACGGCGTCGAGGAAATCCTCGGCGACGGGGGTTATGCCAAGGGCGACCACAGCCATGACCGGCTGAGCGTCATCCATGTCCATATCGGCCGCCTTTCGGCCGAGCAGGCTGAAGGTCTGGCCGCACGCCTGACCAAGCTGCTCGGCCAAGTGCGCGCCGCCGTCACCGACTGGAAGCCGATGCTCGCCCGCCTCGACCAGGCGATCTCGGAATTCCGCTACTCGCCAGTGCCGCTCGACAAGGCCCATGTCAACGAGGCGATCGCCTTCCTCGAATGGCTGCGCGACGACAATTTCACCTTCCTCGGCATGCGCGAATTCAACTACACCGGCGGCGAGACGAGCGGCATGCTCGAGCGCGCCGAAAAGCCCGGCCTCGGCATCCTTTCCGATCCTGACGTGCTGGTGCTCAGGCGCGGCACCGAAGCGGTAAGCACGACGCCGGAAATCCGCGCCTTCCTGCATGGGCCGGAACCGCTGATTGTCACCAAGGCCAACGCCAAGTCATCGGTGCACCGCCGCATCTACCTCGACTACATCGGCGTCAAGACCTACACCGGCAAAGGCGTGCTTTCGGGCGAGCTCCGCATCGTCGGCCTGTTCACGTCGACCGCCTATACGCGCTCGGTGATGAAAATCCCCTATCTGCGCTCGAAGGCGGAAACCGTCATCGCCAAATCCGGCTTCAATCCAAGCGACCATTCCGGCAAGGCATTGATCAACGTGCTGGAGAGCTATCCGCGCGACGAGCTGTTCCAGGTTCCGGTGCCGATCCTGCGCAAGCATGCCAGCGCCATCCTCGGGTTGATCGAACGGCCGCGCGTCAGGGCGTTGGTGCGTGTCGACCAGTTCGACCGCTTCGTCTCCGTGCTCGTCTTCGTGCCGCGCGACCGCTACGACAGCGTCGTGCGCGAGAAGATCGGCACGTATTTGAAGACCGTTTTCGAAGGCCGGCTGTCGGCCTATTATCCGGCGTTCCCGGAAGGCGGGCTGGCGCGTGTCCATTTCATCATCGGCCGCTCCGGCGGCAAGACGCCGAAGGTCGAGCAGGCAACGATCGAGGCGGCGATCCGCGACATCGTACGGACCTGGGACGATGCACTGCGCGAGACCGCGACAGAGACCGGCGCCGATGCGAGACTCACTGCCATCGCCTCACGTTTTTCGGAAAGCTATCGCGACAGTTTTCCGCCGGCCGTGGCGCTGGCCGACGCCGGGCGCATCGCCAAGCTCGATGCGTCAAATCCGATCGCCATCGACTATTACCGTCACGCCGGCCAGAAGCCGCATCAGGCGGCGCTGAAGATCTATCACCACGGCAGCCCAGTGGCGCTGTCGCGGCGCGTGCCGGTGCTGGAAAACATCGGTTTCCGCGTCATCAGCGAGCGCACTTTCGAGGTCGGCGACAATCAATCCGGCATGGTCTTCATCCACGACATGGAACTCGAGAACAGCTACGGCAGGCCGATCGACCTCGGCAATGGCGGCGCGCTGTTCGAGGATGCGTTCCTTTCCGTCTGGCGCGGCGATGTCGACAATGACGGCTATAACGGCCTTGCCCAGACCGCCGGCCTGTGGTCGGGCGAGATCACCGTCCTGCGCGCCTATGGCCGCTATCTGCAGCAGGCCGGTATCCCGCAGAGCCAGGATTTCATCGCCGCCGCGCTCAATCGCTATCCCGAGATCGCCCGCGGCCTGCATGCGCTGTTCGTCGCCCGCCTCGGCCCGACGGCGGAAACGGAAGGCGTCGTCCAGGCCAAACATTTGAAGGCCAAGATCACGGATGCGCTGGAAGACGTTCCCAACATCGATGACGACACCATCATCCGCCGTTATCTGAACCTGATCGAAGCCTCGCTGCGCACCAATCATTTCGTTGCCGATACGAAGGAGAAAGGCCAATCGCTGGCGATCAAGCTCGATTCGCAATCGGTGGACGGGCTGCCGGCGCCGCGGCCATGGCGAGAGATCTTCGTCTATGGCTCTGAGGTCGAGGGTGTGCATCTGCGCTTCGGTCCGGTCGCGCGCGGCGGCCTGCGATGGTCGGACCGTGCCCAGGACTATCGCACCGAAGTGCTCGGCCTGGTCAAGGCACAGCAGGTCAAGAATGCGGTGATCGTGCCGGTTGGCGCCAAGGGCGGTTTCTACCCGAAAAAGCTGCCGATGAGCGCCGGGCGCGACGCCATTTTCGAGGCCGGCACAGCCGCCTACAAGAATTACGTTTCCAGCCTGTTGTCGATCACCGATAATATCGGCCTGGACGGCGTCATCCCGCCGGCCGGCGTGGTGCGGCGCGACCAGGACGATCCGTATTTCGTCGTCGCCGCGGACAAGGGCACGGCGACCTTCTCGGACATCGCCAACGCCATCAGTGAAAAGCACGGCTTCTGGCTCGACGACGCTTTCGCCAGCGGTGGTTCGGCCGGTTACGACCACAAGAAGATGGGCATCACCGCCAAGGGCGCCTGGGAAGCGGTCAAGCGGCATTTTCGCGAGATGAACCGCGACATCCAAACCACTCCGTTCACCGTCGTCGGCGTTGGCGACATGTCGGGCGACGTGTTCGGCAACGGCATGCTGCTGTCGGAGCAGACCCGGCTGATCGCCGCCTTCGATCATCGCGACATCTTCATCGATCCCGATCCCGACATGGCGGCTTCGATGGCCGAGCGCCGGCGTATGTTCGCTCTCGCCCGCTCAAGCTGGCAGGATTACGACAAGACGAAGCTGTCCGAAGGTGGCATCATCGTCTCGCGCAGCCAGAAGTCGATCACCTTGCCGGCCGCCGCGGCTGCAGCGATCGGCCTCGGCAAGACAACGGCCACGCCGGTCGAGATCATGAGTGCCATCCTCAAGGCGCCGGCGGACCTTTTGTGGTTCGGCGGCATCGGCACCTATGTCAGGGCATCGGGCGAGACCAACCAGGATGTCGGCGACCGTGCCAATGACGCGATCCGCATCACCGCGCTCGACCTGCGCGCCAAGGTGATCGGTGAGGGCGCCAATCTCGGCGTCACGCAACGGGCGCGCATCGAATTCGGATTGAATGGCGGCCGCTGCAACTCAGATGCGATCGACAATTCTGGCGGCGTGAACTGTTCCGACGTCGAGGTCAACATCAAGATCGCGCTGGCTTCCGCGATGCGCAAGGGATCGTTGACCCGGCCGGCGCGCAACAAATTGCTGGCCGAGATGACCGATGAGGTCAGCGCCCTGGTGCTGTCCAACAATTACCAGCAGACGCTGGCGCTGTCGCTTGCCCGCAAGCGCGGCCTCGCCGACATCGCCCATCAGAGCCGCTTCATGGCGGCGCTGGAGGCGCGCGGACTGCTCGACCGTGCCGTCGAGGCGCTGCCGTCGCCGGCGGCCCTTGTCGAGCGCGAGACGCGCGGCGAGCCGCTGACCCGGGCCGAGCTCGGCGTGCTGCTTGCCTATGCCAAGATCGTGCTGTTTTCCGATATCGTCGCCAGCGACGTGCCCGACGATCCGCATTTCGACCGTGATCTCATGGGCTATTTCCCTGATCGCATGGCAAAGAAATATGCTGCGGAAATCCACGGCCATCGGCTGCGCCGCGAGATCATCGCCCGTGTCGTCGCCAATGATCTGGTCAATCGCGGCGGTCCGTCCTTCGTCAACCGGCTGCAGGAAACAACCGGCCGCAGTGCCGCCGATGTCGTGCGCACCTTCGCCGTGGTTCGGGATGGATTTGCGCTGCCGGCGCTCTATCGCCAGATCGACGCGCTCGACAACCAGATCGACGGGCAGATCCAGCTCGACCTTTATCAGGCGGTCAGCCGGCTGATCTATGTGACGAGCGGCTGGTACCTGAAGAACGATGCCGGCACCGCGCCGCTCGGGCAGCGGATCGCCGAGTTGCAGGACGCGCGCAAGGCGCTGGAGCCGAAGCTGGTTTCGCTGCTGCCGGCCTTCTCGCGCGAGCGGATCGAAGAGCGGCGGCACAATCTGTCGAAGGGCGGCGCGCCGGGGAGCCTTGCCGAACAACTGGCGTTGACCGATGTGGCGGAACTCATCCCCGACATTGCCCTGACGGCGCGGACGGCGAATGCTGGCATCGTCGCTGCCGCCAAGGCGTTTTTCGCGGTCAGCGATGTCTTCCGCATCCCGCGCGTCGAAGATGCGGCGCGCTCGATCACCCCCTCGGATTATTACGATCAACTGGCGCTTTCCCGTGCCACCGACACGATCGGCGCGGCCAGGCGCGGCATCGCCGTGGCGGCACTCACCAGCCATGCCGAGGCGGCGGATCCGGTGACGGCATGGCTGGAGGCCGGCGGCGAACGGGTCGGACGCATCCGCGAGCGGCTGCAGGCGCTGACCGAGGGCGGCGACATCACCGTGTCGCGGCTGTCGGTGGCGTCCGGCCTGATGAGCGATCTGACGGGGCTGTGAGACGTCTTCCATATCGCGCGGGATTGCCGGGAAGAACTGCGCAATAGAGCGAACGGCGCGCTGCTTTTGGGAGCGCCGGAGCATGATGCCGAACCTAACGATCGGCTTTTGGACAAGATCGTGCTCAACAACAAGGTGGAGCGTCATTCCGATTCGATCAGTATTGAGCAAGCTCCAGCGGAGGGGACATGGCTGAGATGGCAGTGCAGCGGGCGTCGGGACGCGGCATCTGGGGATGGATGCTGTTCGACTGGGCGGCACAGCCGTTTTTCACGGTCGTCACTACCTTCATCTTCGGTCCTTATTTCGTCTCGCGCATGGCCAGCAATCCCGAGACCGGGCAAGCGGCCTGGGGCTACGGCATTGCCGCCGCCGGCCTCGTCATTGCCGTTTTGTCGCCGGTCCTCGGTTCGATTGCCGACCAGACCGGACCGCGAAAGCCGTGGATAGCCTTCTTCGCCGCGGTCAAGATCACCTGCCTCACCCTGCTGTGGTTCGCCGCGCCCGGCTCTAATCTTTTTCTGGTCGTGGCGTTGTTCTCGCTGGCGTCGGTCGCGGCGGAATTCTCGACCGTGTTCAATGATTCGATGATGCCCCGCCTGGTGCCGAAGAGCGACATCGGCAGGATCTCGAACATGGCCTGGGGGCTCGGCTACCTCGGCGGCATAATCGCACTGATCTTCGTCGTTACCGTCATGGCCGGCTCGCCTGAAACCGGCAAGACCGTCGTTGGGCTGGACCCGATCTTCGGCCTCGACCCCAGGCTCGGCGAGGACGCGCGTGCCACCGGACCGTTGTCGGCGGCCTGGTATTTCCTGTTCATCCTGCCGATGTTCTTCTTCACCCCCGATGCAATCAAAGGCATTCCAATCGGGCCGGCGGTGCGCGAGGGACTGTCGGAACTGAAGTCGACGCTGGCCGAAGTGCGCAAGCGCAGCGGCATTTTTCGCTTTCTCGTCGCGCGCATGATCTATCAGGACGGCGTCAACGCGCTGCTGGCGTTGGGCGGAACGTTTGCGGCGGCAATGTTCCATTGGTCGATTACCGAGATCGGCCTGTTCGGCATCATCCTCAACGTCGTCGCCATAGTCGGATGCCTGGTTGCCGCACGCCTCGACACGGCGCTGGGTTCCAAGTCCATAGTGATGATTTCGCTGGTCATGCTGAGCATTGCCACGCTGGGCATCGTCTCGACCGGCCCGGGCTATACGCTGTTCGGCGCCTGGGTGATGCCCGGACTGGACGGCGGCGGATTGTTCGGCACGGCGGCGGAAAAAGCCTACATTTTCTACGGCCTGCTGATCGGGCTTGCTTTCGGGCCGGTGCAGGCTTCGTCGCGCTCCTACATGGCGCGCAGCGTCTCCGCGGCCGAATCGGGCCGCTATTTCGGCATCTATGCACTGGCCGGCCGAGCAACCAGTTTTGCCGCACCCTTCATGGTGGCCACGATCACCCTGGCCAGCGGCTCGGCGCGGCTCGGCATGGCGGCGATCGTGCTGTTCCTCGGAGCGGGCATGGCGATCCTGATCGGCACGCCCTATCCGGCGGATCGGCCGGCGGAGTGATCTGCTCGTCCCTTCTCCCACAGAGGGAAGGGAGGGAGTTCAATGCCTGAAATGCCTCACGCCGGTAAACACCATGGCGATGCCGTGAGCATCGGCGGCGGCGATGACATCGTCGTCGCGCATCGAGCCGCCGGGCTGAATGACGGCGGTGGCGCCGGCTTCGATTGCCGACAAAAGCCCATCCGCGAACGGGAAAAAGGCATCCGAGGCGACGACAGAGCCCTTGGTCAAAGGCTCCGTCAGACCGGCAGCCTCGGCCGCGTCGAACGCCTTGCGGGCGGCGATGCGCGAGGAATCGACCCGGCTCATCTGGCCGGCGCCGATGCCGACTGTAGCGCCATCCCTGGCATAGACTATGGCGTTCGACTTGACGTGCTTTGCCACGCGAAAGGCGAATTTCAGATCGGCCAATTCGGCCGGCGTCGGAGCGCGGCTGGTCACCACTTTCAGGTCGAGGTCATCGACCACCGCATTGTCGCGGCCCTGGACCAGCAAGCCGCCGGCAACCGATTTCAAGCCAAGGCCCGCCGCGCGCGGGTCGGGCAGGCCGCCGGTAACCAGCAGGCGTAGATTCTTCTTGGCGGCAATGATGCGGACTGCTTCCTCGGACGCCTCCGGTGCGATGATCACTTCGGTAAAGGTCTTGACGATCTCTTCGGCGGTTCCGGCGTCGAGGATGCGGTTCATGGCGACGATGCCGCCGAAGGCAGAGACCGGATCGCAGGCCAGCGCCTTGGCATAGGCCGCGTGCAGCGAAGCGGCTTCGGCGACGCCGCACGGGTTGGCGTGCTTGATGATGGCAATTGCGGCGGAGCGGGTCGGATCGAATTCGCCGACCAGCTCGAAGGCGGCGTTGGTGTCGTTGATGTTGTTGTAGGAAAGCTGCTTGCCCTGAAGCTGGCGCGCCGTAGCGACGCCCGGCCGCCTGTCGCCATTGACATAGAAGCCGGCGCCCTGATGCGGGTTTTCGCCATAGCGCATCACCGATTGCAGCTTGCCGCCGAAGGCGCGCCATGTCGGATGCTCGATCTCGAGCGCCTCGGCGAACCATCCCGAGATCGCCGCATCGTAGGTGGCAGTACGGGCAAAGGCCTTGGCTGCCAGCTTCTTGCGGAAATCCAGCGACAGCGAGCCGAAATTCATCTCCAACGCGTTGAGCACCGAGGCATAGTCGTCAGGGTCGGTGACGATACCGACATAGGCGTGGTTCTTGGCCGAGGCACGGATCATCGCCGGGCCGCCAATATCGATGTTCTCGACGATCGCCGCGTAGTCGGCGCCGGAGCGGCGCACCTCTTCGAATGGATAGAGATTGGAGACGACGAGATCTATAGGCTCGATGCCGTGGTCGCGCATCGCAGCGGCGTGCTCGGGATCGTCGCGCACGCCGAGCAGTGCGCCATGCACCGACGGGTGCAGCGTCTTGACGCGGCCGTCCATGATCTCGGGAAAGCCGGTGAGCTCGGATACGTCGCGCACGGCCATGCCGGCCTCGGCGATCGCCTTTGCGGTGCCGCCGGTCGAAACCAGCTCGACGCCGGCCGAAGCCAGCGCCTTGGCGAAGTCGATCAGGCCGGTCTTGTCGAAGACGGAGAGCAGCGCGCGACGGATCGGAACAAGGTCGGGCGCGGGAATGTTCTTGGCGGCGACGGCCATGGGCTGGCGGCCTTTCCAGTTCTGGTTGGAGAGCGTCCGCGGGCCGTAGCACATGAGGCCCGGAAATCAAGCAGCAAGGCTTGATCAGTGTTTGCCGTTGCCACTGGCTTCAGCTTTTTCCGGATGACCACCGAGAGTAGTCCGCGTCAATTGCCAGTGGACCTCGGAAATCTCCGAGGCTTTGAACGCAAGCACGATCTGCCGGCTGCGGCGCGGGCCGCCGAGCCCCGCGAAATAGATCGATTCCTCGACCTCGGGTGCCACTTCGGTGGAGGTAAACACCCAGGTGTCGGCATGGTCGGCGGCCAGCACCAGACGGTCATGCTCATCCTGGAGCAGGTTTATGTCGGGATGGACATGGAAACGCACCGTGACGAAATCACGGCCATTGTTGCGGATAGAGGCGCCGCCCGGCCGCAGGAAGCGGTCCCTGCCGGCAAGCACATTGCCTTCGGTCGATAATTTCAGCTCGCGCTCATGCAGGAAGCCGAAGCGCGCGACATAGCCGTCATGGCGGGCGATGAAGCCCTGGCTGCCCTTCTGGTCGGTGCGCTTGCAAGGCACATGCTGGGGCCCGCCGATCAAAGGCGTGCCGAGCAGGTCGTTGACGCGCAGGGAGTGGTTGAAGCGCGCCGACGACGTGTCGTTGATGGTGGCGGTCGAATGGGCGGCGGTGGCGCGGGCAAGCGGCCGGAACTCGGCGGCGCCATAGGTGTCTATGCCGGCGTTGACGATATAGTGCTGGCGGCCCGACGACAATTCGAAGGCGAGGCACCCGGCGTGAGCGGCATTGGACACGTCGACGGGCGGCGGCGGTCCGGTATCGGCGATCACGGTGACACCCCCCATCGACAGGCGCTCATAACCCGAATGCGGCGCGTGCAGCAATGGTGCGCCGGCGGTGTCGTCGTGATGCAGGATGCTGGCAATACGGTCGTGGATGGTGGCGCCCATGCCGTTGAAGCGGGCAAGGCTGCCATCCTGATGGCGAAAGAAGCGCAGCGCCGGCAGCATCCGGTCGATGGCGCCGATCAGGGCGGCCGGCGGTGTCTCGGCCTGATTGGCGTATGTCTGGCGCAACGGCAGAAGGTCGGCGAGGATTTCAAGCACGGCCATCGGATTGCGCGAGATATGGCCGCCGTCAGGCAGGATCTGGCGGTCGATCTCCTCGGCGAGAGCGCGGGTGGCACCGCGCAGCGCTGAGGCCGGCGCCGGCAGCGACAAAGCGGCAAAGGCCAGCGCAATGCGCGCGCGCAGCCTGTCCTTGCCGTCCGGCATCTCGCGCGCCATGGCGCGCAGATAGCGGATCTGGACGGCAAGCGATTTCAGGAAGGCGCGGTAGAACGGAAATTCGGCGCCCTGCAACACGATCGAGGAATGCTGCAGCCAGGCAATGACGCGCTTGGCCGTCGTGCCGGGCTCCCAGGCGACGCCGGAAATATGGCTGCCATGGATTGCAATCCAGTCGGAAACCAACGCCCGCGCGTTGGCGGCGGCGAGCTCGGTACCCGCGGCACGCATGTGGCGCAGCCAGCGAAAGCCATGCAGCGTCTTTTGCCAGCCGGGATTGGGCACGTCGATCTGGAAGGGCGATTTGCCGCCGGTCTCGACCAGATGCCCCGAAAGCGGATAGCGGCCGTAATAGATTTCGAGCGCGATCTGAGGATCGGCGAGGCGCAGGTCCGGCGGGGCGATCAGGACGCGCTCCGGCGTGCGGCCTGAGTAGCGCCAGCGATAGAGTGGTCCGGCACGCAAGCGCCGGCGCGCCTTGCGCCAGAACTCCCTCGCGACAAGCGTCCACAGACGCGTCGTGTTACCGGCAGCGATTGCCAAAATCTCTCCTGATCGTCCTCACCCAGGCACAAGTTTATATGATTCAAGAACTTGTGCGAAGGCGAATTCCGCGGCAGCGTGGCCGTTCAGCCTGTTTTCCGTGCCTCCTCGCTCCAAAAGGCCGGACGCGCTTCGATATCTGCCCTTAGCCGGCTCTGCGCATGCGGGCGGCGAAGAAGCCGTCCAGCCCGGAACGGGCAGGGGAGCCAAGCTCCAGGTCGGCAGGCGTGGTGCGCAACGTGCCTTGCGGCGTCAGGAACGGGTCGATGCCGGCGATCTCACCCGGCCGAAGCGGGTCGTCGATGATTTCCGCATTGCCGGCGAGAAAGCCGCGATAAAGCTCTTCGCCTTCGAGCGGATCGAGCGAACAGTTGGAAAAGACGATGCGTCCGCCAGGCTTGACCAGGGTGACGGCCCGGGCAAGCAGCCGGCGTTGCAGGTCGGCCAGTTTTTCGACGTCGGCCGCCGTCTTCGTCCAGGGGACGTCGGGGTGCCGGCGCACCGTGCCGGTCGAAGAGCAAGGTGCGTCGAGGAGGACGGCGTCGAAGCGGTCCTTCGGCTCGTATTTGAGCAGATCGGCCTGCACTATCTCCGCGGCCAGGCCGAGCCGTTCGAGGTTCTGCGTCAGCCGTGCCAGCCGCGTTCTGGACATGTCGAGGGCGGTGACGTGGGCGCCGGCGAGGATCAACTGGGCGGTCTTGCCGCCCGGCGCGGCACAGAGGTCGGCGATTCGCAAACCATTGATGTCGCCGAACAGCCGGGCCGGCAGGCTGGCCGCCGCGTCCTGAACCCACCAGGCGCCTTCCCCAAAGCCGGGCAGTTCGGTCACGGAAGCGCTGAGCTTTTCCACCCGCACCGTGCCGGTCGGCAAGACGAAGCCACCGAGCCGTTCGGCCCACAGCGCCGGGTCCGACTTGACGGTGAAATCGACCGGCGCCTCATGGCGATGGGCGAGCAGTATCTGCCTGGTCTTGTCGAGGCCGTAGACCGTTTTCAAACGGTCGGAAAACCATTTTGGCGCCTCGTCGGTGGCCGCAACCGCCGCCGCGAGCTCATCCTGCTTGGCCCGCGCCAACGTACGCAGTACGCCGTTGACGAGGCCGGAAAAGCGCGCCGTGCGCGGATCGGACTTGGCATGCGTCACGGCGAGGTCGACGGCGGCGCTGTCGGGAACATCGAGGAACAGGATCTGCGCCGCCGCCACATGCAAGATGTGCGAAAGCGCCGTGGCGTTGGGCGGCAGCGGCTTTTCCAGGCGGCGGGCCAACAGGCCTGATATGGTCATGCGGTAGCGCAGGGCGGTGACCAGAATGGCGCGCACCAGGGCGCGGTCGCGCAGGTCGAGCGCCTTGTATTGCGGATGGCCGTTTTCATGGTCGGTCAGCCCGTCGAGCGGCGTTCTCGCGTCGATGACGGCGGCAAGCAGCCGCGCGGCTGCCTTGCGCGCGGCGAGACCGCGAGCTTCTGAAGCCTCACTGTGAGTTGGCCTCATTGTGCCGGCGATCGGTTGACTAGTTTAAATATGGCGCTGACAAAATCTTCTTTGCTTCCTAGGGGTGAGGTCACCTGAATGTAGTCTTTCTCAACCTTGTCAACATAGTCCGCGACTTGCTTTGGAGATGCACCATCCCCGACAAGTCGGACGATGTGGTGGAGATAGGTGTCATATTCGTTTTCAGGAAGCGGACGAAATTCCAGTTCACTTGATGTTTCCATGTTCGCCATCGGTATGCCGATAGGGTTCCAGTGCCTTGCACAAAGATCGCGTATTTCCGCCAGCGAGATCCCGCCTTTTTTGTCTGTCGCGCTCGTCACGACCACGGACCTTTAGGCCCGGTCGGATTGCGTCCCCAGGGATTGGGTTTCGGCCTGGCCGGCTCGGCCGGCCTTTCGGGCCGGGCGGCCCTTTCCCACGGACCCGACGGCTGCTGCCCGATCCCGTCCGGCGCCGGGCTTGGCGTCGCGGCCGCTTCGGGTGCGCCGGCCATCTGTTGCGCCATCCGCTGCAGGGCGGCGATGCGGTTTTCGGTGCTCGGGTGGGTGGAGAACAAATTGTCCATGCGCTCGCCGGAAAGAGGATTGATGATGAAGAGATGGGCGGTTGCCGGATTGCGCTCGGCATCCGGGTTGCGGATGCGTTCGGCGCCACGGGCGATCTTGTCAAGCGCCGAGGCGAGCCACAGCGGGTGTCCACAGATTTCGGCACCGCGCCGGTCGGCCTCGTATTCGCGAGTGCGGCTCACCGCCATCTGCACGATCATGGCGGCCAAAGGCGCGACGATCATTGCCACCAGCACGCCGACGATGCCGAAGGAATTGTTGTTGTCGCGGTTACCGCCGAAGAAGAAGGCGAAATTGCCGAGCATCGAAATTGCGCCGGCGAAGGTGGCGACGATCGTCATGGTCAGCGTATCGCGGTGCTGCACATGGGCGAGCTCGTGCGCCATCACCGCCGCGACTTCTTCATGCGATAGCCGCTCGAGCAGGCCAGTGCTGGCGGCGACAGCGGCATTTTGCGGATTGCGGCCGGTGGCGAAGGCATTGGGATGCGGATTGTCGATGAGATAGGTCCTCGGCATCGGCAGACCGGCGCGTCGGGCTAGGCCCTGCACGATGGCGTAATATTCAGGCGCGTTGCTTTCGTCGACCTCGATCGCTCGGTGCATCGCCAGCACCATCTTGTCGGCGTTCCAATAGCTGAACAGATTGGTGCCGGCAGCGATCAGCAAGGCGATCATCATGCCGCCGGATCCGCCGACCAGATAACCGACGCCCATGAACAGGGCCGTCATTGCGGCCAAAAGCATGGCGGTGCGAAGGGTGTTCATTGTCTGCTCCGTTCTGCCCAACAAAGGGGTCGATCCCTTGTGGACCCATCGCTATATGATGGGAAACAGCGGTTCTCGTTTCAATCGGGGGCCTTTTTCAATCTACCGGAAGATCGCATGATCGACGAATCCAACCAAACACAGGCTCACCACGCGCCGCAAAAGGCGCTGACGCCGGCAGCCCGGCGCGCTTTGGCGGAGGCCGAGGCCCGGCGGCAAAAATATCGCGAGACGGAAGCCACGCTGCCGAGGGAGATCGGCGGGCGCGGCGGCAAGGAGCCTGGACGCTACGGCGACTGGGAGGTCAAGGGCCTGACCAGCGACTTTTAGCCCACGCAGCGGCGCCAAACTACGCGGGCTGCGCCGTCCGCTCCGCTTCGATGGCGATCCAGCCGCTGGCATCGACGGCGATGCCGATCGCGTCATAGCCGCCGATAGCGGCATGCGGCGTCTGCAAGGGATGCCGGTGCGTGGCGCTGATCACCACGATTGCGGCACCCGCGGCTTCGGCTGCCGCTATGCCGGCCGGCGCGTCCTCGAAGACGAGACAGTCGCGCACATCGACGCCGAGCCGTTCGGCCGCCAGCCGGAAGCAGTCGGGCGCCGGCTTGCCGCGGGCCACGTCCTCCGCCGCAACGATCACGGCGGGAGCCGGAATGCCGGCGGCCTGCAGGCGCAGCAAGGCAAGTTCGCGCGGCGCGGAGGTGGCGATCGCCCAACTCCCAGGCGGCAGCGATGCGAGGAACGCCGCGGCGCCGGCAATCGGGCGAATACCCTCGACGTCGGCTGCCTCGGCCTGCAAAAGCGCATCGGCTTCGCGGGCAGGATCGACGCCTGGCAGCGCCAGCCGGCCGATGGTCTCGATCGCCCGCACGCCGTGGATGGTCGGCAGGAATGCGGCGACGTCAAGACCTTGCCGATGCGCCCAAGCTGCCCAGACCCTTTCCGCCGCGGCAATCGAATTGAGAATCGTGCCGTCCATATCGAACAGGAAGGCCGCAAATTTTCTGCCTGCAAACATCGGTTTTCCCGGGTCATCCTGGAGGGATTATTTTCGAAAGACGCGTGTCGATCGACCGTAACGTTGCCGCGTCCGTATGGGAAGCCGCGAGGGGTCGTTTTCGACGTTCGCAAGGAACCGCCGCGCACTCTCCTGCGTTGACCAGCACTATCTTCCATGACGATCGTAGGGGGACGGCGATGCTGATCAGGCTCGGCTATGAAATTGGCATTGAATGCGCTGCAGCCACGCCGATTGTTTCGCTGCTCGAGATCCACAGGGATCGCCAGGTCGACATCAAGCGGCAGACGCGCGTGCTGACCTCGCCGTCGGTCCCGACCAGGGTCTACCACGATCTTTTCGGCAATAGCTGCCGCCGCTTCACGGCGCCGGCCGGAAGCTTTCGCATCCTCTATGACGCGGTGGTCGAGGACAGCGGTGAGACGGACGAAGTCAACGCGCTGGCCAGGGAAGTTCCGGTCGCCGAATTGCCGGACGAGGTGCTCGGCTATCTGCTCGGCAGCCGTTACTGCGAGACCGACCATCTCGGCGACCTGGCCTGGCAACTGTTCGGCCAGCTTCCGCCGGGCTGGGCGCGGGTGCAGGCGATCGTCGACTATGTCCACAACCGCCTGTCCTTCGGCTACGGTTATGCGCGCTCGACCCGCACGGCGGCGCAGGCGCATGAGGAACGCGTCGGCGTCTGCCGCGACTTTGCCCATCTGGCGATCACGCTCTGCCGCTGCATGAATATCCCGGCCCGCTACGTGAACGGCTATCTCGGCGATATCGGCGTGCCCGCCGATCCGGCGCCGATGGACTTCTCGGCCTGGATGGAAGTGTTCCTCGACAGCAAGTGGTACACGTTCGATCCTCGCCACAACGTGCCGAGAATCGGCCGTGTCGTCATTGCGCGTGGCCGCGACGCCACCGACGTGCCGCTGTTGCACAGTTTCGGCCCGCACCGGCTCAGCCTGTTCAAGGTCTGGACCTACGAGCAGGAAGGCAACCTGTTCAAGCCGCCCTATCGCGGCCTCGACAGGACCGTCACCGCACGGGTGCTGGCCTAATCCTCCCGGAGACGTTCACAGCCCATGTTTCCACGTCCCGCCATCGCGGTCGTGCTGATCCGGTTCGAGACATCTCGTCTGTACCGGATCGGGACGCCATCCGGCCGTTCCGAATTGCGAGCCGGATCGTGGTAAGCGCTTTGTGAACAAAGCCGCGCCGACGCGGCTTTCGTTTACCCGCTGTTTACCTTGTCGCTGCTCGAAACCGTTTGGAAACAATGGCCTGAGCGGGGGCTGCTCGCTTTCCCGCGCCCGGCGGCGCGATCCGGCCGGATTCCTGCAATGCGCGTTCGGACAGCTGCAGGCTGTGGCGAATGGAGGCGGAAGGAATGCGGCGTTTCGGGGGTCTTGTTCAGGCGATCGGCGGCTTTGCCGGGGATCGCAGCGGAAATTTCGCGGTGCTGTTTGGTATAATCGGCTCAGTACTGGCGCTGAGCGTCGGCTTTGCCGTCAACGTCTCCCAACTCTACAATGTGAAATCGAGCCTGCAAGGCGTCGTCGATGCTGCGGTCACCTCGACGGCCCGCGACCTGACGACCAGCGTCATCAGCGAGGCTGACGCCAGCAAATCGGTGCAGGCCTTTCTCGATGCCAACAGCACGGCGGGTATCCTGCAGGACAATCAGATCGTTCTCGACAAACTGACTGTCGACCGAATCGCCAAGACCGTTCAGGCGGACGTTCATGTCAATGTCAGCTATTATTTCCCGCTTTTCAGCACGGGTAGCATGCAGCGCGTTCCCGCATCGACGACGGCTCTCTATTCGGACAAGCAGATCGAAGTCGCGATGATGCTCGATGTTACCGGCTCGATGGCAGGCCAGAAAATCATCGATCTGCGGACGGCTGCGGCGAATGCTGTCGACAGCTTCCTGGGCGGTCAGGACCCGTCCAAACCGCGCGTGCGGGTTGCCATCGTGCCTTATGCCAATTCGGTGAATGCCGGTACACTTGCCACCAGCAGCGTCTATGTGGAAACCACCGCCAGCCAACGCAAACAGGCGCCGGCCAATGACGCCGTGCAGTATGTCTCGGGCTTCATCCGTCCCGATAATTGCGCCACAGAACGCAAGGGGACCTACCAGTATTCGGACGCAGGCCCCGACGCCAGCATGGTCAACCGCGACTACCTGCTGTCGTCCTTCGCCTGGCAAACCGGCACCGCCGCCTGCCCGGCCGCCACGCTGATGCCGCTGACGGCCGATGCGACGGCGCTCAAGACGGTCATCAAGAATTTCGTCGCCTCCGGCGGCACTGCCGGCCACATCGGCGTGCAGTGGACCTGGTACATGCTCTCGGAGAGCTGGGGGAGCATAATGAGGACTTCGCAGCGGCCGGCCAAGATGGATCCAAAAAAGGTCGCCAAAATCGCGATCCTGATGACCGACGGCGAATTCAACCTGTCCTACTTCGATGCGAGCACGGTGAGCGACGTTTACAATGACGCCGGCAAGGAGCCGACCCGCACGGCAGCCAAGAAACTTTGCGCTGCCATGCGCGACAAGGGCATTGAGATCTTCACTATTGGATTTGACCTAAACGAAACGAATGCCAAGGCGACGCTCCAGGATTGCGCGAGCCCGGACACCACCAAGATCAAGCACTTCTACCAAGCTGCCAATGGAACCGAACTCAACCAGGCTTTCCAGGACATAGCGCGCAACGTCGAGATGTTGAGCGTAACCAAATAAGGGACAACAGCCCAAAAAGGAAAAGGCCGCCGCTTCTTGCGAAGTCGGCGGCCTTCCGTGTTTCCGTCCATGGCGCGGCTCCTGGCGGCGACGGTTGGTCGCCAGCCGCGCATCTCGCGCCTTAACGGGAAGACTGCTTCCCGAAAGTGCGATCCGCTGAGGCCACGTTCTGGAAAACGAAATCACTCGACATCGGATCACCTCCTTTCGATTTGTTGAACACTTGCTCATGATGGGGTGTCATCCGGCAAATGGCAAGGCGCGGCACTCGAAAATCCTGAACAAGCGTGCTTGTGCACTCGGGCGGCTTGCGGCCGGCCGATCGGGCAGGCAAGATCGAGCCGCGATTGTTCCGGGCCGCTATTTGCCGGGTAAGGGAGGATGGGGATGGAGGCAGCCGAAAGAGCGGCCCGGATTGTTCGGACGGTCATCGAAACGCTGAAACCGGGTTTCGCGGTGAGGCTGTGGACAGGCGAGCGGATCGGCCCGGCTACCGGCCCGGTGCTCATTATCAACGACCAGGACATCGTCTGGCAGATCGTACGTCGGCCCTCTTTATCGACGCTGATCGAGATGTGGATTGCCAAGGCGGTCGACGTTGAAGACGGATCGCTGTTCGATTTCTACGCCTTGCCCACGCATGGCAAGCTCAGGACGAAGCTCAAGACGTTGCCGAAGCTGGCGATCCTGCGCGACCTGCCGGCGGTGCTGTTTTCGCGAAAACAGATGACGGCGCGAACCGATCTTTCCGGCCGCAACCCTTACGTCAGCGGGTCGAGCAAGGAGGCGATCCAGCATCACTACGACATTTCCAACGCATTCTACCGGCTCTTCCTCGACGAGCGCATGGTCTATAGCTGCGGCTACTTCAAGGATTTCGCCAACGATATCGATCAGGCCCAAAGAGACAAGCTCGACCATATCTGCCGCAAGCTTCGGCTGAAGCCCGGCGAAAAACTGCTCGACATCGGCTGCGGCTGGGGAGCGATGCTCATCCATGCGGTGAAGAATTATGGCGTCGTCGGCCACGGCGTTTCGCTGTCGGAGGCACAGACCGAGCTCGCCCGCGAACGCATCCGCGCCGCGGGGCTGGAGGACCGCATCACCATCGAGATCAAGTCCTATGCCGAGCTGTCCGGCTCCTTCGACAAGATCTCGTCGATCGGCATGTTCGAGCATCTGGGGCTTGCCAACCATGCGGCCTATTTCTCGAGGATCCATCGCCTGCTCAAGCCCGGCGGCATCTATCTGCACCACGCCATCACCCGGCGCGACAAGGGCAGCTTGAAGAAGACGCTGCGCAAGGGGCCGGAATTCAAGGCGCTGATCAAATACATTTTTCCGGGCGGCGAACTCGATACGATCGGCATGACGCTCGGCAATCTCGAGGCGCACGGCTTCCTCGTCTACGACGTCGAAAACTTGCGCGAGCACTATGCGCGCACCTGCCGGCTATGGGCAGAGCGTCTCCACGCACGCTTTGACGAAGCTATCGCTGAGGTCGGCGAAGCCAAGGCGCGGCTGTGGCTGCTTTATCTCACCGGCTGCTCGATTACCTTCGAACGTGCATCGGCGCAGGTTTTCCAGACCGTCGCCACAAGGCGCGCGCGTGGGCCGAGCGGCCTGCCGCCGACGCGGGCGGATTTGTACCGATAGCTACAGGAGGCGCATCGTGGCGCCGATCTCGACGCGGGCCGGTCGGTCGACGGTGCAGTAGACGCCGAGGTTATGGGCGTTGTGGCGGACCAGGCTGCGCAGGATTGCCGGGTCGTGGTCGAACCCGTCCTGGCCAATGATGGTGAAGCCGCAGCGGCGGCACGGCTCGGAGATGGTCAGGAGCAGGTCGCCGATTGCCAGCTTGCGCCCGATCCATTCCGTCTCGGGGAACGACCCCTCGACCTCCGGCATATCGACGACGATGTTGGGGCGGAAGCGGCGCGCGTCGGCGGTGCCCTCTGGATGAAGCACTTTCAAACGCGCCAGTGAGGCGGTGGTCAGCAGATGAATAGGGGCTTTGACATAGCGTTCCGTCAACAGAGGGCCGGCGTAATCCGGAGCCGCATTTTCCCGGCGGAACGGCCGGATGGAAGCCGCAAAGCCGAGATACGGGGAAACCGCGCGATCACTTTGCGCGCCAGGTGCCGAAAGCCAGCGTCCGTCGGGGATGGCGACCTCCAGCCTGCCGGCCTGCGACAGCCGGGTGCGGATGCGGGGCACCTTGTGCCATTTCGCTTCGCGGTCGGGCCGTGCGATTTCATCGGTCGAGGTATCGACAAGACCAAACAGGCGGTCGCCTTCGACGGTATACCAGTCGACGGAGATCGCCTCCTGAAACTCGCCGGCGAGCGAGCTCGCGGGATAGCGCCAAAGCTCGGTGACGGCGCCCAATGCGGGTTGCATCAGCCCTTCTTGTTTTGCCGGTTGGCGATCAGGTCGTCGACGACTGCCGGATCGGCGAGCGTCGAGGTGTCGCCGAGCGCGGCAAAATCATCCTCGGCGATCTTGCGCAGGATGCGCCGCATGATCTTGCCGGAACGCGTCTTCGGCAGGCCGGGCGCGAACTGGATCTTGTCGGGCGAAGCGATGGCGCCGATCTCCTTGCGGACATGGGTGACGAGCTCGTGGCGCAAGTCCTCGCTTGGCGTCTCGCCGGCCATCAGCGTGACGTAGCAGTAGATGCCCTGGCCCTTGATATCGTGCGGGTAGCCGACGACGGCGGCCTCCGAGACCTTCTCATGCGAAACCAGCGCCGATTCGACCTCGGCGGTGCCCATGCGGTGGCCGGAGACGTTGATGACGTCGTCGACGCGGCCGGTGATCCAGTAGTAGCCGTCAGCATCGCGGCGGCAGCCGTCGCCGGTGAAGTACCTGCCCTTGTAGGTCGAGAAATAGGTCTGCACGAAGCGGTCGTGATCGCCATAGACGGTGCGCATCTGGCCCGGCCATGAGTCGGCAATGCAAAGATTGCCGCTGGCTTCGCCTTCCAGTACCTTGCCGTCGGCGTCGACCAGCTGCGGCTTGATGCCAAAGAAGGGCCGCGTCGCCGAACCCGCCTTGAGGTGGGTGGCGCCCGGAAGCGGCGTGATCATGATGCCGCCGGTCTCGGTCTGCCACCAGGTGTCGACGATCGGCACCTTGCCGTTGCCGACGACGTTGAAATACCACTCCCAGGCTTCCGGATTGATCGGCTCGCCGACGGTGCCCAGCACGCGCAGCGACTTGCGCGACGTTTTGGTGACATGGGCATCGCCGGCGCCCATCAGCGCACGCAACGCCGTCGGCGCCGTGTAGAAGATGTTGACCTTGTGCTTGTCGATCACGTCCCAGAAACGCGACTGCGACGGGTAGTTCGGCACGCCTTCGAACATCAGCGTGGTGGCGCCGTTGGCGAGCGGCCCGTAGACGATATAGCTGTGACCGGTGACCCAGCCGACATCTGCGGTGCACCAGTAGATGTCGCCGTCATGATAGTCGAATACATATTGGTGGGTCATCGAGACATAGACGAGATAGCCGGCGGTGGTGTGCAGCACGCCCTTCGGCTTGCCGGTCGAGCCGGATGTGTAGAGGATGAACAGCGGGTCCTCGGCATTCATCTTCTCGGGCTTGCATTCGGCCTTAACCGTGGCGACCTCGTCATGGTACCAGACGTCGCGCCCGGCGGCCCAGCCGGTCTTGCCGCCGGTGCGGCGCACGACCAAGACCTTTTCGACTTTCGTTCCGGCCTTTGCGGCGATCTCGATCGCCTTGTCGGTGTTGTCCTTCAGCGGGATAGTCTTGCCGCCGCGCAGGCCTTCGTCGGCGGTAATGACGAAGGTCGACTTGCAGTCGTCGATGCGTCCGGCCAGCGCGTCCGGCGAAAAGCCGCCGAAGACGACCGAATGAATGGCGCCGATGCGCGTGCAGGCGAGCATCGCATAAGCGGTCTCCGGGATCATCGGCATGTAGATGGTGACGCGGTCGCCCTTCTTGACGCCGTGCTTCTTCATCACATTGGCGAGGCGGCAGACATGTGCGTGAAGTTCGTTATAGGTGATCTTCCTGTCGTCGTAGGGGTTGTCGCCTTCCCAGATGATGGCGGTCTGTTCGCCGCGCTTCTTCAGATGCCGGTCGATGCAGTTCCAGGAAACGTTTGTCTGGCCATCCTCGAACCATTTGATCGAAACCTTGCCGTCGAAGGACGTGTTCTTGACCTTGCTGTAGGGCTTGAACCAGTCGATGCGCTTGCCGTGCGTGCCCCAGAACTTGTCCGGGTTCTTGACGCTGTCGGCGTACCATTTCAGGTAGGTGTCATTGTCAATCAGCGCGTTCTTCTTCCACGCCGGCTGGACGCGATGGACATGAACATCGGACATTTCTTCGCCTTCCTCCCCAAAACCAAACCGCCGGCTTGACCGCCGGCAGGATCGCAGCGATGCGGCCGCGAATTCGCGCGCATTATTAACAGTTCGGCGGTGACGGCAACATTAGACGTTGGATTCGCGCGGCGGGATGCCGCAGGTGCCTTGCCGGGTGGTGTCAGCACTCTCGTGAGGCGGCTGCTAAGCGCATGTTTTTGCGGGAGGAATCTGGTTTGATCGCAGAAATATCAATAGACGAATAAGCAAATGGGGTGCACAATTTCAGGCTGGGAGGAAGGAGAATCAACCAGGGGACCGCAATGCGCGACCATTCAGAAATGGACCTGATGCTCAAGGGCTATGGCTTGACTACGGCCAAGATTCTTTATCACTTTCCCGATCATCCGCATCTGCTGCAGAGCTTCATCTGGCAGGATTACGACATCGCCCCGAAATTTCCGGTGCTGATCCGCTTCATCGAATTCTGGAAGGCCGAGCTCGAAGGCCCGCTGCATTCGGTGAGCTACACGCACCAGAAGCTGATCGCGCCGAACGAATGGCGCAAGGTCGACGGCGAGTTCGTGCTGCATTAGCCGGGGGCGGCAGCCCGGGAGCCGCCGCCAGCTTTTGGAGCGTCAGACTGCGGGCGCGTTCAGCCGGGCAAACCCCTCCTGCCGGCGATAGGGAAAATACGGGTAGGGTGCGGTGACCTCACTTGCCGTGTCGAGCTTCTTCATCTGCTCGGCTGTCAAGGACCAGCCGACGGCGCCGAGATTCTGGCGCAACTGCTCCTCGTTGCGCGCGCCAATGATGACGGAGGCGACGGTCGGCCGCTGCAGCAGCCAATTAATGGCGATCTGCGGTATGGTCTTGCCGGTTTCCTCGGCGACAACATCAAGCGCGTCGACGACCCGATAGAGATGCTCATCCTCGACGGGCGGTCCGAAGCTTGCCGTGTCGTGCAGCCGGCTTTTCTCAGGCAGCTTCTGGCCACGGCGGATCTTGCCGGTCAGGCGGCCCCAGCCGAGTGGGCTCCACACCAGCGCACCGACACCCTGGTCGAGGCCGAGCGGCATCAACTCCCATTCATAATCGCGTCCGACCAGCGAGTAGTAGACCTGATGGGCGACGTATCGGGGATAGCCATATCTATCCGCCAGGCCGAGCGACTTCATCACTTGCCAGCCGGAAAAATTGGAGACGCCGACATAACGCAGCTTGCCGGCGCGCACGAGACCGTCCAGCGTCGACAGCACCTCCTCGATCGGTGTTGCGGCATCAAAGGCGTGCAGTTGCAGCAGGTCGATGTAATCGGTGCCAATACGCTTCAGCGCGTCTTCGACGGCCTTGATCAGGCGTGAACGTGACGAGCCGGCATCGTTGGGACCGTCGCCCATCGGCAGCGAGGTCTTGGTCGAGATCAGCACGGCGTCGCGGCGGCCCCTGATGGCAGCGCCGAGCACTTGTTCGGAAGCGCCAATCGAATAGACATCGGCGGTGTCGAACAGGTTGACGCCGGCCTCTAGGCAGATGTCGACCAGCCGCCGTGCTTCCGTCGCATCGCTGTTGCCCCAGGCGCCGAACAGCGGGCCTGAGCCGCCGAAGGTTCCAGCGCCGAACGAGAGTGCCGGGACCTTCAGGCCTGATGCGCCAAGATTTCGATAATCCATGGGTTTGCTCCTTGTGGAAGGATGGCTGTTTCAAGGATTGGTTGAGGTTTGCCGTTCTATGACGGCGCGATTTCCGGTGTGGAGAGGGCAGGGTCTCGGTCGAGGCGCAGAGCAAACGCCGCCACGGCAAGCGCTGAAAGCGGCAACAGGGCCGCGACCCAGGTGACGGCGCCGAGGCCGGGACCGTGCGCGATGACCACGCCGCCGAGCCAGGCGCCGGCCGCGTTGCCGAGGTTGAAGGCGGCGATGTTGAAGGACGAGGCGAGGCTCTGGCCGGCGCCTCGTGCCTTTTCCAGCACCCACATCTGCAGTGGCGCCACGGTGGCGAAGGCGGCGGCGCCGAGCAGGCCGACATAGATAACGGCCATGACCTGGCTGTGCAGGGCGAACGTCATGGTGCCGAGCACCAGCGCCAGGACGACGAGACTGCCGAGAACGGAAGGTAGCAGCCGGCGGTCGGCGAACTTGCCCCCGGCGATGTTGCCGGCGATAAGGCCGCCGCCGAAGACCAGCAGGATAGGCGACACCGCTGCTTCCTCAAAACCGGTGATCTCGGTCAGCAACGGGGCGATGTAGGTGAAGACGGCAAAGACGCCGGCATAGCCGAGCACGGTGGTGGCAAAGCCAAGCAGGACGGGCGTGCGGCCGAGCACGGCGAGATCGGCGCGCAAATTGCTCTTCTCAGGTTCTGTTCGGCTGCGCGGCACCACCAGGAGAATGATGGCGAAGGCGGCGATGCCGACCAGGGTCACCGCCCAGAACGTCGCGCGCCAGCCGAAGGCCTGGCCGAGCCAAGTGCCGAAAGGCACGCCGAGGATGTTGGCGATGGTCAGGCCGGTGAACATCAGGGCGATCGCCGAAGCTTTCTTGTTGGGCGCCACCAGCCCGGTCGCCACGACCGAGCCGACGCCGAAGAAGGTGCCGTGGGCGAAGGCGGTCAGCACGCGCGCACCCATCAGCGTCCAGTAGTCTGGGGCAAGCGCACAGGCGAGGTTGCCCAGCGTGAAGATCGCCATCAGCGACAGAAGCACGGTCTTGCGCGGCCAACGGCCGGTTGCGATCGTCAGCAGCGGCGCGCCGATGACAACGCCGAGCGCATAGCCGGAAATAAGCTGGCCGGCAGCCGAGATCGAGACGTCGAGATCGGTGCTGACGTCGAGCAGCAGGCCCATGATGACGAATTCGGTGACGCCGATGCCGAACGCACCGGCGGCAAGAGCGTAAAGAGCAAGGGGCATGGCGGTTCCCACTTCGATGACGACCAGTTTTGACGACGGGCGCCGTGTTCCTCCCACGCCCCAATTCGGAAGATCGTGTCGCGATGTGCTGTGAACCAGCCTTGCATCGGGCACATCGTCTGTGAAATAGATTCACCAATGGCCAGGCCCGACATCAACCGCTCCGGCGAGATCGAAGTGTTCGTCCGCGTGGTCGAGGCGGGCAGCTTTTCGGCCGCTGCCCGTGCGTTGCGGATGACCCCGTCGGCGGTGAGCAAGCTGATCGCGCGGCTGGAGGCACGGCTCGGCGCGCGGCTGGTCAGCCGTTCGACGCGCAAGCTGCAACTGACGCCGGAGGGGGCGGCCTTTTTCGACAGCGGCGTGCGTATCCTGGCCGACATGGCAGCGGCCGAGCGCGAGGCGGCGGCGGGCGCCGCGCCGCGTGGCCGGCTGCGGATCAACAGCTACGTGCCTTTCGGGCAGCATCGGCTGATCCCGATTTTGCCGCGTTTTCTAGAGCGCTACCCCGAAATCTCGGTCGATCTGGTGTTGACCGACGATGTCATCGACCTGATGGAGGAGCGCGCTGACGTCGCCATCCGGGCCGGGCCGCTCGGCGAATCACGGCTGGTGGCGCGCAAGCTCGGACAGAGCCGGGTGGTCGTCGTTGCGGCGCCATCGTATCTCGAAGCGCGTGGCACGCCCATGACGCCCGCCGATCTCGATCGTCACAACCGCATGGGCTTCCGTTTCGTACGCCACCTCGAGGGCTGGCCTTTTATCGATGCGGCCGGCAAGCCGATCACCCTGTCGATCGCCGGAAATACGCTGGTCAGCGACGGCGAGGCGATGCGGCTGATGGCGCTCTCGGGGGCGGGCATCGCCCGGCTGGCAAGCTGGCATGTGGAGGCCGACATTGCCGCCGGCCGGCTCCTGCCGCTGCTGGAAGAGTTCAACCCCGGAGACGAGGAACTCACCCACGCCGTCTATGTCGGCCAAGGCAAGCATCTGCCGGCGCGGGTGCGGGCCTTTTTGGACTTTTTGGTCGAGACTGTCCGGCTGAACTGAGCCCAAAACGATCGGGAGCCTGCCGGCTCCCGAAGCAACGAAGGTAAGAAGGTAAGATTGAGTTACTATTTCGGCGCAACGGGCGCCGGCCGCCGGCCGGCCGCCTGACGCTCCAGCATCCAGTCCGGGTATTCGGCGGGCAGGGCACTGACTTCGTCGAGGCGAACAAGATCATCGGCATCGAGCTGCAACTCGGTGGCTGCAAGGTTCTGTTCCAGCTGCTCCATGCGGCTGGCGCCGATGATGACGCTCATCGCGAATGGCTTGGCCAGGACATAGCCGAGCGCCACCGTAGCGACGCTGACGCCGTGCTTGGCGGCGATCTCGCGCATGACGGCGACTGCTGCCCAGGCACGGTCCTCATTGACCGGCGGGAAATTGAAGCTGGCGCGGCGGCCCTCGCCATTGCCGGGGGCGCCCGGTCCGTATTTGCCGGAGAGCAAGCCGCCAGCCATCGGCGACCAGACCATCAGCCCGAGCTTCTCCTCGCTGAGCAGCGGCACGATCTCGCGCTCGAGATCGCGGCCGGCGATCGAATAATACGACTGCACGGTCTCGAAGCGGGCAAAGCCTTTGCGCTCGGCAATACCCAGCGCCTTGGCGATGCGCCAGGCCTGCCAGTTCGAGACGCCGACATAGCGGACCTTGCCGGCGGCAACCAGGTCGTCGAGCGCCCGCAGCGTTTCGTCGATCGGCGTCACCGTGTCGGTGCCGTGCAGCTGGTAGAGATCGATATGATCCAGCTGCAGCCGTTGGAGGCTGCCTTCGACCGAATCCATGATGTGGCCGCGCGAGGAACCACGCTGGTTCGGGCCTCCGCCCATGGCGCCATGAACCTTGGTGGCGATGATCACGTCCTGCCGGTTGACGCCAAGGTTCCTGAGCGACTGGCCGAGAAGCCGTTCCGAGGCACCAAAGGAATAGACATCCGCCGTGTCGAAGAAATTGACGCCGGCGGCGAGCGAGCGGGCAACGATCTCGTCAACGCCCTTCTGGTCGAGGCTGGCGATCAGGCCCCATTGGGCGTTCTCGCCGGCCGCGCCGAACGTCATCGTGCCGAGGCAAAGTTCGGAGACGAACATCCCCGTATTTCCAAGTTGATTGTAACGCATGGTGGCTCCAGACGGGTTGAGAATAACTCGACCCATATAGGAACGAAACGTTCCGTTTCTATACACTGGCTTAGTCGATGTCAGCCTGTGGCCTAAGGCCGGCTGCGCCTCATCTGGCGCCGAAAATCGCCGATCCAACCCTGACACTGGTCGCGCCGAAGGCGATCGCGGTTTCGTAGTCGCCGGACATGCCCATGGAGAACTTGTCGACGCCGGCCTCAAGCCCAAGCTTTTCCAGCAGCGCGAAATGCGGACCGGGGTTCTCGCCGGCCGGCGGAATGCACATCAGCCCTTCGATGGCGAGGCCGTGAACCGAGCGGCAGCGGGCCACGAAGGCGACAGCCTCGCGCGGCTCGATGCCGGCCTTTTGCGGCTCGGAGCCGGTGTTGACCTGGACATACAGCCTTGGTGACCGGCCTTGCCTGGCGATCTCCTTGGCGAGTTCGGCGGCGATCTTTTCACGGTCGACGGTTTCGATGACGTCGAACAGCGCGACAGCTTCCTTCGCCTTGTTCGATTGCAGAGGACCGATCAGATGCAGCTCGATCTCGGGGAAGTCATGTTTCAGCACCGGCCATTTGGCTTGTGCTTCCTGGACCCGGTTTTCGCCGAAGACGCGCTGGCCGGCCTCGATGACGGGGCGGATATCGGCGGCGTCGAAGGTTTTCGAGACCGCGACCAGCGCCACCGCTCCGGCGTCGCGTCCTGCCTCGCGCTCGGCGGCAGCGATCCTTGCCTTGACCGTGAAAAGCTGTTCGACGGCGCTCGCCATGCCTATATCCTGCCTGTGTTTGGCTTTTCGCCGGATCGCCGCAGTTGACGGGTCCGGCAATCCATGGTGAACACCGCGACGACATTTCCTGAGCCGCCCGGGCATTGTCCGGCGGCTCGCGCATGCTTTTAAGTGAAAAACACCCGATGGCAACCGAACGATACAATCCGCGCGCGTCAGAGCCCAAATGGCAGAAGGCCTGGGACGCCAAGAAGCTGTTCGAAGCCGACAATGACGACCCGCGCCCGAAATATTACGTGCTGGAGATGTTCCCCTATCCGTCGGGGCGCATCCATATCGGCCATACGCGGAACTATACGATGGGCGACGTGGTGGCGCGCTACAAGCGGGCCAAGGGGTTCAACGTGTTGCACCCGATGGGCTGGGACGCCTTTGGCATGCCAGCCGAAAACGCGGCGATGCAGAACAAGGTCCATCCCAAGGACTGGACCTATCAGAACATCGCCGCCATGCGCGAGCAACTCAAGGTCATGGGCCTGTCGCTCGATTGGGCGCGCGAGTTCGCCACCTGCGATGTCGATTACTATCACCGCCAGCAGATGCTGTTCCTCGATTTCGTCGAGAAGGGGCTGGTGACGCGCAAATCCTCCAAGGTCAACTGGGATCCGGAGGACATGACGGTGCTTGCCAACGAGCAGGTCATCGACGGACGCGGCTGGCGCTCGGGCGCGCTGGTGGAACAGCGCGAGCTGACGCAGTGGTTCTTCAAGATCACCGACTACGCGCAGGACCTGCTGGATTCGCTCGATCAACTCGACGACTGGCCGGAAAAAGTGAAGCTGATGCAGGCGAACTGGATCGGCCGTTCGGAAGGGCTGCTGATCCGCTGGCCGCTGGCCAAGACAGTCGCCGACGAGCATGAGCTCGAAATCTATACGACAAGGCCCGACACCATCTTCGGCGCCTCCTTCATGGCGATTGCCGCCGACCATCCGCTGGCCAAAAAGGCCGCCGAAGACAATCCGGCGCTGGCAAAGTTCATCGACGAGGTCCGCCATATGGGCACCTCGGTGGCGGCCCTGGAGACGGCCGAGAAGAAGGGCTTCGATACCGGCATTCGCGTCGTCCATCCGTTCGACGAGAAGTGGACGCTGCCCGTCTACGTCGCCAATTTCGTGCTGATGGACTACGGCACCGGCGCCATCTTCGGCTGCCCGTCCGGTGACCAGCGCGACCTCGACTTCGCCAACAGATACGGCCTGCCGGTCATTCCGGTGGTGATGCCGGAAGGCGAAAATCAAGGCAGCTTCCAAGTCATCGATGAGGCCTATGTCGGCGACGGCGTGATGATCAATTCGCGCTTCCTCGACGGCATGAAGCCTGATCAGGCGTTCGACGAGGTGGCGAAGCTGCTGGAACAAAAGACCATCGGCAACCGGCTAATGGCTGAGCGCAAGGTGAACTTCCGCCTGCGCGACTGGGGCATTTCGCGCCAGCGCTATTGGGGCTGCCCGATCCCGATGATCCATTGCGAGGATTGCGGCGTGGTGCCGGTGCCGAAAGCCGACCTGCCGGTCGAGCTGCCGGATGATATCGAGTTCGACCGGCCGGGCAATCCGCTCGATCGCCATCCGACATGGCGGCACGTCAAATGCCCGCGTTGCGGCAAGGACGCGCGGCGCGAAACCGACACGATGGACACGTTCGTCGATTCTTCGTGGTATTTCGCGCGCTTCACAGCGCCCTGGGCAAACGATCCGACCGATCCCAAGGCCGCGACTGAATGGCTGCCGGTCGACCAGTATATTGGCGGCATTGAGCATGCGATCCTGCATTTGCTCTATTCGCGCTTTTTCACCCGCGCCATGCGCGAGACCGGCCATGTCGATCTGGCCGAGCCGTTCAGGGGCCTGTTCACGCAAGGCATGGTGGTGCACGAGACCTATCGGGTTGGCGGCGCCTCCAACGGCCGCTGGCTTGCGCCCAGCGAGGTCAGGCTGGAAGACGCCGACGGCAAGCGCCGCGCCTTCGAAATCGCCACCGGCGAAGAGGCGGTGATCGGTCCGCTCGAAAAAATGTCGAAGTCGAAGAAGAATACGGTGAGCCCGGAAGAGATCACCGATGGCTACGGCGCCGATACGGCGCGCTGGTTCATGCTGTCGGACTCGCCGCCCGAGCGCGATGTCGAATGGACCGACGAGGGTGCGGCCGGCGCGCATCGCTTCATCCAGCGCATCTGGCGCCTGGTGTCGACGGCTGCCGAATCGCTCGCCGGAGTCCGGCCAGAGGCGGCGAAGGACGGCGAGGCCGGGACAGTGTCCAAGGCCGCGCACAAGATCTTGAAATCGGTCGGCGAGGACATCGAAAAGCTCGCCTTCAACCGCGCCATCGCCCGCATCTATGAGCTCGCCAATGCCTTGACCGTACCGCTCAACGAGGCGGCAGAGGGCAAAGCCGGTCCGGCGCTGCAAGCGGCCTGCCGTGAGGCCGTCGAGGTCCTGGTGCACCTGATCGCGCCGGTCATGCCGCATCTGGCAGAGGAGTGCTGGCAGACGCTCGGCGGCACCGACCTTGTCGCCGAACGGCCCTGGCCGGACTACGATCCCTCGCTTGTCGTCGACGCCGAGATCGTACTGCCGGTGCAGGTCAACGGCAAGAAACGCGGCGATTTGACAATTGCCCGCGACGCGGATCAAGGTGCGGTCGAAAAGGCGGTTCTGGCTCTCGACTTCGTTCAGAAAGCGCTCGAAGGTAAGGCGCCGCGCAAGGTGATCATCGTGCCGCAGAGGATCGTCAATGTCGTTGCCTAAGCCGCGAAAGACAGAGCTGACGGTGCGCCGTATCGTGCTTTGCGGGCTGCTCGCCTCGGTGGCGCTGGTTTCCGCCTGCACGGTGCGGCCGCTCTATTCGAGCGCGCCGCTGGTCGCCGGCTCGCAGGTCGGCGCTGCTGCCGAGCTGGCATCGATCTCCGTCAAGCCGGTCAAGACCCGCTACGCCCAGCAGGTCCGCAACAATTTGATCTTCGCACTCGGCCAGGGCGCCGGCGAGCCAGCTTCGCCGGTCTATTCGCTTGATCTGGGCGTCTCCGAACTCGTCGAATCGGCGGCAATCGAGCAGGTCACGACCGACGAGGACGAGCCGACCGCCGGCACCGTGACGCTGACCGCCAACTATGTGCTCAGCGATGCCAAGACGGGCACGGTCATAGCGAGGGGCAAGCGCTCGATTCCGTCGTCATACGACAGGCCCCGCCAGGAATTCGCGTCATACCGAGCCCAGATCGACGCCGAGAACCGTGCGGCGCGCGAACTGGCGGATGTGCTGCGGCTGTCGATCGCCCAGGATCTGATCAAGCACGGCAAGCCGGCGGCAAGCTAGGTGTTTCCAGAGTGCGCAATCTGCAAAAAAGGCCGATTGCTCGGCCTTTTTTGTTCGCAGGATAGTCGCTTCAGCCGATCTTCTGCCCGGTCTTTGCCCAGTCGGCGAGGAACAGCTCCAGGCCCTTGTCGGTCAGCGGGTGCTTGACCAGTGCCTTGAGCGTTGCCGGCGGCGCGGTGATGACGTCGGCGCCGATCAGCGCCGCCTGCTTGACATGGTTCACGGTGCGCACCGAAGCGGTCAGGATTTCAGTCTGGAAGTCATAATTGTCATAGATGGTGCGAATATCGGCAATCAGCTCCATGCCGTCCCAGCCGCTGTCGTCGATGCGGCCGACGAAGGGCGAGATAAAGGAGGCGCCGGCCTTGGCGGCGAGCAGCGCCTGGGTGGCCGAGAAGCACAGCGTGACGTTGACCATGCGGCCGTCCGACCGGATGTCCTTGCAGGCTCTCAGGCCGTCGAGCGTCAGCGGCACCTTGATGCAGACATTGTCGGCGATCCTGGCCAGGATCTTGGCCTCCGCCATCATGTCCTTGTATTCGGTGGCGACGACTTCGGCCGAGACCGGGCCCTTGACGATCTCGCAGATCTCTCTTGTGACGTCGGCGATCTTGCCGCCGGATTTCAGGATCAGCGACGGATTGGTGGTTACGCCGTCGAGTAGCCCCAGATCGTTCAGCTCGCGGATTTCCTTGACATCGGCGGTGTCGACAAAAAATTTCATGGCGGTCTCCTGAAGATTTTTCATGTGCACGTCATGCACATTTGGGGTCGGACTTTGATCTAGACCAAAGTCGGGGCAAGGTCACGCCTCATGATCGAAGATTCGCCCTTTGTCGCGGCCGCACCGGTGCTGGTGCCGATGCCCGCCGAGCGCCCCTACACCTATGCCGTGCCGGCTGGCATGCGCGTGGTGCCGGGCTCGATCGTGCGCGTTCCGCTTGGGCCCCGCCAGGTCGCCGGCATCGTCTGGGACGGCGTCGTCGAAAAGGTCGACGCGAAGAAATTGCGGCCGATCGAGCAGGTTTTCGACTGCCCGCCGATCGACCGCGCGATGCGGCGTTTTGTCGATTGGGTGGCGCAGTACACGCTGTCGCCGCCCGGCATGGTGGCGCGCATGCTGCTCAGGGCGCCAGAGGCGTTCGATCCGGAGCCGTGGATCGAAGGGCTGCAGCGCACCTTCGCCAGACCCGACCGGATGACGGAGGCGAGAACGCGCGTGCTGGAGACAGCCGAAGGCGGACTGGCCTGGACGCGGTCCGGCCTGGCGCATGCGGCAGGCGTGTCGTCGACGGTGGTGGACGGGCTGCGGGCGCAGGGCGTATTCGAGACGGTGATGATCCCGCCGCGGCCGGTAGTCGCAGCACCCGACCCGGGCTACACCCAGCCTTCACTGATGCCGGACCAGAGCGATGCCGCCGAGACGCTGCGCGCCAATGTCGCGACCGGCACATTCGGTGTCACCCTGCTCGACGGTGTAACCGGATCCGGCAAGACGGAGGTCTATTTCGAGGCGGTCGCGGCGGCGCTCGATCGTGGCAAGCAGGTGCTGATCCTGCTTCCGGAAATTGCGCTGACCCACGCTTTTCTCGAACGCTTCCAGGAGCGGTTCGGCGCCAAGCCGGCGGAGTGGCACTCGGACCTGCCGCCAAGAATGCGCGAAAAGGTCTGGCGACAGGTGGCGGAAGGCGGCGTGCGGGTCGTTGCCGGCGCGCGCTCGGCGCTGTTCCTGCCGTTCAGGGAGCTTGGACTGATCGTCGTCGACGAAGAGCACGATCCCGCCTACAAGCAGGAGGATCGCGTCTTCTACAACGCGCGCGACATGGCCGTGGTGCGCGGCCATATCGGGGGCTTCCCAGTCGTGCTCGCTTCGGCGACACCGTCGGTCGAAAGCCGGGTCAATGCCAGCCAGGGCCGCTACAGCAGGGCGGTGCTTTCGGCGCGCTTTGCCGAGGCGGCACTTCCCGATCTCAAGACGGTCGACATGCGCCGCGCGCCGCCGGCACGCGGCGGCTTCCTGTCGCCGGTGCTGCTCGGCCATATGCGGCAGACGCTGGAGAGAAAGGAACAGTCGCTGCTGTTCCTCAACAGGCGCGGCTATGCGCCGCTGACGCTCTGCCGGGTCTGCGGCCACCGCTTTGGCTGTCCGGTCTGCTCGGCTTGGCTGGTCGAGCATCGCTTTCGCGGCCAGCTCGTCTGCCACCACTGCGGGCACAATGAACGCCGGCCCGAAGCCTGCCCGGAATGCGGCACGCTCGACCATCTGGTCGCCTGCGGGCCGGGCGTCGAGCGCATCGCCGAGGAGGTCGTCGCGCATTTCCCCGATGCCCGGACCATCGTCTTGTCGTCCGACCTGATGGGCGGCGTGCGACGGCTGCGGCTCGAGCTTGAAGCCATCGCCAATGGCGAGGCCGACATCGTCATCGGCACGCAACTCGTCGCCAAGGGCCATAATTTCCCCAACATGACGCTGGTCGGTGTGGTCGATGCCGATCTCGGCCTTGCCAATGGTGACCCGCGCGCCGCCGAGCGCACCTTCCAACTGCTCAGCCAGGTGACCGGCCGCGCCGGCCGCACCGGCAAGAAGAGCCTCGGCCTGCTGCAGACCTTCCAGCCCGACCACCCGGTGATGCGCGCGATCGTCTCCGGCGATGCCGAGGCCTTCTACGAGCGCGAGATCGCCGAGCGTGAGCGGACGGGGCTGCCGCCCTTCGGCAGGCTCGCCGGCGTCATCGTCAGCGCGGCGACACGGGCCGAAGCTGAAGGGCACGCCCGTGGCCTGCGTCGCGCCGCGCCGCAAGCCACCGACCTGTTCGTGCTCGGCCCGGCCGAGGCGCCGCTGTCATTGATCGGCGGCCGCCATCGCTTTCGCCTGCTGATCCAGGGCGAGCGGCGCGCCGACATGCAAGGGTTCATTCGCACCATGCTGGCCGAGGGACCGAAGATAAGGGGCTCGGTGCGAGTCCAGGTCGACATCGACCCGCAGAGCTTCTTGTAAGCTGTCGAATTACCCTTTCGAGACGCCTTCGGTGAATGGGTTCAGGTAAGGCACGTCGAGAATCGCGAAATGCCGGGTGTTGGCCGTCAAAACTGACAGGCCGTGCAAACGGGCAGTAGCTGCGATCAGAACGTCCGCCAGACCCGGATTGGCGCCTCTGGCGATCGTGGCGTCCTCGAGTTTTCCGGCCTCTCGCACGATAGCTAAATCGATGGGAAGGATGCCTCGTTCCACCTCCAAGATAACTATCGACGAGAGCTGCCAAGAGCCGCGTTCTCTTTGTTCGGCAAGCCAGTTCTGCACGTGTGACGGAAGCAGAGGCCGACCAGGTGCAAATGCCGAGAGAAAAGACTTATCAAGCAGATAGCCGGTCAAAACTCCACTTACCGCGACGGCGATTCGTTTCGCTCAAGCTCGATGCCGCCTGGATACCGAAGCAGGAAATCCACGAAGTCTTTTTGGCTGTTCTGCGGATAAAGTTTCCGTCCCTCACCGATTGACACCACCATGACTGCGGGCTTGCCGTGCTTGGTGATAACCGTGGGCTCACCGTTCTCAGCAGCCTCCACGAGCGCGGAAAGGCTGGCCTTTGCCTCTCGTAGTTGCATCGTCTTCATGCGCGGAACCCCTTGTGGTCTCATGTAGTCGCAATATAGGAATTGTGCAGAAAAAAACAGCCCTCCTGTTAGCCCCGGTCGAGACAACGGTCGCGCCCTGCATATTGCCGACGGCCCATCTGGCGCATGTCAGTTGCTTCGCTAGAATGTCCGAAATTTCGACTATGCATTTACGAGGGACAAGATGGAATTTGCGTTTCCGTGGCCGATGAGCCAGGGCGAGTGGCTGGCATGGTCGAGCGCGGTCGCGACCTTGTTGCTCGGCCTATTGCTATTCCTGGCGCCACAGCTGGCATTCCGCATCCTGCGGCTGCAGGTCAAGCCGGAGAAGGCGGCGGCGATCGCCGAAGCTCGCGGCAGGATGTCGGGCTTCTATCTCGGCGTCAGCCTATGTTGCATTCTGCTGGCGCAACCATGGCTCTACATGGCGCTCGGCTTTTCCTGGCTGTTCACCGCCTTCGGCCGGCTGCTGTCGATGATGTCGGATGGCGCCAACACACCTTTCAACTGGGGTTCCATCGTCGTCGAACTGGTGCTGGCCGCCTTGCCGCTCGCCTTCGTCTTCGGCTTTTTGCCCTGAATCAGGGATCAATCCGGGGTTGGTTGCTGAACTCGGCCAGCGGATGCGACAATAGTGCCTGAAAACCATGCCGGACGACGCATTGCGGTCTGAAAATCCCTGTGCTAGACGGCAATCGACTTTCGACCGGGGATAGCGGAAGCCGCGCCTCCGTGCTTGGAAAAATGCAGTAAGGTCAAAGATTTAGCCAGAGTTTTTGCTCGCGCCAACAATCTGCGGCCTGTCAGAAAAGAGAAAAGACGGTCCGTGGCCCAATCGTCATCGCCAATCTCAGGTGTCGCAGAGCGCTATGCGGGTTCGCTGTTCGAACTCGCGCTGCAGGCCAATTCGGTCGCGAGCGTCGAGGCCGACCTCAACAGGTTCGAAGCCATGCTCGAAGGCAGCGCTGACCTTTCGCGGCTGATCAGGAGCCCGGTCTTCTCCAGCGAGGACCAGGCCAAGGCGATCGCCGCGATCGCCGACAAAGCAGGGATTGCCGGCCTCACCGGCAATTTCCTGCGCGTCGTTGCCCAGAATCGCCGGCTGTTTGCCGTGCCCGGCATGATCAAGGCGTTCCGCCAGATCGCCGCCGAACACCGTGGCGAGACCGCTGCCGAGGTCACCTCGGCGCATGCGCTGACGCCTGCCCAGGAAACCGAGCTGAAAGCGGCGCTGAAAAGCGTCGCCGGCAAGGACGTGGCGATCACGGTCACCGTCGATCCGTCGCTGCTCGGCGGACTGGTGGTCAAGATCGGCTCGCGCCAGATCGATACGTCGCTCAAAACCAAACTCAATTCGCTCAAGCTTGCACTGAAAGAGGTCGGCTGATGGACATCCGCGCCGCGGAAATTTCCGCAATTCTGAAAGACCAGATCAAGAATTTCGGCAAGGAGGCCGAGGTCTCCGAAGTCGGCCAGGTGCTGTCCGTCGGTGACGGTATCGCCCGCGTCTACGGTCTCGACAATGTCCAAGCCGGCGAGATGGTCGAGTTCCCCGGCGGCATCCGCGGCATGGCGCTCAACCTCGAAGCCGACAATGTCGGCGTCGTCATCTTCGGCGCCGACCGCGACATCAAGGAAGGCGACACCGTCAAGCGCACCGGCGCCATCGTCGATACGCCCGTCGGCATGGGCTTGCTCGGCCGCGTCGTCGACGCGCTCGGCAACCCGATCGACGGCAAAGGCCCGATCCAGGCCACCGAGCGCAAGCGCGTCGACGTCAAGGCGCCCGGCATCATCCCGCGCAAATCGGTGAACGAGCCAATGTCGACCGGCCTCAAGGCCATCGACGCGCTGATCCCGGTCGGCCGCGGCCAGCGCGAACTGGTCATCGGCGACCGCCAGACCGGCAAGACCGCGATCATCCTTGACACCATGCTCAACCAGAAATCGGTGCACGACCACGGCCCTGAGAAGGAAAAGCTGTACTGCGTCTATGTCGCCGTCGGCCAGAAGCGCTCGACGGTGGCGCAGTTCGTCAAGGTCCTGGAAGAGCGCGGCGCGCTCGACTATTCGATCATCATCGCCGCGACCGCCTCCGATCCGGCGCCGATGCAGTTCCTGGCGCCGTTCACCGCCTGCACCATGGGCGAATATTTCCGCGACAACGGCATGCACGCGCTGATCAGCTACGACGATCTGTCGAAGCAAGCCGTCGCCTATCGCCAGATGTCGCTGCTGCTGCGCCGTCCGCCGGGCCGCGAGGCCTATCCGGGTGACGTCTTCTACCTGCACTCGCGCCTGCTTGAGCGCGCCGCCAAGCTCAATGACGAAAATGGCGGCGGTTCGCTGACGGCGCTGCCGATCATCGAGACGCAGGCCAACGACGTTTCGGCCTACATCCCGACCAACGTCATCTCGATCACCGACGGCCAGATCTTCCTGGAAACCAATCTGTTCTTCCAGGGCGTCCGTCCGGCGGTCAATGTCGGCCTGTCGGTGTCGCGGGTCGGCTCCTCGGCGCAAATCAAGGCGATGAAGCAGGTTGCCGGATCGATCAAGGGCGAGCTTGCGCAGTACCGCGAAATGGCTGCTTTCGCGCAGTTCGGCTCCGACCTCGATGCCGCCACGCAACGCCTGCTCAACCGCGGCTCGCGCCTGACCGAGCTGCTGAAGCAGCCGCAATTCTCGCCGCTCAAAGTCGAGGAGCAGGTCGCGGTGATCTTCGCCGGCGTCAACGGCTATCTCGACAAGCTTGCGATCAACCAGGTCGGCAAGTTCGAGCATGGCCTGTTGTCGCATATGCGCTCGGCCGGCAAGGACGTGCTCGACGGCATCCGCAAGGAGAAGGCGCTGTCCGACGATCTGCGCGCCAGGCTGAAGGCAGAAATCGACGCCTTCGCCAAGACCTTTGCTTGAGCAGGACGGACGGGATCAGGTTTGAAGCATGCCTTCGTTAAAAGACCTTCGTAACCGTATCGCCTCGGTCAAGGCGACGCAGAAGATCACCAAGGCGATGCAGATGGTCGCCGCGGCGAAGCTGCGTCGCGCGCAGGAAGCGGCGGAAGCGGCGCGTCCCTATTCGGAGCGCATGGGCGCGGTGCTGGCCAACATCACCCAGGCGATCGGCGGCGGCGGCGATGCCCCGGCGCTGATGACCGGCACCGGCAAGGACGACGTGCATCTGCTTGTCGTCTGCACGGCCGAACGCGGTCTGTGCGGCGGTTTCAATTCGCAGATCGCCCGCTTTGCCCGCGACCATATCCGCAAGCTTCTGGCCGACGGCAAGCAGGTCAAGATCATCTGCGTCGGCAAGAAGGGGTTCGACATATTGCGCCGCGACTACGGGGCATTGATCATCGAGCGTGTCGATCTGCGCGAGGTCAAGACGCTGGGCTTCGTCAATGCCGATGCCATCGCCAAGAAGGTGATCCACCTGTTCAACGAAGGCGGCTTCGACATCTGCACGCTGTTCTATTCGCAGTTCAAGTCGGTGATCAGCCAGATCCCGACGGCGCAGCAAATTATCCCGGCGGGCGCGCCTTCGGCTGCCGCGGAAGTGAAGGATGGCGGCAGCGCCGTCTACGAATACGAGCCGGAGCCGGGCGAAATCCTCTCCGATCTCATCCCGCGCAACATTTCCGTGCAGGTTTTTCGCGCGCTGCTCGAGAATGCTGCCGGCGAGATGGGCGCCAAGATGAGCGCCATGGACAATGCGACGCGCAACGCCGGCGACATGATCAACAAATTGTCGATCACCTACAACCGCCAGCGGCAGGCGCAGATCACCAAGGAATTGATCGAAATCATTTCGGGCGCCGAGGCGCTCTAGGCACGCTCACAAGGAGGTCATCGACCTCAAGCGTGTGAGAAACAAAGAGACGAAAAGGGTAAAGACGATGGCGAAAGCAGCGACCCCGAAGACGGCAGCCCCTACGGCCGCGGCACCAGCAAAGGCTGCGGCAGCAACCAAGGCCGCTCCGGCCAAGAAGGCGGCAGCAACCAAGGCCGCCGCTGTGAATACGCCGGCCGCCAGCATCAAGAAAACCGGCCTGGCCGGCAAGGTTCGGCAGGTCATCGGCGCCGTTGTCGACGTCCAGTTCGGCGAACATCTGCCGGCGATCCTGAACGCGCTTGAGACGATCAACGTCGGCAATCGCCTGGTGCTCGAGGTTGCCCAGCATCTGGGCGAGAACACCGTGCGCTGCATCGCCATGGACTCGACCGAAGGGCTGGTCCGCGGCCAGGACGTCTATGACACCGGTGCACCGATTACCGTGCCGGTCGGCCCGGGCATGCTCGGCCGCATCATTAACGTCATCGGCGAGCCGGTCGACGAGGCAGGCCCAGTCGACGGCATCGAGATGCGCTCGATCCACCAGCCGGCGCCGACCTATGTCGAGCAGTCGACGGAAGCGCAGATCCTGGTCACCGGCATCAAGGTGCTCGACCTGCTGGCCCCCTATGCCCGCGGCGGCAAGATCGGCCTGTTCGGCGGCGCCGGCGTGGGCAAGACGGTGCTGATCCAGGAACTGATCAACAACGTCGCCAAGGCGCATGGCGGCTTCTCGGTGTTCGCCGGCGTCGGCGAGCGCACCCGCGAAGGCAACGACCTCTATCACGAGTTCATCGAGTCCGGCGTCAACAAGAAGGGCGGCGGCGAAGGATCCAAGGCGGCGCTCGTCTATGGCCAGATGAACGAGCCGCCGGGCGCCCGCGCCCGCGTCGGCCTGACCGGCTTGACGGTTGCCGAATATTTCCGCGACCAGGGCCAGGACGTGCTGTTCTTCGTCGACAACATCTTCCGCTTCACGCAGGCGGGTTCGGAAGTGTCGGCGCTGCTAGGCCGCATTCCTTCGGCCGTGGGCTACCAGCCGACGCTGGCCACCGACATGGGCGCGCTGCAGGAGCGTATTACCACGACGACCAAGGGCTCGATCACCTCGGTGCAGGCGATCTATGTGCCGGCCGACGACCTGACCGACCCGGCACCGGCGACCTCGTTCGCCCACCTCGACGCGACGACCGTGCTCAACCGCGCGATTTCGGAAAAGGGCATCTATCCCGCCGTCGATCCGCTCGATTCGACCTCGCGCATGCTCGACCCGATGGTCGTCGGCGAAGAGCATTACCAGGTCGCCCGCCAGGTGCAGTCGATTCTTCAGCGCTACAAGTCGCTGCAGGATATCATCGCCATCCTGGGCATGGACGAGCTGTCGGAAGAGGACAAGCAGACGGTTGCCCGCGCCCGCAAGATCGAGCGCTTCCTGTCGCAGCCCTTCTTCGTCGCCGAAGTGTTCACCGGCGCACCGGGCAAGCTGGTCGACCTCGCCGACACCATCAAGGGCTTCAAGGGCCTTTGCAACGGCGACTACGACCATCTGCCGGAGGCGGCCTTCTACATGGTCGGCGGCATCGAGGAAGCGGTCGAGAAGGCACAGCGCCTGGCCGCCGAAGCGGCTTAATTTAGGGAATAGGGAGTAGTCAGTAGTGGTTAGGAAATAGCAGTTGCGTGATGTGGGCCGGTTAGGGCCAGTTGCTACTGCCTAGTTTCCTATTCCCTACTCGCTAAATTGATCATGCCTGAAGCTTTCAAATTCGAACTGGTCTCGCCGGAGCGCCTCTTGGTTTCCGAGCAAGTCGAATCCGTCGTCATCCCGGGCGCCGAAGGCGAGATGACTGTCATGGCGCATCACGCCCCGGTCATGACCACAATCAAGCCGGGCGTCGTTACGCTGAAGACCGCGCAAGGCAAGGAAGAGCGCTATGTGGTGTTCGGCGGCTTTGCCGACATCGTTCCGGCCGGCTGCACGCTGCTGGCGGAATCGGCTGTGGCCGTCGGCGACATCGACCGCGCCGACCTTGCCCGCCGCATCCAAGAGGCCAGGGAAGACGCCGCCGACGCCAAGGACGATCAGACCCGCAGCAAGGCCGAGCAGTTCCTTAGCCAACTCACCACGCTCGAAGGCGCCATCCTGCCGGCTTGAGGTTCGCTCAAATGACCGACTGAAAAAGCGGGGTTGCCCCGCTTTTTTGTTTGGTGGACAGTCTGGCTGCCTGGGCATTGAGGGGTGGCCGTGACGGAAGAAACAGCGCAACGGGAGACAGCTTCGCGATCCCTGTGGTCGACGGCCTTGGTGTCAGCCTTTGGCGGTCCGTTCGGCGGCTTTCTGTGGATCGGCAGCGGCAAACTGGCCGTCGTCAGCCTGGTGGTGATCAGCGTCGTCGTTTTCGCGCTTATTTACATCGGCTTTCCGGTATTGCCTGGCGTCAATCTTGGTTGGTGGGCCAATTTTTCAGGGATCGGTTTGATGGCCCTGTGGGCAGCGATCGTTGTTCCCTTCGCACACCGGTTCAAGCCGGACAGATGGTACGCGCACGGGCTTTCGGTGCTGGTGCTCGTCTTTCTGACCTCGTATCCGGCTGCATTCGCAATACGCGCGTTCCTATTCCAGCCGTTCTCCATGCCGTCCAGCAGCATGGTTCCAACGCTGGCGGACGGGGATCATTTCTTCGTTTCCAAATTCGCCTACGGCTACAGCCGCTATAGCGTCCCGTTTGGACTGCTGCCTGTTGACGGCCGGATATTCGGCGCCGAGCCAAGGCGAGGAGATATTATGGTGTTCAGGCTGCCATCTGAACCGGACATAGACTACGTCAAGAGAGTCATCGGCTTGCCCGGCGATAGGATTCAGATGGTCGGCGGGGTGCTCCACATCAATGGCGTGCCAGTGAAGCTAGAGGATGTCGGTGACTATTCCTCCGGCGAAGTACAGTCGGCCAAGCTCCAGCGGGAGACACTGGCGGAGGGCATTTCTTATTCGGTAATCGACTTAGGCAACTCGATCGGCGACGACACACGCGAGTTTGTGGTGCCTACGGCAGAGTATTTCACATTGGGGGACAATCGCGACAACTCCAACGATAGCCGCTTCCTGGTGGGTTTTGTCCCCTATGAAAATCTGGTCGGCAAGGCCGTGCGGCTGTTCTGGAATTCCAAGGGCGTCGACTATTCTTCCCGACAAATATTGGATCCTTCAGGCAAATAGCTCAAACTGTCAGCGACTCCACAGCACGCATGACGCCGCGCAGTTCGGCGAGGCCCTTCAGGCGGCCGATGCAGGAATAGCCGGGGTTCACCTTCTTGCCGATGTCGTCGACTATGGCGTGACCATGATCGGGACGCATCGGGACCTGCCAATCCGCCCTGCCTGCCGCCTTGCGCCGCCGCTCTTCGCCAATCAGCGCCGACACGACGGCCACCATATCGGTGTCGCCGTCGAGGTGCTCGGCTTCGTGGAAGGAGCCGTCGGGCTCCTTGGTGACATTGCGCAGATGGGCGAAATGGATGTTTTCGGCGAAAGCCCTGGCCATTGCCGACAGATCGTTCTGCGCGCCCGCGCCATAGGAGCCGGTGCACAGTGTCAGCCCGTTGGCCGGCGAAGCGACGGCGTCGAGCAGCGCGCGGGCATCATTGGCGTTGGAAACGATGCGCGGCAGGCCGAACAGCGAAAAAGGTGGATCGTCGGGATGGATCGCCATCCTTACGCCGGCCTCTTCGGCCACCGGCACGATCTCGCGCAGGAAGGCAAACAGGTTTTCGCGCAGGCCTTCGGTGGAGACGTCCTTGTAGAGGTCGAGGGCGCGGCGGAAGCTTGTCCGATCGAAGATGAATTCGCGCGCCGGGACCCAGCCGATCAGGTTGCGCTCCAGCCTTGCCTTGTCGCTGTCGCTCATTCCTTGCAGTCGCACACGCGCGGCCTCGACGCGGGCCGGCGGGTGATCGGCCTCCGCCCCTTCTCGCTCAAGGATGAAGACGTCATAGGCGCAGAGCTCGACGACATCGAAGCGCAGCGCCGTGCCGCCATGCGGCATGGGATAATCGAGGTCTGTGCGCGTCCAGTCGGTGATCGCCATGAAATTATAGCAGACGGTATTGATCCCGGCGGCGGCGACGGAGCGGACCGACGCCTTGTAATTGTCGATCAGGGTGCGCCAGTTGCCGCTGCGGGTCTTGATGTCCTCATGGACGACAATGCTTTCGACCACATCCCAGGTCAGGCCCGCTGCCTCGATGTCGGCCTTGCGCCTGGCGATCTCGTCCGCCGGCCAGGCGCGGCCGTCATTGAGGTGATGCAGCGCGCTGACGATGCCGACGGCGCCGGCTTGACGGACATGGGCAAGCGTCACCGGATCGTCTGGCCCGAACCAGCGCCAGGTTTGTCTCATGGCTTCTCACTCCCTATGCCAAGCGCCACGAAGGCAGCGGCAGGTCCGCCCCGCCGCAGGCGCTCGAGATGGGCTGCCGTCAGATCGATCAGTGTCATGCGGTGGGAATGGTCTTTGGCGAAGCCGGCGAGATCGAATATCGCTGTCACCGTTTCATCAGCCGGCCGGCTGCCGAGCGCCGTGAGCGGAGTGTCGATCGGGTCGGTAAAATGGGCTTCCGGCAAGGTTTTGCCGCGCGCCTCGCAAGCGGCGATCCAGGCCGCCACCACCAACATGAGATGCGCGGGCGGGTCACCGGCGCTCAGTCGATCGAGGGCCGAGGCGACTATGCGCTGCGGCAGCTTCTGGCTGCCGTCATTGGCGATCTGCGCCGTGCGATGGGCGAGCGCGGTGTTCGAATAGCGTTCGGCGAGCTGGGCCGTGTAGCCGGCCGTATCGAGCCCGGCGTCCTGCGGCAGTGTCGGGATGGCCTCGGCCCATAGTCCGTCGACGAATTGCCGGATCGCCTGATTGGCAAAGGCGCGGTCGACCGTGTCGTAGCCGCTGAGCAGGCCGAGATAGGCGATTGCCGAATGCGAACCGTTGAGCAGCCGCAGCTTCATGTCCTCGAAGGGCCCGACGTCGCCGACCATGGTGACGCCGAACTTTTCCCAGACCGGCCTGCCTGCCGGGAAATCATCCTCGACCACCCACTGGCAGAACGGCTCGGTCATCACCGGCCAGGCATCCTCGATGCCGAGCTCGACGGCGATACGCGCCCGGTCGGTATCGGTGGTCGCCGGCACGATGCGGTCGACCATGCTCGACGGGAAGGCGACGCCGTCGGCGATGTGCCCGGCAAGGCCGGGATCGCGCAGTGCTGCGAATTCGACCAGCAGGCGGTGCAGCGTAGCGCCATTGGCCGGAAGGTTGTCGCAGCAGAGCACGGTGAAAGGCTTGATGCCGGCGAAACGGCGGCGCGACAGCGCTTCGGTGAGAAAACCGTGCGCCGTCCGTGGCATTTGCGGGTTAGCCAAATCATGGACGATGTCCGGATGGGTGCTGTCCAGACCGCCGCCGGCTGCTCTCAGATAAGCCTTTTCGGTGATCGTGAGCGTGACGATGCGGGTGCGCTGATCTGTCAGAGCGGCGAGCACCGCAGCCGGATCTTCCGGCGCCACCAGCAGCGACAGGATCGAACCGATGACGCGCAGCTCTTCGCCGATGCTGCTCCTGATCGCCAGCGTGTAGAGGCCATCCTGCTGCATCAGTGCGTCGCGCGTGTCTGGACTGCGCAAGGACACGCCGACAATGCCCCAGTCCGCCTCTCCCGCCGCCTGGCAGTCGTCGACATAGGCCGCCTGATGGGCGCGATGGAACGCACCGACGCCGAGATGGACGATGCCCGGTGCGACGCCGCCGCGGGCGTAGCGTGGAACCGCGACCGAAGCCGGCAGTGCCTTCAGCGTACTGTTGGAAAGGCGTCTATTGGTCATTGCGCCCACGTGTCTGATCGAGATTGTTGGGTCCCTGCTGGCAGGCGGCGTAACACCCGATGCCGTCACGCACAATGGGCAATGGCCGACGAAAAGTCATCATACAACAACCCAGTTTTTTGTATGTTGACATTATTTCTTTCCAACCCTACCGATGTCCGGGTTGGGAGGATTTACGTGGCCGCATTGACGGATCCGGACTTGCTGTTTGCCGCCGAGGCGCGCCCGCTTTCGCTGGCCCGCGATCTCTACGCCGCGGTCAAGGATCTGCCGATCGTCAGCCCGCACGGCCACACCGATCCGCGCTGGTATGCGCTCAACGAGGCGTTTCCCGATCCGGCGCAATTGCTGATCGTGCCGGACCACTACATTTTCCGCATGCTGTTCAGCCAGGGCGTTCGGCTTGAGGAGCTTGGGGTGCCGACGCTTGACGGCTCGCCGGTGGAGACCGACGGCAGAACGATCTGGCGGCGCTTCGCCAAGCATTATTACCTGTTTCGGGGTACGCCGACCCGGCTGTGGTTCGACCATGTGCTCGCCCATCTGTTCGGCATCGACGAGCCGCTGAATGCCAAGACAGCCGACCGCCACTACGACACGATCGCGACGCTGCTGCAGCGTGAAGACTATCGCCCTCGGGCGCTGTTCGAGCGCTTCAACATCGAGGTCATCGCGACGACCGAAGGTGCGCTCGACGATCTCAGATGGCACCAGATGATCCGCGACAGTGGCTGGGAGGGCCGCGTCGTTACCGCCTATCGGCCGGATGCGGTCGTCGATCCCGATTTCGAAGGTTTTTCAGCCAATCTCGACCGGCTTGGCGACATCACCGGCTGCGACACCGGCAATTGGGCCGGCTATCTCGATGCGCATCGCCAGCGGCGCGCCCTCTTCAAGAGTTTCGGTGCGACGTCCTCCGATCACGGCCATCCGACGGCCGACACCGCCAATCTTTCGGATGCCGCCGCCGCGGAGCTGTTCAACCGTATCCGCCGGGGCTCGGACGACGAGCGCGAGCGAAAATTGTTTCGCGCCCAGATGCTGACCGAGATGGCCAAGATGAGCCGCGACGACGGGCTGGTCCTGCAGATCCATCCCGGCTCATGGCGCAATCATTCGCCTTCTATCTTTCAGAAGTTCGGCAGGGACAAAGGCTTCGACATCCCGACCCGAACCGATTATGTGACGGCGCTGAAGCCGCTGCTCGACTGCGTCGGGCTGGAGCGCGACCTCACCGTCATCCTCTTCACCCTCGACGAGACCAGCTATGCGCGCGAGCTGGCGCCGCTCGCCGGCGTCTACCCGGCATTGAAGCTCGGGCCGGCTTGGTGGTTCCACGACAGCCCCGAAGGCATACGCAGGTTCCGTGAGATGACCTCCGAAACCGCCGGTTTCTACAACACCGTCGGTTTCAACGACGACACCCGCGCCTTTCCATCCATACCGGCTCGCCATGATGTGGCGCGCCGGGTCGATTGCGCTTTTCTGGCGCGTCTCGTCACCGAGCATCGGCTCGGCGAAGACGAGGCGCACGAGCTGGCGCAGGAACTTGCCTATACGCTCGCGAAAAAGGCGTACCGGCTCTAACGGCGCTTGCCGCCATCGTTTCAAAAACGGGAGGAAACCAATGCTGCATTTTTCTAGACTGGCGGGAGCTACGCTAGTAGCCGCCGCACTGCTGGCCGGATCGGCAAGCGCCCAGACGGTCCTGCGCTCGTCCGACACCCACCCGGATGGCTATCCGACGGTCGAGGCGGTCAAATATTTCGGCGAGCTGGTGAAGGAGCGCACCGCCGGCCGTTATGTGGTCGAGATCTATCCTTCCGCGCAACTTGGCGAGGAAAAGGACACGATCGAGCAGGTGCGCACCGGCGTGATCGATCTCAACCGTGTTTCGATGGCGCCGTTCAACGGGCTCATCCCCGAGACCACCGTGCCCTCGCTGCCCTACATCTTCCATTCGGAAGAGCATATGCACAAAGTCATGGACGGGGCGATCGGCGACCAGATCGCGGCGGCGTTCGATCAGGTCGGGCTGGTGCTGCTCGCCTTTTATGACGGCGGTGCGCGCTCCTTCTACAATTCGAAGAAGCCGATCAACACTGTAGCCGATATGGCCGGCATGAAGTTCCGCGTCATCCAGTCCGACATCTTCGTCGACATGGTGGCGGCACTCGGCGCCAACGCGACACCGATGCCTTATGGCGAAGTATATTCGGCGATCGAGACCGGGGTCATCGACGGCGCGGAGAATAATTTTCCGAGCTACGACACTGCCAAGCACGCGGAAGTCGCCAAGTATTATTCGCTCGACGAGCACACGATGGTGCCGGAAGCCTTCGTCATGGCGAAGTCGAGCTGGGACAAGCTGGCGCCGGAAGACCAGGCGATCTTCAAGGCGGCCGCCAAACAAAGCGTCGCCAAGCAGCGCGAGCTGTGGACCGCCAAGGTCAAGGAATCGCGCGCCAAGGTCGAGGCAGCAGGTTCGCAGATCACGACGCCGGACAAGCAGCCCTTCATCGACGCGATGGGGCCGGTCTACGAGAAGCACGTCAAGGACGACAAGCTGAAGGCCATGGTCGAAGCCATCAGGGCCGTGCAGTGATCAAGCGGCGGCGCGGACATTCCGCGCCGCCATCCTCTTGCGGAGAAAACCGGTGACTTCCAGCCCAAAACCAAGACCGCTTCTGTCCGGCGTCGCGCAAGTGATGTCGCGCGTCAGCACGGCGGCGCTGTCGATCGCCGGCATCGGGCTGGTGCTGATGACCGCCTTCGTCGCATGGCAGGTGTTCGGCCGCTATGTTCTGAACCGCTCGCCGAGCTGGACCGAGCCGGGCTCGGTGATGCTGATGAGCTGGTTCATTTTCCTCGGCGCCGCCGTCGGTGTGCGCGAGAACTACCATCTTGGCTTCGACGTCCTGCTCTACGTGCTGCCGAAAGGCGGCAAGCGTTGGCTGCGGATGATTTCGGACCTCGTCGCGCTCGCCTTCGGCATCGGCATGATCTGGTATGGCAGCCAGCTGGTCGCATTGACCTGGGGCTCTACCTTGCCGTCACTCGGCATATCGGGGGGCTGGGATTACGTCCCGCTTGTCGCGGGAGGAGCGCTCATCGTGCTCTTCACGCTGGAGCGCATCGTGCTTCGCCTCTCCGGCGCACCGATCGACGATACCCTCGATGAACTGCCGCCGGCCGAAGTCGCGGCCGAACTCGACACCGCGAACGTGAAGGTCTGACGCCATGGAACTGTGGATTCTGTTCGGCGTCTTCACCCTGCTGATGCTTATCGGCACGCCGATCGCTTTCTGCCTCGGCGTCGCAAGCCTTGCCACCGTCCTCTATATGGGTCTGCCGCCGCTCATCGTATTCCAGCGACTGAATTCCGGCATGAGCGTCTTTTCGCTGCTGGCCATTCCGTTTTTCATCTACGCCGGCGACTTGATGGTGCGCGGCGGCATCGCCAGCAAGATCGTTGCCTTCGCCGGCTCGCTCGTCGGTCATTTGCGCGGCGGCCTCGGGCAGGTCAACATCGCCACCGCCACACTGTTCGGCGGCATTTCGGGCTCCGCGGTGGCGGAGGCAGCGGCGGTAGGCGGCCTGATGATCCCGCAGATGAAGGCGCGCGGCTATGGAGCGGACTACGCCGTCAACGTCACGTCGATGGCGGCGCTGATCGCGCTGCTGCTGCCGCCGTCGCACAACATGATCATCTATTCGATCTCGGCAGGCGGAAAGATCTCCATCGCCGATCTGTTCACGGCCGGCATCATCCCAGGCCTGCTACTGGCCCTGTCACTGATGATCACCGCCTATTTCGTGGCGCGCTCCCGCGGCTACCCGACCGAGCCGTTTCCGGGCTTCACCGCCGTTGCGCATCTCTTCGCCGTCGCGGTGCCCGGCCTGCTGCTGATCGCGATCATCTTCGGCGGCGTACGATCGGGCGTGTTCACGGCTACCGAGAGTTCCTGTATCGCCGTCATCTATGCGTTGTTCGTAACCGTCTTCGTTTACCGGCAGATGACCTGGGAAGGTTTCGTTCATGCCACCTACGGCGCCGTGCGCACCACGGCCATGGTGCTGCTCATCATCGGCATGGCGGCGGCGTTCTCCTGGTTGATGGCCTTCCTGAAAGTGCCGGCAGCGCTCATCGCCTCCATGAACGCGATCTCGGACGATCCGCTGGTCGTGCTTCTCCTGCTCAACCTCCTGATGCTGTTCCTCGGCACCTTCATGGACATGGGGCCGACCATCATCATTTGCACGCCGATCTTCCTGCCCGTGGCGCAGGCCTACGGCGTCGATCCGGTGCATTTCGGCGTCATCATGATCCTCAATTTCGGCATCGGGCTGAACACGCCGCCGGTGGGCGCGGTGCAGTTCGTGGCGTGCGCAGTGGGCAAGATATCCGTCTGGGAATCGATGCGCTCGATCTGGCCGTTCTATGGCGCAGGCCTCGTGGTGCTGGCGCTCGTCACTTACATTCCGGCCATTTCGCTGTGGCTGCCGAGCGTCTTCAAATAGGAGGTGCGACATGGCCTCGGACACCGCAGCCGGCCTCCGCGTCGAACGAAGACCGAAACTTTCGGAAACCGTCGTTGCGGCGATCCGCAAGCAACTGCAGGCGGGCGAGATCCAGCCAGGGCAGAAGCTGCCGACCGAGGGCCAGTTGACCGAGACTTTCGGGGTCAGCCGCACGGTGATACGCGAAGCGCTGGCCAAACTTGCCGCGGACGGCCTGGTCGAGCCGCGCCAAGGCGCCGGGGTCTTCGTCACCGAGCATATCTCGACAGCATTCGGTGCTCTTGCGGCGGAGATGGGCAGCAAGGATTCGATCGCCCTCAACGTGCTCGAAGTCAGGTTGGCGATCGAGATCGAATCCGCCGGGCTCGCTGCCATCCGCCGCAACGCCGCGCAGGAAGCGGCGATCCAGGAAGCCTTCTTCGAATTCGAACGGCTGCTCCTCAACAGCGAGCCGACGGGACCGGCCGACCTTGCTTTCCACCGCGCAATCGCCAGCGCCACCAACAATCCGTTCTATGTCGAGATGCTCGACGTGCTCGGCCGGCGCGCCATTCCTTGCGACGTGACCTCGCCATGGTCGACCGAGATCGCCCAATCGGACGCCTACCAGCGCGGCCTGCAACGTGAGCATCTGGTGATCCTCAAGGCCATCTCGGCAGGCGATGCGGAGGCGGCCCGGGAGGCGATGCGCGCGCATCTGGGTGCCAGCCAGCAGCGCTATCGCGAGCGCCTGCACGCGCGCCAGGTTTTTTATGCCGACTCGGTCAAGGCCGCGGGAACTGAATAAGCAATTGAGGCAGCCCCATGGGACAGCAATGAATCACACTGACAATCATACGGATTTCACCTCCCGCTTCGCCATCGATCCTGTTTCTGCCGCTGCCATGGGAACGGACGAGCTGCGACACAATTTCCTGATCGAGGACTTGTTCCGGCCCGGCCGCATCGGCCTGACCTACACCCACTACGACCGCATGATCGTCGGCGGCGCCATGCCCGCCGGTACACCGCTGCCGCTGCAGGCGATCAAACCGACCGGGACCAAGAATTTTCTCGACCGCCGTGAGATGATCATCGTCAACATCGCCGGTGCCGGTATCGTGAAAGCCGGCGGTCAATCCTACGAGCTGCAGGCGCGCGACATGCTCTATCTCGGCATGGGCACGGATGAGGTATCGTTCGCTGCGACCAATCCGGCAGCGCCGGCTAAATTCTACCTGCTCAGCGCGCCGGCGCATCAGGGCCATCCCAACCGGCTGATCCGCATCGGCGATGCCAAGCGGCTCGATCTCGGCAGCCAGGCGACCTCCAACGAGCGCTCGATCTTCCAGTTCATCCATGCCGATGGGGTAAAGACCTGTCAGCTTGTCGTCGGCATGACGCAGCTTGCCTCCGGTTCGGTCTGGAACACCATGCCATGCCATGTGCATGACCGGCGGATGGAAGCCTATCTCTATTTCGATCTGCCGGAGGCGGCGCGGGTGTTTCATTTCATGGGCGAGCCGGACGAAACGCGCCATCTCGTCATGCGAAACGAGGAGGCGGTGCTGTCGCCGGGATGGTCGATCCATTCGGGCGCCGGCACCTCGAACTACGCCTTCATCTGGGCGATGGCCGGCGACAATGTCGACTATACCGACGTTGACTTGGTAATGATGGAGGAGCTCAGGTGAGCGATCTCTCTGCGTTCAGCCTTGCCGGCAAGCGCATCCTCGTTACCGGCGCCAATACCGGCATCGGCCAGGGCATCGCCGTGTCGATCGCGCGCGCCGGTGGCGCGGTGGTCGGCGTTGGCCGGTCGGCGATGGACGAGACGGCGGAGAAGATTGCGGCGGCCGGCGGCCGCTTCGAGGCAGTCCGCTGCGACCTTGGCGACGATGCCGCTGCCCAGGCGATGCTCGACCGCGTCTGGGATGATACGGGGCCGCTCGACGGCTTGGTCAACAATGCCGGCATCATCCGGCGTGCCGATGCGGTCGACTTGACCAAAGCCGACTGGGACGACGTCATCGGCGTCAATCTCAAGACGGTGTTCTTCCTCAGCCAGCGCTTTGCCAGGCGTGTCCTTGCCGAGCCGGGGCGGCGCGGCAAGATCGTCAACATCGCCTCGGTGCTGAGTTTCCAGGGCGGCATCCGCGTTGCCTCCTACACCGCCTCCAAACATGGCGTGCTCGGCATCACCCGGCTGCTTGCCTGCGAATGGGCGGCAAAGGGCATCAATGTCAACGGCATTGCGCCGGGCTATATCGAGACCAACAATACCGAGGCGCTGCGCGCCGATCCCGACCGCAGCGCGTCGATCCTGGCGCGCATTCCGGCCGGGCGCTGGGGCGCGCCGGAAGACATCGGCGACGCAGCCGTCTTCCTGCTGGCGCCGGCGTCGAACTATATGCATGGCGCGGTGATGCCGGTGGACGGCGGCTGGCTGGCGCGATGAACAACCAAAGATGAGAGTTTGGCGATGACCGGAACCAAAATCTTCTCGCATGCCGGTGAGGGCGCATGGACGCCGACGCCGGATGGCAACCGCAGGCGCGTGCTCCTGCACACGGACGAGCTGATGATGGTCGAGTTTGGTTTCGACAAGGGTGGCGTCGGCGCGCTGCACTCGCACCCGCACGTCCAGGCGAGCTACGTCGCTGAAGGGCGCTTCGAGGTCACCATCGACGGCAGGACCGAGATCCTGGGAGCCGGAAGCAGCTTCATCGTTCCTTCCAACCTTGTCCATGGCGTCAAGGCGCTGCAGGCGGGACGACTGGTCGACAGCTTTACGCCGCACCGCGCCGATTTCCTCGACTGAGCTGTGGGCCCGAAGATCGGGCAACCGGTTCTCAGAACGAAAAAACCCGCGCCTCCGGAGAGACGCGGGCGTGTTGCCTGGGCGCTTGTGGCGCCGCGGTACTCAAAACATCACCGCAGAACCTGAACCTGCCGAATGATGGTGAAGATAGGATTAACCGCTCCGAGGCGGTGCGATATTCACAGCCAAAGCGAATAGGGGCTGGAACGACGGCCTGATATCGGCCAATGAGAGAGAAGTTCGCCTCGGGCGGTGCCGCGGCAGGACCAGAGGTGTCGATAAATGTTCGAATCTGCTGTCCAGGCAATCACCTGGCAATTCGCCGGCGAATTTCGGCAGGTCGTATCCCCGAAAGTTCCCTAATGCAGATAGCGGCGAGCGTCCGGTGGAGGATTCCAAGCGGCGCGTCCTGAAGGATATATTCGGCTTCGATGATTTTCGTCTCGGCCAAGCGGCCGTGATGGAGGCGTTGCTGGCCGGGCATCATGTGCTGGCTGTCATGCCGACCGGCGCCGGCAAATCGCTCTGCTACCAGGTCCCGGCGCTGGTGCTGGGCGGGCTCACCATTGTCGTTTCGCCGCTGGTGGCCCTGATGCAGGATCAGGTCGCCGCCTTGCGGCTTGCCGGCGTGGCGGCCGATACGATCAATTCCTCGCTCGACCGCGATGCCAATGTCGCTGCATGGCGCCGTGTCGCCGCAGGCCAGACGCGCCTGCTCTATCTTGCACCGGAGCGGTTGATGACCGTGCGAATGCTCGAGGCGTTGACCAAGCTCGATGTCCGGCTGATCGCCATCGACGAGGCACATTGCATCTCGCAATGGGGACCGGCGTTCCGGCGCGAATACGAAGAATTGTCGAGACTACGTGATATCTTCCCGAAAGTGCCGATCATTGCGCTGACGGCGACGGCGGACGAGACGACGCGCACCGACATTGCCGCGCAACTGTTCGACGGGCGCGTCGATACGGTGGTGCTCGGCTTCGACCGACCGAACATCAAGCTAGGCATTGAGCCCAAGCAGGACAGCAAGCGCCAATTGCTAAACTTCGTGCAGCGCCATGCAGGCCGCAGCGGGATCGTCTATTGCCTGTCGCGCAAAAAGACCGAAGAGATGGCGGCGTTCCTCGAGCGGAACGGCGTACGCGCGCTCGCCTATCATGCCGGAATGAGCAAGGACGCGCGTGAAGCGAATCAAAACGCCTTCATGACCTTGTCCGGCGTGGTGATGGTGGCGACCATCGCCTTTGGCATGGGGATCGACAAGCCGGACGTCGCCTATGTCTTCCACACCGACCTGCCGGGCAGCTTGGAGGCCTATTATCAGGAAATCGGGCGGGCGGGCCGCGATGGGCGGGCGGCCGAGGCACATATGCTCTTCGGTCTCGGCGATATCCGCATGCGCCGGCTTTTCATCGAAGACGAGGACGCGCCGGCTGAGCACAAAAGGCGCGCGCATGGCCGACTCGATACGCTGATCGGTTATTGCGAGACGACGCAGTGCCGCCGTCAGATCCTGCTTGGCTATTTCGGCGAGAGTGCTTCGCCTTGCGGCAATTGCGACAACTGCCTCGACCAGGGGCCGCATGCGGATGGCGAAGCGGAGGCGCGGATCATCCTGGCGGCGATCGCACAGACCGGCGAGCGCTTTGGCGCCGCCCATGTCGTCGATGTTCTGCTCGGCCACGAAACCGAGAAGGTCCTGGACAGGAACCACCACAGGCTTGCCAGCTTCGGCACCGGTGTCGCGCACAAGAAAAATGTGTGGCTGTCGCTGGTGCGCCAGCTCGTCGCGGGAGGGTTTCTGACATTGGACTCAACCGGCCATGGCGGCGTCGCCATTGCCGAGAAGGGCCGTGCGCTGGCTCGGGGCGAGGCATCGTTCCGGTATCGCGTGGACGCGCGCCAGTCATCGCGAGGCAAGATACGGACCGCACAGGATACCGCAGCAGGCACGGAAGGTCTGGATTCGGTGCTGCTGGCCGCGCTCAAGGCTGTACGGCTGCGTCTTGCCCGGGAACGCCAGGTGCCGGCCTTCGTGATCTTTTCGGATCGTACACTGATCGATATGGCCGAACGCTGCCCGCGCGATCTGGACGCCTTCGCCGCGGTCAACGGCGTCGGCGCCGCCAAGCTCAAGGATTTCGGCGAGATATTCCTCGGCGCGATCGCTGCGCATCAATCTGGTGTGGCGGGCTGAAGACCCACTTCAGTGACGTAATCAGCACCTGCTTCGCCTCGCCGCCGCAATCGCAGCCTCCTGCTGCCGCAAGCGCTCGATCTTCGCACTCTGGCGGGCAGTAACAGCAGAGGCGACACGCTGCCCTCCCAACAGCCAGCCCGGAATGTTGGTGTGGACGACTTTGCCGCGAGCGATGGCTGTCGCCGACATTTCGTCGGCGACAGCGCCCATCGCCACGTTGAGCTCGACGCAACTCATCTTGTCGTATTTCGCAGCATCGAAGGATGCAGGCAAAGGCGATGCGCAACTTCCGACAAACATCAGGCTGCATATCAGAGGCGCGGCCGTGGAGATCGCCTTCATTTTCTTTTCAAGCACGTTGACGCCGGCCGAGCGAATTTCGGAGGGTTCTCGATCTCAGGCCGCGAAGCACTCCCGAGGTTCGGCGTAACTGAAGCATGTGACCTCTACAATACTATGTGCTGACCGTCCTGCTTATCCTCGAAGAATTCCGAGAGTGCCGCTGCGATCTTTTCGGGGTGCTCTTCTGGGAAAAAATGCCCGCCTTGGACAGCGCGTCCTTCCGCCCTGTCGGCCCATTTCCTCCAAATGGCCAGCGGCCCGCCTTCTTGCGCATACCAGTTCTCCAGGGCGCCTTCGCCACTCCAAAGCGCCAGTAGCGGACACTCGATGCGACGACCGTTTACCTGGTCCAGCGCGTCGTGTTCACGATCGATCGTCGCAGCGGCGCGATACTCTTCGCAGATGGCGTGAATATGCGCGGGATCGCGAAGCGCATCAACATAGGCGTCCCTGACCTCTTTGGAGACCATTTTCGCCGACGATCCCCACTGCGTTATTGCATCGTCGACGACGGCATCGGGAGCCGCGCCTATCAGACGCTCCGGCAGGGGCTCCGGCTGGGCAAGAAGGCTCCAGGGCCAGAAGCCGAGCGCCAGTTTGGCATCCGCCCGATCCCATGTTGCGGCGGTGGGGATGATGTCGAGGACGGCGATTTTGAGCACTTTGTCGGGATGGTCGAGCGCCAGGCGATAGGCAACCCGCCCGCCACGGTCATGCCCGGCAACCATGAACCGCTCAAACCCCAGCTGTTTCATGGCCTGAACCATGTCGCCGGCCATGGCGCGCTTGGCGTATGGGCTATGATCGGCAGAGGAAACCGGGCATCCGCTTTGCCCATAGCCTCGAAGGTCGGCGGCGACCACCGTGAAGTGGGGCGCCAAGGCTGCGGCGATATCCCTCCACATCAGATGCGTTTCTGGAAAACCGTGAAGAAGCAGCAGCGGCGGACCGGTGCCACCAACCCTTGCGAAAATGGTCGTATCGTCCAGTCGCAAGCTGGTGGCTCTGAAACCTGCAAACACCGTCAGCCTCCTCGGGCGCCCTTAGACAAACTCTCCAAGGGCGCTAACGGTCGCCGAGGCTTGAACCCCGACCGCAATGGCCAGGGTTCAAGCCGGCCAGTTGCTAGAATCGAAACCAGACCCACACGCGCCTGCGGAAGCACCGCCTGCGCCGATAGCCATTTCGCCAGTAAACGCGACAGACCCTTCTCCAAGCACGCCGGCGGCGCCGACGCGGCCGGTGCCACCGGCGATGATAGACTGGTTGCAACTCGGCTTGAGTTTCGTCGTCGTCGAAGGTCTCGACATCCGGCGCCTCGAGTTCATCGAGAATGCCGCTTCTGGCAGTTGGAACGCCGGCCACTGCGTTGATTGGCCGAACTGTGCTTGCAAGGGCCGCGGCCCCGGCAATGCCAAACATTCCTGTCAAAAATAGTCGCCGATCCATGGAAACCTCCCAGTCTTCAACCAGCAATAGAACAAGGCTAACGATGGGGAGATAGCGCAGTCGGTGCAAACGCCTAGTGCCGCCCGGCGATTGCGATGATCCGGTCGGCCGAAGGGTGTCGCCGCCTGCGAAGTGGGGCGGCTACCTCGATCGACAAACACCCTGGGCTTTTGAATTGATGGGGGCCGAGAAACGATGAAGATCGAATGACGTCTACGCCATAGCCACCCCGATTTCACGCCACTCGTTTGCAAGGAGGCTTGACTGCCTTCCTACTAGAAGGTAGATAGAGGCATGAGCAACTTGTCTACCACCTCTGACGACATCCTGGCTTGTGCACGTTCACTGATCGTCGCTGGCGGCTACAACGGTTTCAGTTATGCCGACATCGCTGATGTGGTCGGGATCCGTAAGGCGAGCATCCATCACCATTTCCCAAGCAAGGTCGATCTGGTCCGAACGCTGGTTGCGCGGTATCGGGAGGAAGCTGAAGCGGGGCTGGCAAATGTCGAACTTCACGAATCCGATCCGCTCGAACAGTTGCGGATCTATGCCCGGTATTGGGAAGCCTGCATTGCGGACGCCAGCGCCCCGTTTTGTATCTGCGCGCTGTTGGCAAGCGAGCTCCCCGTTCTGCCCGAGGAAGTCGGCCTCGAGGTCCGGGCGCATTTCCGCTCCCTGTCGGCTTGGCTTACATCCGTGCTGGAGCGCGGCGCGCGGCGCGGCCAATTTCAACTGATGAGTACCCCTCGTGCCGAGGCTGAAGCGTTCATGGCGACTGTCCACGGCGCGATGCTTTCGGCACGGGCCTATGGCGACCCGACGATATTCGGCGTCATAACCGGCCCGCTCCTGGAGCGGCTCGCTCCGCGTTCCCTCCAGATACGACACTAAGATCTCAACCAACCATAGCCGTAACGGCTCCGCGACCTTCGTCAAGACTCTCTACCTACTAGTCGAAAGGACATCCAATGACGGTTCACAATAGCGATCTTTCCCGTGCCAGCCAGGAACAATGGCTCAAGCTCTATTACTTCGCTCGGACGGCGTTCTCGGCTGCTTGGGTGGCGGCTGCCTTTACGGTGGGACAGAATTCCGGGGAGATCGCGGCCGTGTTACTCGTGGCTTATCCTGCATGGGATGCCCTGGCCAATTTTGTCGACGCATCGCGCAGCGGAGGATTGGGACAGAATCGCACGCAGACCATCAACGTCGTGGTCAGTATGGCGACAACGCTCGCGGTCGTTCTCGCGCTGGAGATGAGCATGAATTGGGTGCTCGGGGTGTTCGGCGTATGGGCGATCCTGTCTGGCCTGCTTCAACTCGGCACTGCAGTCCGCCGTTGGAAGAGCTATGGTGCACAGTGGGCGATGATCCTGAGCGGAGGGCAATCAGCGCTGGCAGGCACGTTTTTCATCCTGCAGGCGCGGATGCCGATGCCGCCATCCATCAGCAACGTGGCCGGCTATGCCGCAGTAGGCGCCCTCTACTTTCTGGTTTCGGCGGTGTGGCTAAGTGTGAGCCAATTGCGGCGGAAGGCTGCATAGGCCGCGATCTTAAGCCATTACCGGCGCGATGAGAGATGCAGTTATCTATGGCTCGGGTCGTACCATTCCGAAGTGGCGGAGAGGGAGGGATTCGAACCCCCGATGGGCTTGCACCCATGCCGCATTTCGAGTGCGGTGCATTCGACCACTCTGCCACCTCTCCGCGGTCATGGTCCGCCGTTGCCGGCGCGGCGCACTAGATAACGGCTGGACAGGCAGGTTACAAGGGCCAATCTGCCCCGTCGACGCAGCTTCTGTCCCTGCTTCCTTCGAGCCTCCGGCAGCCGCTGCTCGATATTTGCAAGGACTGGGCTCAACCCGTTTGCAGCTTGCCCGCGGCGCTTGCCTTGACTCAAGCCGAACCTTCGGTTAGGGACAGCGCGCAATCGGCGTGGAGGGGTCTTCCGCGCCGCTTGTTTTTTGAACCCGCAGACTGACAAAAAGACGGCCGAACCGCCTTAGGCGGTTCATCAAGGCCGACCGAACAGCGAAAGGCAAAAAATGTTCGCAGTCATCAAAACGGGCGGCAAGCAGTATCGCGTTGCCGCCAACGATCTCCTGAAGATCGAAAAACTCGAAGCCAATGTCGGCGATATCGTCGAGATCGGCCAGGTGCTCGCGCATGGCGAGGGCGAGAACGTCACGTTCGGTGCGCCATTCGTCGACGGCGCCTTGGTCACCGCCGAAGTCGTCGAACAGGGCAAGAACCGCACCGTCATCGCCTTCAAGAAGCGCCGCCGGCAGAATTCGCGCCGCAAGATCGGCCATCGCCAGCTTTTGACCACCGTCAGGATCGCCGAGATCCTGCTGGATGGCGCCAAGCCGTCGAAGAAGGCCACGGCCAAGACCGAAGCGAAGGCCGAGGTTGCAGCCAAGACCGAGGCGAAGGCTGAAGCCGCGCCGAAGGCCGAAGGCAAGGCAGAGGCTGCGCCGAAGAAGGAAGCCAAGGCTGAGACGACCGAGGCCAAGGCAACCGAAACCGCCGCTCCGCTGTTCAAGGCACCGAAGGGCGAACCCGACGATCTGACCGTGATCAAGGGCATCGGCCCGGTTGCAGCCGGCCAGCTCAACGAACAGGGTATCACGACCTTCGCACAGATCGCCAAACTGTCCGACAAGGATGTCGCCAAGATCGACGAGCACATGCCGTTCAGCGCCGACCAGATCAAAGACTGGCGCGAGCAGGCCAAGGAATTGGCGAAAAAGTAGAACGACCCGGCGCAATCGTCGCCGGATCGGACTTGAAACGGAACGCGAACGCGTTCATAAGATCGTTTAGGCGTCTCACGGCGCATCGGAGTAGTTAGATGGCACACAAGAAAGCTGGCGGATCGTCGCGCAATGGTCGCGACTCCCATTCCAAGCGGCTCGGCGTGAAGAAGTTCGGCGGCGAAGCCGTGATTCCGGGCAACATCATCATTCGTCAGCGTGGCACGACGTGGCATCCCGGCACCAATGTCGGCATTGGCACGGACCACACGCTGTTTGCGCTCGAAGCTGGCGCAGTCACCTTCAACAAAAAAGCCAATGGCCGAACCTACGTATCGGTGAACCCGATGACGAAGGCAGCGGAGTAGCCGGTTCCGCACGAGAACACCGGCACCCATCTCGGGACCGGTGTCTGGCCAAGCCAGGAAAAGGATCAGGGGAGATGGGTTTCCATCTCCCTTTTTTCTTGCCTGGAGGACTGACATGGTTGCCGAAGCGGAAGACTCAGACGACGAAAGTTACACGATAGATTGCCCGGTGCTCGCGACCGAGCGGCTGGTCATGCGTGCCCCGCGTGAAAGCGACATCGAGCAATTGGTGGCGCTCGCCGACAACCGCCGTGTCGCGGAAATGCTGGCTCGCATGCCGCAGCCCTATGGCGAGGCGGAGGCACGCGCTTTCCTGGCTATGACGGCATCGCGCCGGGCTGGAATCGCCTATGCGTTGACGCTGGCCGGCACCGAGACCTTCGTCGGCTGTGCCGGACTCAACATAACGGATCGCGGGCTGGAGCTCGGCTACTGGATCGGCGAGCCGTACTGGAAACGCGGCTACGCGACGGAGGCAGCGCACGCACTGGTCGACCTTGCCTTCCAGAGAACCAGGATCCAGGTGCTGCACGCCTCGACGCGGGTTATCAATCCGGCCTCGCGCCGTGTCATCCACAAATGCGGCTTCCAGTATGCCGGCCAGGGCATGCTGAATTCGATCGTTGCCGGCCAGGTGCCGGTCGAGCGCTATCGCCTCGATCGAAAAACCTGGACCAGTCTCAGGAACTGGGTGCATTTTTGAGGCATGTCGATATTCAGGTGATGCCAGCCTGCGAATGGCGGCTTCCTTCGCTTCCGGTGCTCACGTACTTTAAGTACGCTCCGCTCCGGTTCTCGGAAGCCACCACTCTCGGCACGGCCTGACCTGAATCTCGACACACCTCGGCGCGAAAGATTGCGGACCAACGTTGACATCACGCCATCTCGACCCAGACCGGCAAGTGATCCGAACCAGCCACTTGCCGGTCGACCCACAGGCGCCTCAGCGATTTGGCAAGCGAGGCGCTGGTGAAGATGTAGTCGATGCGCTTGTAGCGGCTGGCATCGCCTGGCCGCTTGGGGTCGACCCAGGTGACGAGATCGGCGCCGGCAGCGCCGAGGCGCACGGCGGCATCGACGGCGAGGTCGGCAGTCACCGGCATGCCGAATTCATGGTCGGGTTGGCCGGCGAGTTCGACGTGCTCCGACGATCCGGCGAGCATGTTGAAGTCGCCCATGACGACGAAGGCTTCAGGACAAGGCAGGTCCGGCAAGCCGATCTCGGCGACGCCGGAGAGCCCGCCGCCCTCGAGCGGGTAGTTTAATAGGCGTTCGCGCAGAAAGCGGATTTGGCTCAGGCGTTCAACCGGGCTGCGGTGGTCGAGATGGGTGGAATAGAAGCGGATCGGACCAAGCGGCGTTTCGATCAGCGCCTCCAGCGCGCCGCGCTGGAAGTTCATTGCTTCGAAACTGCGGCTGCGCGGCAAAAGGAGATTGCGCGACAGATGGATCGGCGTCCTCGACAGCACCATGTTGCCGAGCTGGAAGGTGGTCGTGATGGCGCGGCCGTTTTCCAAGCGCGAGCCAGCGTCGGCTTCGAAATTGCTGCCGTAAACGGCAAAATAGTCGGGCAGCGCCTCGCCGAGTTCGGCCACCATGTCGCGGCCGCCATTCTTCGGGTTGGCGCGGGAGACCTCCTGCAGCGCGATCACGTCGGCGCCGCGCACGGCATCGGCGATACGGCCGACATCGTACCGGCCGTCGAGACCGACGCCGTAGTGGATATTGTAAGTTACCAGCTTCATTGCGACATCTCGCGCTTGGAAAGCCGAAGATCGATTTTCGGCAAGGGTCAACCAAAGGCTACGCGTCCAGAGATACGCGCGACGTTACAGTAGTAAAAACGGCCCTCGCCCTTCGACCCGCCTTGGTTTAGAGCAATCCCGCAAAGCCAATAACAGAAACCATACAATCCGATGAAATTTCTCGATCAAGCCAAGGTCTACATCCGCTCCGGCGACGGCGGCGCCGGTTCGGTGTCGTTCCGGCGCGAAAAGTTTATCGAGTTCGGCGGTCCGGACGGTGGCGACGGTGGCCGCGGCGGCGATGTCTGGGTGGAGGCGGTCGACGGACTAAACACGCTGATCGACTATCGCTATCAGCAGCATTTCAAAGCCAAGACCGGGACGCACGGTATGGGCCGCAACATGACCGGCGCCAAGGGGGCCGACGTAACGCTGAAAGTGCCGGCCGGAACACAGGTCTTTGCCGAGGACAATGAGACGCTGATCTGTGATCTGACGGTCGTCGGCCAGCGCTTTCTGTTGGCTAAGGGCGGCAATGGCGGTTTCGGCAACCAGCACTTCAAGACCTCGACCAACCAGGCGCCGCGCCGCGCCAATCCCGGACTGCCAGGCGAAGAGCTCAACATCTGGCTCAGGCTGAAGCTGATCGCCGATGCCGGCCTTGTCGGGCTGCCCAACGCCGGCAAGTCGACCTTCCTGGCGGCGGTCACCGCGGCCAAGCCGAAGATCGCTGACTATCCCTTCACCACCCTGCATCCGGGCCTTGGCGTGGCCCGCATCGACGGGCGCGAATTCGTCATCGCCGACATTCCCGGCCTGATCGAAGGCGCGCATGAAGGGGTCGGCATCGGCGACCGCTTCCTAGGCCATGTCGAACGCACGCGCGTCCTTCTGCATCTTGTCTCGGCACAGGAAGAAAATCCGGCCCAGGCCTACAAGACCGTGCGCGCCGAACTCGACGCCTACGGCAACGGGCTGACCGACAAGATCGAAATCGTTGCGCTTTCCCAGGTCGACATACTCGATGCCGACGCACGCAAGAAAAAGACCGCCTCGCTGAAACGTGCCGCCGGCCGCGCGCCGATGCTGCTTTCTGCTGTCACCGGCGAAGGCGTCGAGGCGGTGTTGCGCGCGCTGATGGCTGTGGTGGCGGAGGCCCGCGAAGCTGTCGCTGCGCCGGTCGAGACGCGCTGGAACACATAGCCATGGCCGCGCAATCGCTGAAAAATTATCGGCGCATTGCCGTCAAGATCGGCTCGGCGCTGCTTGTCGACCGCACGACGGGCCTGAAGCGCGACTGGCTGGCCTCGCTTGCCGACGACATCGCCGTGCTGGCCAATGGCGGCGCCGAAATTCTCGTCGTGTCTTCCGGGGCGATTGCGCTCGGCCGCACCATCCTCGGCCTCGGCAAGCGAGCGCTGAAGCTCGAGGAGAGCCAGGCCGCTGCTGCCGTCGGCCAGATCGCCTTGGCCGGCGCCTGGTCGGATGCGCTCGGCAAGAATGGCTTGAAATCGGGCCAGATCCTGCTGACGCTCGGCGACACCGAAGAGCGCCGCCGCTACCTCAACGCGCGGGCGACGATCTCGACGCTGCTCAAGATGACGGCAGTGCCGGTCATCAATGAGAACGACACGGTGGCGACATCGGAAATCCGCTATGGCGACAACGACCGGCTGGCGGCGCGCGTCGCCACTATGATGGGCGCCGACCTTTTGGTGCTGCTTTCCGACATTGACGGGCTCTACACGGCACCGCCTGCGCGTGACCCGCAAGCTCGGTTCATTCCCGTCGTCGACCGCATCACTCCCGACATCGAGGCAATGGCGGGTGCTGCCGCTTCGGAATTGTCGCGCGGCGGCATGCGCACCAAGCTCGACGCCGGCAAGATCGCTACCGCCGCCGGCGCCGCCATGATCATCACATCGGGCACGCGGCTGTCGCCGCTGCTGGCAATCGAGCGCGGCGAGCGCGCCACCTTCTTCCGGCCGAGCGCCAATCCGGTCAAGGGTTACAAGACCTGGATCGCCGGGCAGCTCGAACCTGCAGGACGGCTGACCGTCGATGCCGGCGCCATCGGCGCGCTGCTCTCCGGCAAGTCGCTGCTGCCGGCCGGCGTCAAATTGGTCAGCGGCAATTTTGCGCGCGGCGACACGGTGGCCATCCTGTCGCCCGAGGGCCGCGAGATAGCGCGCGGGCTGGTTGCCTATGATGCCGCCGATGCCGTAAGGATCGCTGGCCTGAAGACGACCGAGATCGAAACCGTGCTCGGCTACGAGGCGCGTTCGGCGATGATCCACCGCGACGACCTCGTGGTGAGCGGCGCGGCCGACGGAGATGCAGCCCGCCATTGACGGCGCGCTACTGGTCAGGCTCATGCGGCCATTTGGGTGGGTTGCGATATCGATCCTGAAAGTCCTGGTATATCTTCAGAAGTTCGCTGCAACCTCCCAACTCCGCTTCGATGCCAGCCTTGGCACGTCGATCCACTTCGGCTTGGGGAACATCCTTGTCGTCTTCGACGACGAGATCGCGGATGAGCGCGTCAGTCGTCATTGCTTCTGCCCCTTTTTCCTCTTCCATCCTTTTTTTGAATTCCGCCTCAAGCCGAGCGCGCGGCCCACATCCATGCAACTCTTCAACAACGACGTTGATCTGGGAAAGCGGTGTCGGTGGCGCGCCGCAATAGCGCTCAGCGAGTGCGAGGGACATCATCGAGCTTACCATAAGCATGGCCTTGCCGTCGGGGCTCTCTCCAGGTTCAAATTTGTCGTCGCAGTAGTCCGCGGCACGGAGGCTTGTCGGTATGAGCATCGCGCCGAGAGCAACGAGGATAACTGTCTTCATTCTGCTTCCTCAAATTTGCGGCCATTGCCGCGAAGGCTGCCCGCGTGTAAATCCACCAGCTTCACTGGATCGGTCAAATGCTGAACAAACACCAAGGCGATGATGTAGCCAGTTTGATGACACGGATAGGCCGCAAGGCGCGCGCTGCCGCCCGACCGCTGGCCATTGCGAACACTGCTGCCAAGAATGCCGCGCTCCTCGCCATGGCCGACGCCATCATCGCCCGTGAGCAGGACATTCTCGATGCTAACGCCATCGATGTTTCGAATGGTCACGAATCCGGGCTTTCCGCCTCCTTCATGGATCGGCTGAAGCTCGATCCCGCCCGCATCCGCGCCATGGCAGACGGTATCAATGAAATCGCCGGGTTGCGCGATCCGGTCGGCAATGTCATTGCCGCTTGGGAGCGGCCGAACGGGTTGCATATCGAACGGGTGCGCACGCCGCTCGGCGTCGTCGGCGTCATCTATGAGAGCCGGCCGAACGTGACCGCCGATGCCGGCGCGCTCTGCCTCAAGGCCGGCAATCCGGTGATCCTGCGCGGCGGCTCGGATTCGGCGAATTCTTCCGCCGCGATCCATGCCTGCCTGATCGAGGGGCTGAAGACAGCCGGGCTGCCGGAGGATGCCATACAATTGGTGCCGACCACCGATCGCGCCGCCGTCGGCGAAATGCTGAAAGGGCTTTCCGGCAATCTCGAGGTCATCATTCCGCGCGGCGGCCGCAGCCTGGTCGAGCGTGTGCAGAACGAGGCACGGGTGCCGGTCTTCGCGCATCTCGAGGGCGTCTGCCATCTCTATATCGACGGATCGGCCGATCTCGACATGGCGGTCAAGATCGCGGTCAATGCCAAGATGCGGCGCACCGGGGTGTGCGGTGCTGCCGAGACGCTGCTGGTCGACCGTGCCGTCGCCGGCACGCACCTGGTGCCGATCCTCGGGGCCCTACAGGCGGCAGGCTGCGAGATCCATGCCGATGCCGAGGTGCTGAAGCTTTATGCCGATGCCCAACCCGCGACCGATGCAGACTGGGTGACCGAATATCTCGATGCCATCATTGCGGTGAAGCTGGTCGACGGCGTTGCCGGCGCGATCGAGCATATCGAGAATTTTTCATCGCATCACACCGAGGCGATCATCGCCGAGGATGCAAAGGCCGTCGAACGGTTCTTCAGCGAGATCGATTCGGCGATCCTTCTGCACAACGCCTCGACCCAGTTTGCCGATGGCGGTGAGTTCGGTATGGGCGCCGAAATCGGCATTGCCACCGGCAAGATGCATGCGCGCGGGCCGGTCGGCGTCGAGCAACTGACGTCGTTCAAATACCGCGTACGCGGGTCGGGACAGGTGAGGCCTTGACCTTTTTCGCCGCTAGGGCTTGAAGTTTGCGCCCAGCCACCCCCCTCTGTCCTGCCGGACATCTCCTCCGCAAGGGGGGTGCTTAGCACGATGCTATCCCCTTCCGAGCATCCCGTCCCTCCGCGCTACCTCAAGATGCCGCATGCCGGGAAAGGCGTGGCGGTCGGGCTGTTCGGCGGTTCGTTCAACCCGCCGCACGCCGGCCATGCGCTGGTCGCCGAGATCGCGCTCAGACGCCTTGCGCTCGATCAGCTGTGGTGGATGGTGACGCCCGGCAACCCGCTCAAGAATGCCGGTGACCTGGCACCGCTGGCCAAGCGGCTGGAGCTATCCGAAAAGATCGCCAAGAACCCGAAGATCAAGGTCACCGCCTTCGAGGCGGCCCACCGCGTCCGCTTCACCGCCGATACGCTGGCGCTGGTCAAGGCGCGTAACCCCGGCGTCGATTTCGTCTGGATCATGGGGGCCGACTCGCTTCGCGACTTCCACCGCTGGCAGCGCTGGCGCCGCATCGTCATGACGTTCCCGATCGCGGTGGTCGACCGGCCGGGCGCGACACTGTCGTTCCTGTCGTCTGTGGTCGCCAAGACGTTCGACTATGCCCGCGTAGACGAGGGCGACGCGCCGCGGCTCGCCCGCATGGACGCGCCGGCCTGGACCTTCATCCACGGCCCTCGTTCGTCGCTGTCGTCGAGCGCGATCCGCAAGGTAGCAAGGGGCTGAGCCAACACGGAAGGCAAGACCGCTGATGTCGCTTTTGCCGCTGCCTTGACCAGCTTGATGGGCGATCCTCGGTCATGACGATTCTCGAGCGCGACCAGGACAAGAACGGTCTAGGGCAGCCGGCCCCGTCGATCGCCATTGCCAGTATCCTCTTGTCGATGGCGCTGATCGCCGTCGGCAATGGCCTCATGTTCGCCTATATCCCAGTCCGGCTCGGCGCCGCGGGCTTCGATCCGACTTGGGCGGGGCTGATCGTCACCGGCCTTTCGGCTGGCGGCCTCGCCGGCTGCATCCTGACCGGGCCGCTGGTGCGGCGTGTCGGCCATGCCCGCGTGTTCATGGTGCTGTCGGCACTCATCGTGCTGTCCAACGCCGCGGTCGGCGCCGGGCCGCATCCCTTGCCGTGGATCGCTGCACGGGCGCTCTACGGCTTTGCCATTTGCGGCCTGTTCATCGTCGCGCAGAGCTGGCTGAACGATGTCGTTGCCAACGCCATCCGCGGCCGGGTCATGGCTATCTTCTACGTTGCCTATGTCGCCGGACTCGGCGTCGGCTATTCGACGCTGGCGTTGATCGATATCCGCGCGGCCGACGCGCCGCTGATCGGCATTGCCTTCACCGCACTGTCGATCCTTCCCGTCGGGCTGACGCGGCTCGCGCAGCCACCGGCGCCGCAAGCGGCGTCCGTGGCGCTCGGCCGCGCCTGGCGGATCTCGCCGGTGGGCGTTGCCGGCATGCTTGCCGTCGGCGGCCTGTCGATGACGATCTCGGGCTTTGCGCCGATCCATGCCACGGCCAAGGGCTACGGCCAGGCCGACGTCGCTTTGCTGCTTTCGGCAATGCCGGTCGGCACGCTGATCCTGCAGATCCCGCTCGGCTGGATTTCCGACCGCACTGACCGGCGCTTCGTGCTGATCGCGGCGTCGGCGCTTGCCGCCGCGGCGGGCCTGTTTGCCCTCGGTTTCGACGGCGGCGCGCTGGTGGCGCTGCTCGTCATCTACGTGGTCTGGGACGGCGCCTCGGAATCGATCTACTCTCTGGCCAGCGCCCATGCCGGCGATCGCGCCGGCAAGGACGACATGGTGGCGCTGTCGAGCTCGCTTTTGTTCGCCTGGTCGCTGTCCGGCTTCGTCGTCCCCGGCATCGTGACCGGGCTTTCCGCCGTCTATGGCACGCAGGCCTTCATCTATGTGGCAATCGTCATTGCCGCCGCGTACTGCCTGTTCGTTCTTTGGCGAGTCGTCATGGTGCGGCCCGTGCCTGCCACCGAGACCGGCAGTTTCGCGCCGATGACGGCGCAGGCGCCGTTGCCCGTCGATCTCGCCTTCGCGCCCGAAGGTCAACGCGGGCGCGAAGAAATTTGAACACCCTCCAGCTGGCTTCAAATGCTCTATTGCCGTGTGGCTGAGGCATCCGCCTGCGGCGCTTTCGGTGCCGGCGCCGGGACCGAAAGGCCCTCGGCATCGAACGCCTGCTTGACACTCTTGGTAAGGTCGATCTGGGTGGCGAAGAAGTCGGCAGCCGCCGTCCAGTAGCGCAAGGTGATGGCGACGGTGCTGTCGCCGACGGTCGCGACAAAGGCGATCGGCGCAGGCTGCCGCCTGACACGCCGGTCGGCGGCGGCAACGCCAAGCATGGTCTTTTGCGCGAAATCGATGTCGTTCCACGAGCCGATGCCGAGCGTGATGTCGCCGCGACGCACACCGTTGCGGGTGAAGTTGCGGACCGGCTGGTTCCACAGGGTCGAGTTGGGTGCAAGCACGTAGACGCCTTCGACCGTCCGCAGCGTTGTAGCGAACAGGCCGATCTCCTCGACGGTGCCGGATATGGCGCCGACCTCGACATATTCGCCGATGCGGAACGGCCGCAGCGCCAGCAGCATGATGCCGGCGGCAATGTTCTGCAGCGTGCCTTGCAGCGCCAAGCCGATGGCCAGGCCGGCGGCACCGATGGCGGCAATGATCGAAGCGGTCTGCACGCCGAACTGGCCGAGAACCATGATCACGACCAGCCCGAGGATGGCGTATCGGACGACCTGCGAGAAGAAATGGCGGAGCGTTTCGTCGAAGCCATGGATATGGCCGAGGCCGGCATAGATCGAACGCTCGGCGAGGCCGGCGACGATGTAGCCGATGACCAGCAGGATGACGGCGCCGACCGCCGAAAGCGAGTAGGAGACGATCAGCGTGCTGAGTTGCGCCAGGCCGGATTGCACGGTGAGGAGGGCGTTCTGGGGATCGATCGGCATGTCGGGATTCCGGTTCGTGGATGAGCCGATAACCGCTGCGGGGCGAGGCGGTTCCGATTTTCTCGCTCGGAAAGCCGCATATTCGGCCGCTGCCGGGCGCCTGCTTGCGAGCGGTGTCTTGAAACTGCAACCTAACTCTGCCTATCTAAGCAGTGTCACCTGATTTTGAAGGTGATTTGGTTGTTCTTGCTGCGAAAGGAAATACACTGAGAACAGCACTTCGGAAGAAGGCCGACATCGTGCCTTCGCCGGCCGGGATCAGCGTAAACGACGCCGTGTCCCGCGCCATCAAGACAGTCCTTGACAGTCTGGAAGACTCCAAGGCCGAAAACATCGTCTCAATCGACATTCAGGGAAAATCGAGCCTCGGCGACTACATGGTCGTCGCATCGGGCCGATCGCACCGTCATGTCTCGGCTGTCGCCGATCACCTCCTCAAGGCGCTCAAGGATGCCGGGCTCGGCACGGCGCGCGTCGAGGGGCTGGCTGGCGCCGACTGGGTCCTGATCGATTCGGGCGACATCATCGTCCATGTCTTCCGTCCCGAGGTCCGCGACTTCTACAATCTCGAAAAGATGTGGCAGGCGCCCGATCTCGAGGAGGAGACCCTCCACTGAGCCGTACTCGTCTTGATGCATGTCGTTGTCAGACATGCATCAGCGGCTCTTCGAGGCAGGGATGAAGATTACCGTTCATGCCGTGGGCCGAATGAAAGCCGGCCCCGAGAAGCAGTTGGCCGATCGCTATTTCGAGCGTTTTGCCAAGAGCGGTCCTGCCGTAGGCCTCGAATTCGCCGGGATCATCGAGATTGCCGAAGGCCGCGCGCAGACGGCCAATGAGCGCCGGCGCGAGGAAGGCCAGAAGCTGCAGACGCACTTGCAACCGGGCACGGCGCTGGTGCTGCTGGATGAGCGCGGCAAGAACCTTTCCTCCGAGGATTTCGCCGGCCGCATAGGCTCGCTGCGCGATGGCGGGCGCAAGGCGCTGGTGATCGCCATTGGCGGCGCCGACGGCCATGACCAGTCGCTGCGCGACCTGGCTGATCTGACGGTGTCGCTCGGTGCGTTGACCTGGCCGCATCAGCTGGTCCGCGTAATGCTGGGCGAGCAGCTTTACCGGGCGGCCACGATCCTTTCCGGCCACCCCTACCATCGTTCATGAAGTCGGCTCGGTCGGCGAATTGATGCCAGCCGCCCGGATTTTTGCCCCAATGCTCATCAAGAGTTTGGGCTCATGGGGTTTGCGGATGGCGGCCGGGGCTCGAACATGGTTGATGGTTCGTTAACGAAGCCGCGCATAGAGTTAGGCTTCAATGTCTGAAGACTGGAAATCACGAACGGGCTCCTGGCGCGTGCGCTACGGCATCGCCGTGGCGGCGATCGCGCTTTCGCTCGGCGTCGCGCGGGCTGAGAACACGCTCGACCTGGCGCCCGACCCGGACCAGAGCCGCGCCGAATACGAAAAAGTATCGAAAGAGATCACGCTGTCGTCCGAGCGGCTGGCCAAGCTCGCCGCCGACATCGCGGCGGTCAAGAAGGACCACGCCTCGATCACCGCGGCGCTGATCCAGTCGGCGATGACCGAGCAGAAGCTCGGCCAGGACATCGAGGACATTGGCGGCAAGCTGGAAGGGCTTAAGGCGCAGGAGCAGAAGATCCGCGCCTCACTGGCCGCCAGACGCGACGTTCTGGCCGAAGTGCTCGGCGCGCTGCAGCGCATGGGGCTCAACCCGCCGCCGGCGATCCTGGTCAAGCCGGAGGACGCATTGTCGTCGGTGCGCAGCGCCATCCTGCTCGGTGCCGTGGTGCCGGAACTGCGCCAGCAGACCGACATGTTGCTGGCCGACCTCAAAGAGCAGTCGCGGGTGACGGCCTCGATCGAGGCCGAGCGGGCGCGGCTGACGGCAGCGATCGGCGAGCAGGCGGCGGAAAAAAAGCGGCTCGGCATGCTGCTCGAAGCCAAGCAGAAGCTCGCCGCCGATACGCAAACCGCGCTGGCCGCCGAAAAGCAGCGGTCCGCGACGTTGGCGGCCAAGGCCGGCAGCCTGAAAGAACTGATCGCCTCGCTCGAGGCCGATAGGGCCCGCAAGGCGGCGGATGCGGCCAAGGCAGCCGAGCAAAAGACGGCCGACGCCGACAAGGGCCCGGCATCGGCTGCGGCGTCGACGGAATTGGCCTCGCTGCCGGTGCCGGAGAGCAACAGGCTCACCGCTGCCGCGCCGTTTTCCGCGCTGCAAGGGCAGATCGCGCTGCCGGTCACCGGCAGGATCAAGCGGCGCTTCGGCGCCAACGACGGTAACGGCGCGGTGATGCTCGGTGACATGGTTGCGACACAATCGGGAGCCATCGTCACAGCACCGGCGGATGGAAATGTGCTTTATGCGGGGCCTTTCCGCTCTTACGGTCAACTCTTGATCCTGAATGCGGGTGACGGCTATCATGTCGTCCTGGCGGGGATGAGCAGAATCAGCGTCGCGTCTGGCCAGTCGGTGCTCGCAGGTGAGCCGGTCGGCGCGATGGGAGAGGCCCGGGTGGCGAGCACCTCGGCATCGAAGAATGGAAATGCCACGCCGGAGCTCTATGTCGAGTTCCGCAAGGATGGAAAACCCGTCGATCCGGCCCCATGGTGGGCGGACCGTTTTTCTGGAAGGACGTGAATGATGCGGAAACTGTCGCTTCTGTTTGCCGGTGCGCTGATGGGTGCATCGGCGATGAGCCTGGTCTATGGCGCGCCCGGCTCGACGGCGAAGGCTGCGGGCTCCGAGACCTATAAGCAACTGGCGATCTTCGGCGATATCTTCGAACGGGTGCGGGCGAATTATGTGACGCCGCCCGACGACAAGTCGCTGGTTGAAAATGCCATCAACGGCATGCTGTCCTCGCTCGACCCGCACTCCTCCTACATGAACGCCGAAGAAGCGCAGGACATGCGCGTTCAAACCAAGGGCGAGTTCGGCGGCCTCGGCATCGAGGTCACCATGGAGAACGACCTGGTCAAGGTGATCACGCCGATCGACGATACTCCGGCCGCCAAGGCTGGTGTGCTCGCCGGCGACTATATCGCCAAGATCGACGGCGAGGAGGTTCGCGGCCTGACGCTCAACGACGCCGTCGAGAAGATGCGCGGGCTGGTCAACACGCCGATCAAGCTCACCATCCTGCGCCAGGGCGCCGACAAGCCGATCGAACTGACCGTCGTGCGCGACATCATCAAGGTCAAGGCGGTCAAGTTCCGGGTCGAAAACGACATCGGCTACATGAAGATCACCTCCTTTACCGAAAAGACCTATGACGACCTCGAGAATGCCATCGACACCATCAAGAAGCAGGTGCCGAACGACAAGCTCAAGGGCTACGTGCTCGACCTGCGCCTCAATCCGGGCGGTTTGCTCGACCAGGCGGTGAGCGTGTCGGATGCCTTCCTCGACCGTGGCGAGATCGTCTCGACGCGCGGCCGCGATCCGAAGGACGTCACCCGCTTCGACGCACGGGCCGGCGACGACATCGGCGGCAAGCCGCTGATCGTGCTCGTCAATGGCGGCTCGGCCAGTGCCTCGGAAATCGTCGCCGGCGCGCTGCAGGATCTGCGCCGCGCCACGGTGGTCGGCACGCAGTCCTTCGGCAAGGGTTCGGTGCAGACCATCATCCCGCTTGGCGAGAACGGGGCGCTGCGGTTGACGACGGCGCTCTATTACACGCCGTCCGGCAAGTCGATCCAGGGCAAGGGCATCACGCCCGACATCAAGGTCGACCAGCCGCTGCCGGCGGAACTGCAGGGCAGGGATCTGACGCGCGGCGAATCCGACCTCAAGGGCCATATCAAGGGCGCCGACGAAGGCACGACCGGTTCGGGTTCGGCAGCCTATGTGCCGCCGGAGCCGAAGGACGATTTGCAGCTCATCTATGCCGAGCAGCTGCTGCGCGGCCAGAAGACCGATCCGGCGTTCCCGCCGAATCCGCAAAAGGCCGTGTTGAACCAGTAAGGGCGGGCAAGCCGGGCCAAACGGGTCTGGCTGCCTGAGCGAAGCGATGCGATGCTGCCGGGGCCGCGAGGCTCCGGCAGTTTGATTCGGGGCTGCGGCCGGCATGCTGCGCGTCCAGTGAAGCAAGGGGACGCGCCGACATTTTGGATCTTGCGCCTCCGGAGAAGGTTTTACTTCGGGGATGCACGCCGGGGGTGCGGGCTTGGCTGATATCGGCAAGGACATAGAACGACCTCTCGGACAGGCGATCCGGCCGTCGCGCTCGGGCAGCGGGATCAGCGCCGGTGCGGTCGCCGCCGCGCTTGTCGTGCTGTCGGTGGTCGGCGTCTCCAGCGCGATCGCCTTGCGCGACAAGCCGTTCCGGAAGCTGCAGGAAGTAGCGGTCTCGACGCCGAAAACGCCGGCGGCGGCGGATACCGCCGCGGCGCCAGCCAAGGCGACGCCCGAAACGGCAGCGCCAAGCAACGCAAGCGGGGCCAACATAAGCGGGCCGAAGACGGGCGGTCCGCAGATCATCCATGTCCAGACCGAGGAGGGCGATGGTCCACCCGAGGCGGCCATCGTCATCCGCGACCCTTCGACGATCGGCCAGAACCTCAGGATCGCGCACATTCCCGACAAGGCACTGATCGAGGCCAGCGAGACCGGTCCGCTGCCGATCCGCGCCGCCGACGGCCGGCGCCCGTTCGATGTCTATGCACGGCCGTGGTCCGGCGCACGCGGTGCACGCGTGGCGCTCGTCATCGGCGGTCTTGCCGTGTCGCAGACCGGCACGCAGGCAGCCATCGCCAAGCTGCCGGCGGAGGTGACGCTGGCCTTCGCGCCGCAAGGCAACAGCATCGGCCGCTGGATGCAGGTGGCGCGGCAGGGCGGCCATGAGGTCATCATGCAGGTGCCGCTCGAGCCGTTCGACTATCCGAACGTCAATCCCGGCCGCAACACGCTGACCGTGGCTGCGACGCCGGACGAGAATTTGAAGAATTTACGCTGGGCGCTGTCGCGAACGACCAACTACACCGGCGTCATGAACTATATGGGCGCCCGCTTTTCGGCCGACGCGACGGCAATGGGGCCATTGATGGCCGAGCTTGGCAAGCGTGGCCTCGCCTATGTCGATGACGGTTCCTCAGCGCGCAGCCTGGCACCCGAATTGGCGCTGAAGGACGGCGTGCCGTTCGTCGGCGGCGATACGGCGATCGACGCGGTGCAGGACCGCGGCGCCATATTGAAGAAACTGGATGGGCTGGAAGCGACGGCGCGGGCGAAAGGGTTTGCCGTCGGCATCGGCTCGGCTTTCGACCTGACGGTGGATACCGTGTCTTCCTGGGTGACCGAGGCCAAGAAGCGCGGCATCGAGATCGTGCCGATTTCGGCGGTGGCCATAGATCCGGAAAAAGGCTGAGATGGCAAAGAACAAGCTCGTTGACGCCGAGACACTGCCCTACCGGCCCTGCGTAGGGGTGATGGTCCTCAATGGCGACGGCCTGGTCTGGGTCGGCCGTCGCATTGCCGAGCCGGACAGCGAATTCGCTGGAACGACGCAGCTCTGGCAGATGCCGCAGGGCGGCATCGACGATGGCGAGGAGCCGCTGCCCGCGGCGGCGCGCGAACTCTACGAAGAGACCGGCATGCGCTCGGTGTCGCTGCTGGCCGAGGCGCCGCACTGGATCAACTACGACCTGCCGGCGCATCTGGTCGGCGTCGCCTTCAAGGGACGGTATCGCGGCCAGACGCAGAAATGGTTTGCCTTCCGCTTCCACGGTGACGAAAGCGAGATCGCGATCAATCCGCCACCGGGTGGCCACAAGGCCGAGTTCGACCGGTGGGCGTGGCGGCCGATGCTGGAATTGCCGGGCCTGATCGTGCCGTTCAAGCGCAAGGTCTACGAAGACGTGGTGGCAGCGTTCCGGCATTTGGTGGCGTAGCCACTGGCCTTCCGCTAAAACAGGTCGGCATGAACGACATCTCCAGCAAATCTCTTCCGCAGGCCGTTGCTCCACGGCAGGCTGGCGCCCCGAGCGAGCCGATCAGCGAAGCGGCGGCGGGGGCAATCCTGACCATCGATCTCGGCGCCATCCGTGAGAATTACCGGCGGCTGAAGGCGCGGCTGGGCGGCGTCAGCTGTGCTGGAGTGGTCAAGGCCGACGGTTACGGGATTGGCGCGGCACCGGTGGCGGCGGCACTGATGGCTGAGGGCTGTAATACCTTCTTTGTTGCGCATTTGGCCGGCGGCATCTTGCTGCGCAAGGCGCTCGGCTCAGACCCAGCCATTTATGTGCTGAACGGCATTCCGCCGGGTGCGGAAAGGGAAGCGGTTGCAGCAGGGCTTTGCAGCGTACTCAACAGCGCCAGCCAACTCGCGGCATGGCGCGAAATGGCCGGACGGGTGGGCCGTAAGCTGCCGGCCGCCCTCCAGGTCGACAGCGGCATGTCGCGGCTCGGCATGACGCCGTCCGAGGTGAAGGCAGTCGCGCGGGATCCACAGGCCTTCGACGGTGTCGAACTGACCTTCGTGATGAGCCATCTCGCCTGCGCCGACGAACCCGAGCAACCGGCCAACGAGCGGCAGCGGCTGGAATTCGAACGGCTGCGCCGGATGCTGCCGGAAGCGTCGGCTTCGCTTGCCAATTCATCGGGCATTTTTCTCGGGCAGCGCTATCACTACGATCTCGTTCGTCCGGGTGCCGCTCTCTATGGCATCAATCCGACGCCGGCGAAGGACAATCCGATGCTGCCGGTGGTGCGATTGCAGGCCAAGGTCATCCAGATGCGGGTGCTGGAGGCCGGCGCCGGTGTCGGCTACGGCCACACTTTCCATACCAAGGCCCCGCTTGCCGCGGCGACGATTTCGCTCGGCTACGGCGATGGCTGGCATCGTCGCGCCGCTTCCGCTGCCTGGTTCGAAAATGTGCGGCTGCCCTTCGTCGGCCGGATTTCGATGGATACGATCATCCTCGACATTTCCGCACTGCCGCCCGGCAAGCTGAAGGCCGGCGACCTCGTTGAACTGATCGGGCCGTCGTCGCAGACGGTGGACCAGGTAGCCAGCCAGGCCGGCACTATCGGCTATGAGGTCTTGACCAGCCTCGGCCACCGTTTCCACCGGCGCTATGTGAATCGCTAGGACGCAAGCTTGTTGTCCTCACGCATGTCTTTTCCCTGAGCATCGGCACTTGGCTGACGCCACAGAATCCGGCAGACAGAAGGCGGCGATGATCCCGGTCTCGAATCCCGACGAGATGCCGCCGCGGAGAACCAAACGATGAAGATCTTCGTGCTGGGCGGCGGCGTGATCGGGGTCACCACCGCCTATTTTCTTGCCGAGGCCGGTCATCAGGTGACGGTGATCGATCGCCAGAAAGGCCCGGCGCTGGAAACCAGCTTTGCCAATGCCGGCGAGATCTCGCCCGGCTATGCCTCGCCCTGGGCCGGGCCCGGCGTTCCGCTGAAGGCCATCAAATGGCTTTTGATGAAGCACGGTCCACTGGTGGTGCGACCGGCCCTCGATCCGCATATGTGCATATGGCTGGTGAAGATGCTGCGCAATTGCACGGCTGAACGCTACGCGCTGAACAAGGCGCGCATGGTGCCGCTGGCCGAGTACAGCCGCGACACGCTGAAGGCGCTGCGCGAGGCGACCGGCATCGCCTATGACGAACGCGCCAAGGGCACGCTGCAGCTTTTCCGAACGCAAAAGCAGCTCGACGGCGTCGGCGGCGATGTCGAGGTGCTGAAGACCTATGGCGTCCCTTACGAGGTCCTCGATCCCGACGGGTGCATTGCGGCCGAACCCGCGCTGGCTGGCGTGCGCGAAAAATTCGTCGGTGGCCTGCGGTTGCCCGGCGACGAAACCGGCGACTGCAAGATGTTTACCGACAGGCTTGCCGAGCTTTGCGCGGCACGCGGCGTCACTTTCGAGTACCACACGGAGATACGGCGCGTCGTCAAGAAGCGCGATCGCATCACCAACATCAGCACCAGCAAGGGCTGGATGGTCGCTGATGCCTATGTGATGGCGATGGGCAGCTATTCGGCGCGGTTCATGCGCATGCTGAAGCGGCCCATCCCGGTCTACCCGGTCAAGGGCTATTCGATCACCCTGCCGATCAAGGACGCCGCCGCCGCACCGGTCTCGACCGTGATGGACGAGAGCTACAAAGTAGCGATCACCCGGCTCGGCGACCGTATCCGGGTCGGCGGTACCGCGGAGATTTCCGGCTTCGACCTGCGGCTGCACGAATCACGGCGCCGCACGCTCGAACATTCGGTCGGCGACCTGTTTCCGGGCAGCGGCGACATGCGATCGGCGACCTTCTGGTGCGGGCTGCGGCCGATGACATCGGACGGGCCGCCGCTGATCGGCCGCACCGATTTCTCCAATCTCTATCTCAATACCGGCCATGGCACACTCGGTTGGACCATGGCCTGCGGCTCGGCTAAGGTTCTAGCCGACATCATCTCCAACCGGGTGCCGGACATCGACGTCGGCGATCTCGGGCCGGGACGATACGCCAAGTAAGACCCCCGGCAGCTCAAGACAGCCGCCGGCCGATAGGCTTCACGCGAACAAACTCCTGTCCCGTTCGACGGCCTTGGTGATGAAGCTCGAGACGACCTGGACGCGGCGCAGCGGCCTGACCGATTCGTGATAGACCAGCCAGTAGGCGCGGCGGATGGGTGCGACGATATCGAGGGGCACCAACTCCGGCATCGAGCGGGCAACGAAGGTGTGCAGTATGCCGATCCCGGCGCCGGAACGCACCGCTTCGGCCTGGCCGAGCGCGGAGGAAATGGCGAAGCTGGTGCGCCAGTCGGCGCTGAATTCGGCCGCGTAGTCGAGCGAGGGACTGACGATCAGATCCGGCACGTAGCCGATCAGCGTATGCTGCCCTAGCTCGGCGGCGCTTCCGGGCAAGCCATGGGTGTCGGCGTAGGCACGCGACGCGAACAGGCCGAGCGTGTAGTCGACCAGCTTTCCCGCCACCAGGCGGCCTTCCGTCGGCCGCTCGACGGTGATGGCAATGTCGGCCTCGCGCCGTGACAAAGAGAAGGAGCGTGGTACCGGCACCAACTGGATGGTGAGTTCACGGTGCAGAGCGGTCAGCGCGCCGAGGCGCCTGGCCAGGAAGGCGACGCCAAAACCGTCCGGCGCGCCGATCCGCACGGTGCCCGAGACGTCGTCGCCTTCGCCTGAAACAGTCGAGCGCGCGGCGATCATGTCGCCCTCCATGCGTTCGGCGATCTCGAGGAAACGCTCGCCCGCCGGCGTCAGCTCACTGCCGGTGGTAAGCCGGCGAAACAGTTTTGTCCTGAGCGCATCCTCGAGGGCGGCGATGCGGCGCGAGACGGTCGCGTGATTAAGCTCCAGCCGCCTGGCGGCGCCGAGGATCTGACCGGCCCGCGCCACGGCAAGGAAGATGCGGGCATCATCCCAGTTCATCGGGATGGTCCGTTTCGATAGGGAGCGCCGCGTTCCCGCCCCCACCCCCCTCTGGCCTGCCGGCCATCTCCCCCGCAAGGGGGGAGATCGGAAGTCGGGTCGGCTTTCGCCAAATCTTCAACGTCGCAAAGAGGGCGGTAAGGCCGAAGCCGCCAATCTCCCCCCTTGTTGGGGGAGATGTCCGGCAGGACAGAGGGGGGTGTGAAGAAACTCAACTCAGCAATCCAAGCGATAGGAGTACACTCCCTATCATTTGCGCCATTTGATGCACAGACACCCACCGCACTCTATTTGCCGCACAACGGTTGCGTTTTCGCTCGCGTTGCCATCGCTCGCGCAAAGGCGGACAATGCCTCATCACGAACCAGGGAGAGAGACCATGATCGAATACGGTCATTTCATCGGCGGCAAGCGCGTCGCCGGAACCAGCGGCCGCAAGCAGGACGTCATGCAGCCGATGGACGGCACGGTGCGCGGCACGGTGGCGCTGGCTTCGCAGGCGGAATTGCGCGCGGCGGTCGAAAACGCCAAGGCGGCACAGCCCGGCTGGGCGGCGACCAACCCGCAGCGGCGCGTGCGCGTCCTGATGCGGTTCCTCGAGCTGGTCGCCAAGGAGTATGACGCGCTGGCCGAGATATTGGCGCGCGAACACGGCAAGACCATCGCCGACGCCAAGGGCGACATCCAGCGCGGCCTCGAAGTGGTCGAGGTCTGCATCGGTGCGCCGCACATGATGAAGGGCGAGTTCACCGATGGCGCCGGCCCCGGCATCGACGTCTATTCGATGCGCCAGCCGCTCGGCGTCGTCGCCGGCATCACGCCGTTCAATTTTCCGGCGATGATCCCGCTGTGGAAGATCGCGCCGGCCATCGCCTGCGGCAATGCCTTCATCCTCAAGCCGTCCGAGCGCGACCCGGGCGTGCCGATGCGCATTGCCGAACTGTTCATCGAGGCCGGCCTGCCGGCGGGCATCCTCAATGTCGTCAACGGCGACAAGGAAGTGGTCGACGCCATCCTCGACGATCCCGAAATCAAGGCCATCGGTTTCGTCGGCTCGACGCCGATAGCCCAGTACATCTACTCGCGCGGCTGCGCGGCCGGCAAGCGCGTGCAGTGCTTCGGCGGCGCCAAGAACCACATGATCATCATGCCGGATGCCGACATGGACCAGACCGTCGACGCGCTGATCGGCGCCGGCTACGGCTCGGCCGGCGAGCGCTGCATGGCGATCTCGGTGGCCGTCCCGGTCGGCAACGACACCGCCAACCGGCTGATGGAAAGACTGGTGCCGCGCGTCGAGAGCCTGAAGGTCGGTCCGTCGACGGATTCTTCCGCCGATTTCGGCCCGCTGGTCACGGCGCAGGCGCTGGAGCGGGTCAAGTCCTATGTCGACACCGGCGTCAAGGAAGGCGCCAAGCTGGTCGTCGATGGACGCGGCTTTTCCATGCAGGGTTACGAGAACGGCTACTATATGGGCGGCTGCCTGTTCGACAATGTGACCGCCGACATGCGCATCTACAAGGAAGAGATCTTCGGGCCGGTGCTGTCGGTGGTGCGCGCACCGACCTACGAGAACGCGATCAGGCTCGCCAACGAGCACGAGATGGGCAATGGTGTCGCTATCTTCACCCGCGACGGCGATGCGGCGCGCGACTTCGCCTCGCGGGTCCAGGTCGGCATGGTCGGCATCAACGTGCCGATCCCGGTGCCGATCGCCTACTATACGTTTGGCGGCTGGAAGGCGTCCTCCTTCGGCGACCTCAACCAGCACGGGCCGGACGCGTTCCGCTTCTACACCAAGACCAAGACGGTGACGTCGCGCTGGCCGTCCGGCGTGAAGGATGGCGCCGAATTCGTCATTCCGACGATGAATTAGCCGGACGGTTTTCTGTCTGCGCGTCCTCGCCTTCGGCTTCGGGCGCCGGCGTGAAGGATGGCGCCGAATTCGTCATCCCGACGATGAATTAGCCGGACGGTTTTCTGTCTGCGCGTCCTCGCCTTCGGCTTCGGGCGCTCGCGGGCCGGCGTGAAGGACGGCGCCGAGTTCGTCATTCCGACGATGAATTAGCCGGACGGTTTTCTGTCTGCGCGTCCTCGCCTTCGGCTTCGGGCGCGCGGGCCGGCGTGAAGGATGGCGCCGAATTCGTCATCCCGACGATGAACTGATCCAGATCTCGGAAAAAGAAGGCCTGGGCTCGACCCGGGCCTTTTTTTCGTCGCGGTCTTCATCGGCATGAACACTAATGTGATGGAACCAAGAAGGCAGCAATCTTCTTAGGTTGCAGTCCTGCCGCGAAGCAGACGCTGGCAGATCAACCAACGGCGCTGGTGACGGCTCCGGGGATATCGTCCGGCGCAAAGGAGGTGTCAGATGACACGTCTCATGGCGACTGCAGCTTGCGCTGCGATGGCCCTTTCCGCCGTCCCGGCAATGGCTGCCGAGCAATGTGCGGCACGCGCCGATATGGTGAAGGCGCTCGGCGAGAAGTTTCATGAAAACCCGAGTGCGGTCGGCGTCGTCAATCCGAATGTAGTGCTTGAAGTCTTCGTTTCCGACAAGGGCACATGGACCATCCTCGCCAGCGACACAAAAGGCCAAAGCTGCGTGATTTCAGTCGGCGAAGGCTGGGAGAGCGCGATGACGACAGCGGCGCTGCCAGGCACCTGATGAGGTTCCACGCTCGCGCGTAGCAGCGGCCTCGCATGGCCGCGCAGCCTGGTGGCCCATTCTTTCGGCGACAACCGTAAAACGGATCTGCAGGCGCCCGCTTGGGCGCCTGCTTGCGCTTTTCCGTTGCCGATACCATATATCGGGAACATAATGGGAACATCTAGAATCGTTCCCACCGATGGCAGACCGGAACACAGAAAGGAACGACGCGATGATGATGACGTCGGAACCGGCCTGGATCGCTCCGGCAAAGTGAGGCTGTCAAACCCCTCCTTTGCCGGAACGTGATGGCAAAGGAGGTGCCCTATGGCACACAAATCGCTGTTGGGATGGGTGAAAACCCTGGTTCTTGCTGGCGCATTGGCGGTGGGTACGAACACCGCAAGCGCGCAATATCAATACTGCGTTGAACATGGCGAGCTCGTCGCCCATTTGAGCGAGAAGTTCCAGGAAAGGCAGTTTGCTTTGGGGCTGATCGGTCATGAGGCGGTCATGGAAGTCTTTGTCGCCGAGACCGGAACCTGGAGTATCGTCGTCACCGATATCGCCGGCAGAAGCTGCATCGTCGCGGCCGGCGACAATTGGGAAAACGTGATAGCCCTGCCCGGCCAGGGCGCATGACGAAATGACAGGCTCAGCGTGTGGCAGCTGCCTCGGCATGGCCGCGCAAAAGTGCCATCAGGCGCTTGGCGTCCTTGGCCGCGGCCTCCTCGTCGCCGGCTAGGATCGAGCGGATCAGCGCGACATGATGCTCGGCGGATTCGGCCAAGCCGGTATCGGCCTTGTAGCGGAACCAGAAACGGCGGCTGTGGGTTTGCAAGGGCGCCGCCAGGCGCGCGGCGAACGGGTTGTCGGCAGCCAGCGCCAGCGCCTCGTCAAGCGCCTTGTCGGCCTGGATGAAGTAAAACACATTTTCCGAAATCACCGCCTTTTGCATGGCAAGGGCAGCGTCATGGAACAGGTCGGCGGCCTCGCGGGTGACGAAGCGAGCGGCCGAGCGGGCAAGCACCACCTCGACGCCACGGCGGGCGTCGAGGACACGCAGCCAGTCGCCGGGGTGCAGCGGGGCAATGGCAATGCCGGCGCGCGGCCGGACCTCGAGCAGCCCCTCCCAAGCCAGCCGCTGGATCGCTTCGCGAACCGGGGTGCGGCCGAGGCCGAGCCTGTCGATCAGCGCCCCCTCGGTGATGAAGCTCGCCGGCGCCAGCTCGAGAGTTACGATCATGTGCTCGAGCCTGCGGTAGGCCTTCGCAGTTGCCGGTTCGGAGCCCGGGCTGTCATATACCAATGCGCCATCTCCTGATATATTGTTGATATATCATATCAGATTCAACGTTGACAGCCGGCTTCTTAAGAAATATACGACTGATATATCAGATGGAGCGATCGACATGTGGGCCGGAGTCTTCCCCGCCGTTACGACCAAATTCACCGAGGGCGACGGCCTCGACCATGCCGAGATGGAGCGCTGCTTTGCGCTGCAGATGGAGGCCGGCTGTGACGGCATCATCGTCTGCGGGTCGCTCGGCGAAGGCCCGATGCTGTCGCATGACGAGAAGATCGCGGTGCTGAAGACCGCCCAGAAGATCGCCGGCAAAAAACCGGTGCTGTTGACGGTCAACGAGGCCGGTACACGCGAGGCGGCGGCGATCGCACGCCGCGCCGCCAAGGAAGGCGCCAACGGTTTGATGGTGGTGCCGAGCCCGATCTACCATACCAATGCCGAGGAGACGGTCGCGGCACTCAGCGCCGTCGCCGCGGCCGGCGACCTGCCGGTGATGATCTACTCCAACCGGCTTGCCTATCGCGTCGATGTCACCGTCGACCAGATGGAGGAGTTGGCCAAGGACCAGCGCTTCGTCGCCATAAAAGAGTCCTCAGACGACATCCGCCGCTCGACCGAGATCATCAACCGCCTCGGCGACCGCTACGACTTGTTCACCGGCGTCGACAATCTCGCCTTTGAGGCGCTGTCGGTCGGCGCCATCGGCTGGGTGGCGGGCTTGGTCACCGCGTTCCCGCGCGAGACCGTCGCCATCTATCAGTTGATGAGACAGGGCCGCCGCGAGGAGGCGTTGAAGATCTACCGCTGGTTCCGGCCGCTGCTCGACCTCGACGTCTCGACCTATCTGGTGCAGAACATCAAACTCGCCGAAGTCTTGGCGATCAACACCAACGACCGCGTGCGCATGCCGCGCCAGCCATTGTCGGGCGAGCGGCGCAAGGCAGTCGAAAAGGTCGTCAGGGATGCGCTGGCCGTGCGGCCGCAACTGCCGGCATTCTGATCCAGTGCCTTCGAGGGTGTTTGCAGATGTGCAGCGCGGCGCATGGCAATGAATGACAATGCTACGCTCGATGTCGCCATCATTGGTGGCGGCATTATCGGCATCTGCGCTGCCGCATTTCTGGCCGAGGCGGGGCGAAACGTCACGATCTTCGATCGGACGGGGATCTGCGAGGAGACCAGTTCCGGCAATGCCGCCGCCTTTGCCTTCTCCGACGTGCTGCCGCTCGCCCACAAGGGGATGATCAGGCAGCTGCCGAAATGGCTCGCCGACCCGCTCGGCCCGCTCAGCATCCCACCCGCCTATCTGCTGAAGCTGCTGCCCTGGCTGGTCCGCTTCTGGCGCGCCGGCCGAAGCGACCGCTATGAAGCCGGCCTTGCCGCACAGGCCGGGATGATGAAGCTCGCCGAGGCGGAATGGATGGGTTTGCTCGACCGTTCCGGCACACGGCCGATGCTGCACGAGGACGGCTCGCTCGAACTCTACGAAAGCGAAGCCGAGTTCAAGGCCTCACTGCCCGGCTGGGCGGCAAGGCAGCGCTTCGGCATCGGCTTCAGCCATGTCGAGGGGAGCGCTCTCGCCGCCTTGCAGCCCGGTCTGTCGCCGCGCTTCGTCAAGGGAACGTTCGTGCCGGGGTGGAAAACCGTCGCCGACCCCAAGCGGCTTGGAAAGGCGTTATGGGCCTATGCCGAGAGGTTGGGCGCCGGGTTCGAAAGGGCCCGGATCAAGCGTGTCGAGGCGGGACAGGACGGCGCGATCCTGACCATGGCCGACGGCACGAGGCGACGGGCGAAGCATCTCGTCATCGCTGCCGGGGCCTGGTCGCACCTGCTGGCGAGACATCTCGGCGACGGAATCCCGCTGGAGACCGAGCGTGGCTACAACACGACGCTGCCGAAGACTGCCTTCGACGTAAGGCGGCAATTGATCTTTTCCGGGCATGGCTTCGTCATCACGCCGCTCGAGACGGGCCTGCGCGTCGGTGGCGCGGTCGAACTCGGCGGGCTTGAAAGGCCGCCCAATTATGCGCGCTCGAAAGCGCTGCTCGAAAAGGCGCAGAAATTCCTGCCGGGACTGGATCCGGCCAATGGGCGCGAATGGATGGGGTTCCGGCCGTCGCTGCCGGATTCGCTGCCGGTGATCGGGCAGTCGCAAAAAACGCCGTTGGTGGTGTACGGTTTCGGTCATGGTCACCTCGGCCTGACCCAGGCCGCGGCGACCGGACGCTTGATCCGCGAGCTCGTTCTCGGGCAGAGTCCATCGCTCGATCTCGGTCCGTTCAGCCCGCAACGATTTTGAGATCGAAGACATTCAGTTGGGAGCCGGCATGGCCAAGCATTCCTTCTTCTGCATAGACGGCCACACCTGCGGCAATCCGGTGCGGCTGGTCGCCGGCGGCGGACCGCTGCTCAACGGCTCGACGATGATGGAGCGGCGGGCGCATTTCCTGGCCGAATACGACTGGATCCGCACCGGCCTGATGTTCGAGCCACGCGGCCATGACATGATGTCCGGCTCGATCCTCTATCCGCCGACGCGTGAAGATTGCGACATCGCCATCCTGTTCATCGAAACCTCGGGCTGCCTGCCGATGTGCGGCCATGGCACCATCGGCACGGTGACCTTTGCCGTCGAAAATGGATTGATCAAGCCGAAGACGCCGGGCGTGCTCAGGTTGGATACGCCGGCGGGCGTGGTCGTCGCCGAGTACAGCCAAGTCGGCGATTATGTCGAGGAGGTGCGCATCACCAATGTGCCGTCCTTCCTCTATGCCGAGGGACTGACGGTCGAATGCCCCGGGCTCGGCGAGATCAGCGTCGATGTCGCCTACGGCGGCAATTTCTACGCCATCGTCGAACCGCAAAAGAACTATCGCGACATGGCCGACCATTCGGCCGGCGAGCTGATCGCCTGGAGCCCGGTGGTGCGGCAGCGGCTCAACGAGAAATATTCCTTCGTCCACCCGGAGAATCCCGGCATCGACAAGCTGTCGCACATATTGTGGACCGGCGCGCCGACCAACCCGCAAGCCGATGCCCGCAACGCCGTCTTCTACGGCGACAAGGCAATCGACCGCTCGCCCTGCGGCACCGGCACCTCGGCGCGGATGGCGCAGCTTCACGCCAAGGGCAAGCTTGGGGTCGGCGACGACTTCGTTCATGAATCGATCATCGGGTCGCTGTTCAAGGGCAGGGTGGCGAAAGAGGTCACCGTCGCCGGCAAGCCGGCAATCATTCCGTCGATCGGCGGGTGGGCGCGGATGACTGGATTGAACACGATCTTCATCGACGACCGCGACCCGTTTGCACACGGCTTCGTCGTCAAATAGAGAAAACGCTGACGTTAGGGAAAGACAGAGAGCGCAAACGGATTGCCTTCGACGGCGCAACGATCCCGCCCATCAACTTATTTTGACGGCGATTTCTTCGACATGGGGCGCATGCTGCGATTGAATCGTCAAAGACATTGCGTTAGGCCAATGGTAGGGTCCGCGATGGTCCAGGGGGCGGACGGGAACAAAACGGGCAATCGGACGACGTGCGGCGAAAACACGCGTAATGATCGAAAAATCACGTTGCAATCCGGGCTCGACACTTTACGACTAGGGAAAATACGAAAAGGAATGCGTCTGCATGGGCGACATTCCAGGGGAGCCACGACAGCATGCAGTATTTTGTCCAGCAGCTTATCAACGGGCTGACGCTGGGATCGATCTATGGGCTGATAGCGATCGGCTATACGATGGTCTACGGCATCATCGGCATGATCAATTTCGCCCATGGCGACATTTTCATGATCGGCGCTTTCACCGCGCTCATCGTTTTCCTTATCCTCGGTGCGTTGTTCTATTCGCTGCCGATCGTCGTTGCGCTGCTGATCATGATGATCGTCGCGATGCTGCTGACCAGCCTGTATAATTGGACGATCGAGAAGGTGGCCTACCGGCCTTTGCGTGGTTCATTCCGGCTGGCGCCGCTGATCACTGCGATCGGCATGTCGATTGCGCTGTCCAATTTCGTCCAGGTGACGCAAGGGCCGCGCAACAAGCCGGTCCCGCCAATGGTGTCCACGGTCTACAACATCGAAGGCATCAGCGTCTCGCTGAAGCAGATCATCATCGTCCTGGTCACCATAGTCCTGCTCGCGGTGTTCTGGTACCTGGTCAACAAGACCTCGCTCGGCCGGGCGCAGCGCGCCTGCGAGCAGGATCGCAAGATGGCCGCACTGCTCGGCGTCGACGTCGATCGCACCATCTCGATCACCTTCATCATGGGCGCCGCCCTTGCCGCCGTCGCCGGCACGTTGTTCCTGATGTATTACGGCGTGGTGGTGTTTTCCGACGGCTTTACGCCCGGTGTGAAGGCGTTTACTGCCGCGGTGCTCGGCGGCATCGGCTCACTGCCCGGCGCCGTGCTCGGCGGGCTGATGATTGGTTTCATCGAAAGCATGTGGTCGGCTTATTTCTCGATCGACTACAAGGACGTCGCCGCCTTCTCCATCCTGGCGATCGTGCTGATCTTCCTGCCTTCCGGCATTCTCGGCCGGCCAGAAGTCGAAAAGGTCTGAGATCATGGCGGTTACCGTGTCTCCGGAAAGCACCGTCGTCGCCACCCCGGTCCAGCGCGCTTTTCGCGAAGCGCTCTATGCCGGCGCCATCTCGCTTGGCCTGTTCGTGCTGTTCATCGGCCTGAAGACCGACCAGAACATCTCCAACGAACTGATCCTGGTGCAGCGCTGGGGCTTGCTCGCCGGCGTCGTGATCGCCACCATGGCCGGACGCTTCCTTTATGTCGCCTATGGCCAGCCCTTCCTGGCGAACCAGAAGATCGTCGATGTCGCCACCGGCCTGCTGCCGGTCAGCCTGGCTTCGCGATTCTTCCGCCTTCCCGCGTTCATCGTGGCGCTCGCCGTCGCCGTTATTCTGCTCGCGCTCAGCGGCTTCCTGACCGAGGCTTTAGGGCCGGAACTTTCCGATTTTGTGCGGTTCCTGCGGGCACTTGCAATCATCTATGCGCTAGCCTGGCTGATATATCGGTTCCGGGCCTTCATTCATTCTCATTTCTCGGCATTGGGCATAACCGCACTGGCGCTCTACCCGATTATCGTGGTGTTGGTGCTGGCGCTATATGCCGGGTCCATGGCGGCCGGTTTCCAGGGTTCGCTGAAGTATGTCGACAATTTCGGCATCCAGATCCTGATCTACGTGATGCTGGCCTGGGGGTTGAATATCGTTATTGGCTTGGCCGGCCTGCTGGACCTAGGTTATGTCGCCTTCTACGCCGTCGGTGCCTATGCCTATGCGCTGCTCGGCACGCATTACGGCCTTTCCTTCTGGATCCTGCTGCCCGCCGCCGGCCTGATGGCTGCATTCTGGGGCGTGATGCTGGGCTTCCCTGTGCTGCGCCTGCGCGGTGACTATCTGGCGATCGTGACGCTCGCTTTCGGCGAGATCATAAGGCTGGTGATCATCAACTGGCGCGAAGTGACCAACGGCTCGGCCGGGATTTCCGGCATCCCGAAGGTCTCGTTCTTCGGCCTGATGTCGTTCAACGTCTCCGACCCGAACTACATCTCCAAGGTGCTCGGCATCGCGCAGTCCGGTGCCTACTACAAGATCTTCCTCTACTACCTGATCCTTGGACTCTGCCTGCTGACCGCCTTCGTCACGGTGAGGCTCAGGCGCCTGCCGGTCGGCCGCGCCTGGGAAGCGCTGCGCGAGGACGAGATCGCCTGCCGCTCGCTCGGCATCAACACCACCACCACCAAGCTCACGGCCTTTGCCACGGGCGCGATGTTCGGCGGCTTTGCCGGCTCGTTCTTCGCCGCGCGGCAAGGCTTCGTCAGCCCGGAATCCTTCGTCTTCCTGGAATCGGCGATCATCCTTGCCATCGTCGTGCTTGGCGGCATGGGCTCGCTGGTCGGCATTGCCGTCGCCGCCATGGTGATGATCGGCGGCACCGAAATCCTGCGCGAACTGGATTTCCTCAAGACCGGCCTGAGTTGGGGCAACATCAAGGTCATACCCGGGTTCGGCCCCGACTTCACGCCGGAGCTTTATCGCATGCTGTTGTTCGGCATGGCCATGGTCATCGTCATGCTGTGGAAGCCGCGTGGCTTCGTCGGCAGCCGCGAGCCGACAGCCTTCCTCAAGGTGCGCAGGGCGGTGTCCGGGTCCTTCACCAAGGAGGGACACGGCTGATGAACGCGAGCCCCTCCGTGAACGATGCCATCCTGCAGGTCGAGCATCTGTCGATGAAGTTCGGCGGTCTCATCGCCATCGGCGATTTGTCATTCCAGGCCAAACGTGGCGAGATCACCGCGCTGATCGGCCCCAACGGCGCCGGCAAGACCACCGTGTTCAATTGCATCACCGGTTTCTACAAGCCGTCGGAAGGCATGATCACGCTCAACCGGCGCGACGGCTCGACCTTCCTGCTCGAACGCCTGCCGAACCATGAGATCCCGGCGCGGGCCAAAGTGGCGCGCACCTTCCAGAACATCCGCCTGTTCTCGGGCATGACGCTGCTGGAGAACCTGCTGGTGGCCCAGCACAACAAGCTGATGAAGGCGTCCGGCTATACCGTTCTCGGCCTGTTCGGTTATAGCGGATACAGACAGGCTTCGGCGGAATCGGTTGAACTCGCCGAGCACTGGCTGGAGAAGGCCGATCTCGTCGACCGCGCCGACGATCCTGCCGGCGATCTGCCATATGGCGCGCAGCGACGGCTCGAAATTGCTCGCGCCATGTGCACCGGCCCTGAGCTTCTGTGCCTCGACGAGCCGGCCGCCGGCCTTAATCCGAAGGAATCGGCGGCGCTCAATGCGCTGCTGATGGACATCAAGGACAACACCGGCACCTCGATCCTTTTGATCGAGCACGACATGGCGGTGGTCATGCAGATTTCAGACCATGTCGTCGTCCTCGAATACGGGCGCAAGATCTCCGACGGCAACCCGCAATCGGTACGAACCGACCCGCGCGTCATTGCCGCCTATCTCGGCGTCGAAGACGAGGACGTCGAGACGGTACTGACCGAAGTCGGCGACGAGGACGTCATCGAGCAACTGGATACGGGTCCGGATGCCGCGCATGGACCGGGCACATCGTCTTCCTATCTCGCCGGACCGGTGGCCGATACCGTCGGCCATAGCGAGGGCGAACGCGTCACAGTGTCAAAGGGCGCTTCGAAGGCCGGGCAGATCGATGCAAGGTCGAGCGCTGCTGCTGCAAAGTCCGGATCGCCGGCCAAAGCCAAATCGGCCGCGAAATCTTCCACGGCAAAGCCGGGCAAGGCTCCGGCGAAGTCGAAAACTCCCGGCACCTCTAATCGGCGTGGGGGGCGGAAATAATGGCCGGCACAACGCTGCTCGATATCAAGGGCGTCCAGACCTACTACGGCAACATCAGGGCGCTGAACGGCGTCGACGTCACCGTCAAACAGGGCGAGATCGTGGCGCTGATCGGCGCCAACGGCGCCGGCAAATCGACACTGATGATGACCATCTTCGGTGCTCCGCGCGCTCGTGCCGGCACTATCACCTTCGCCGGCACCGATATCACCCAGATGCCAACCCACGAGATCGCACGCATGCGTATCGCGCAGTCGCCGGAGGGCCGGCGCATCTTTCCGCGCATGACGGTGATGGAAAACCTGCAGATGGGCGCCAGCCTCGACGGTCTCAAGCATTACGACGAGGACGTCGAAAGGGTCTTTACGCTGTTCCCGCGGCTCAAGGAACGCGTCGGCCAACGTGGCGGCACGCTTTCGGGCGGCGAGCAGCAGATGCTGTCGATCGGCCGCGCGCTGATGGCAAGGCCGAAGCTGCTCTTGCTGGATGAGCCGTCGCTAGGCCTGGCGCCGCTGATCGTCAAGCAGATATTCGACGCCATTCGCGAGCTGAACCGCACGCAGGGACTGACCGTGTTCCTGGTCGAGCAGAACGCCTTCGGCGCACTGAAGCTCGCCACGCGCGGCTATGTCATGGTCAACGGCAATGTGACGATGAGCGGCACCGGCAAGGAACTGCTCGCCAATCCGGAAGTGCGCGCCGCCTATCTCGAGGGCGGCCATCACTGAGTATCAGGAGTCTTCATCATGCAGGGCATTCTTTATGAGGAACCCTCGATTTGGCAGTTCTTTTTCGTCACCTGCCTGCTCGGCGGCTGGGCGGCCTGGATGACGGGCAAGGCGTGTGCCCAAACATGGCGCAGCTTCGCCCAGCTATTCGCCTATATGCTGGGGCTCGGCATCGGCGTAAGATTCATCCATCATGCGCTGTTCGGCGGAACGATGTTTTCGCTGCATTACTACGTGGTCGATACCATCGTGCTGATGATATTGGGCTTCATTGGCTACCAATACACGCGCACGAACCAGATGGTAACGCAGTATAATTGGCTTTACGAAAGAGCCTCTCTTTTGAGCTGGAAACCGAAAGGTTGACATTTATCATTAACGGCGTTTCAGGGATGAATCGGCGTGACAAGTGCCTGAAAATCGGCAAAGTACTCTTTCTGCGAGCAAGGGTGGGCATCGCATGAAAGCAACATCCACGCCCACTCGGTAAATGGGAGCGTTTCAATGAAAAAGTCACTTTTGTCCGCCGTCGCCCTGACCGCGCTTGTCGCGTTCAGCGGCAACGCGTGGGCTGACATCCTGATCGGCGTTGCCGGTCCGATCACCGGTCCGAACGCAGCGTTCGGTGCCCAGCTTCAGAAGGGTGCCGAACAGGCAGTCGCCGATATCAATGCGGCGGGCGGCGTTCTTGGCCAGCAGCTCAAGCTTGAAGTCGGCGACGACGTCTCCGATCCCAAGCAAGGCATCTCGGTCGCCAACAAGTTCGTCGCCGACGGCGTCAAGTACGTCGATGGCCACTTCAACTCCGGCGTCTCGATCCCGGCATCGGAAGTCTACGCCGAGAACGGTATCCTCGAGATCACGCCGGCCGCGACCAATCCGAAGTTCACCGAACGTGGCATGTGGAACACCTTCCGCACCTGCGGACGCGACGATCAGCAGGGCAAGGTCGCTGGCGACTATCTCGCGGCGAACTTCAAGGATGCCAAGATCGCTGTCATCCATGACAAGACGCCTTATGGCCAGGGCCTCGCCGACGAAACCAAGAAGGCGCTCGCAGCCAACGGCGTGACTGAGGCCATGTATGAAGGCATCAATGTCGGCGACAAGGATTTCTCGGCCCTCATCGCCAAGATGAAGGATGCGGGCGTCTCGGTCGTCTACTATGGCGGCCTGCACACCGAAGCCGGCCTGATCATACGCCAGCTCGCCGACCAGGGCCTCAAGGCAACCTTCATGTCCGGCGACGGCATCGTGTCGAACGAATTGGCCTCCATCGCCGGCGACGCCGTCGAGGGCACGCTGATGACGTTCGCTCCGGATCCGCGCAAGAATCCGAACGCCAAGGAACTCGTCGAGAAGTTCCGTGCGGCCGGCTTCGAGCCTGAGGCCTACACCCTCTACTCCTATGCAGCGATGGAAATCATCGCGGCCGCCATCACCAAGACCGGCTCAGCCGATGATGCTCAGAAGGTAGCCGAGACCATCAAGTCGGCCGGCCCCTGGAAGACTGCGATCGGCGAGATCGGCTACGACGCAAAGGGCGATATCACCCGTCCGGACTACGTCATGTACACCTGGAAGAAGGGTGACGACGGCAAGTACACCTATGTCGAGAACGAACCCGGCAAATAACCGGACGTTGCTATATGAAAAATGCCCGGCGCCTCGCGCCGGGCATTTTTCATGGGGTTTCCCAAATGCCTGGACCCGGACTGCCCCAGGCGTTGTCCGGGTCGACACGCAATGCGTCAACGCGATAGATCATACTAAATCGGTTTAATCCCCCTTTTCGATTTTGTTTGCACTGCAGCATTTTCGCGCTAATCATGTCCGGCAGTTCCCTTCCCCGCGTCCGGAGCCCTGTCCTTGGCAATCTCGAAGATCCTTGTCGCCAACCGCTCCGAAATAGCCATCCGCGTCTTCCGCGCGGCCAATGAGCTCGGCCTTAAAACCGTGGCGATCTGGGCAGAGGAGGACAAATACTCCCTGCATCGCTTCAAGGCCGACGAAAGTTACCAGGTCGGGCGCGGGCCGCATCTGGCCAGGGATATGGGGCCGATCGAAAGCTATCTTTCGATCGAGGAGGTTATCCGCGTCGCCAGGCTTTCGGGCGCCGACGCCATCCATCCGGGTTACGGGCTGCTGTCGGAGAGCCCGGAATTCGCCGAGGCCTGCGCCAAGGCCGGCATCATCTTCATCGGGCCAAAGCCCGATACGATGCGCAGGCTGGGCAACAAGGTCGCCGCGCGCAATCTCGCGATCGAAGTCGGCGTGCCGGTAATTCCCGCTACCGATCCCTTGCCGGACGACATGGCGGCGGTAAGGGAACTCGCCAGGACGATCGGCTACCCGGTGATGCTCAAGGCATCCTGGGGCGGCGGCGGCCGCGGCATGCGCGCCATCCGCTCCGAGGCCGATCTCGCCCGCGAGGTCATGGAGGGCAAGCGTGAGGCGAAGGCGGCTTTCGGCAAGGACGAGGTCTATCTCGAGAAGCTGATCGAGCGCGCCCGCCATGTCGAGGTGCAGGTGCTGGGCGACCGCCAAGGCAACGCCGTGCACCTGTTCGAGCGCGACTGTTCGATCCAGCGCCGCAACCAGAAGGTCGTCGAGCGGGCGCCGGCGCCGTATCTCGAAATGTCACAACGCGAAGAGCTTTGCGGCTACGCGCTGAGAATTGCGCGCCAAACCAGCTATATCGGCGCCGGCACGGTCGAGTTCCTGCAGGATGCCGACACCGGAAAATTCTATTTCATCGAGGTCAATCCGCGCATCCAGGTCGAGCACACCGTCACCGAACAGGTGACCGGCATCGACATCGTCAAGGCGCAGATCCATATCCTCGACGGCTTTGCCATCGGCACGGCGGAATCGGGCGTGCCGGCGCAAAAGGACATCAGGCTCAACGGTCACGCCCTGCAGTGCCGCATCACCACGGAAGATCCCGAGCATAATTTCATCCCCGATTATGGCCGCATCACCGCCTATCGCGGTGCCACCGGCTTCGGCATCCGCCTTGATGGGGGCACCGCCTATTCGGGCGCGGTGATCACCCGCTTCTACGATCCGCTGCTGGAAAAGGTGACGGCGTGGGCGCCGACGCCGGCCGAGACCATTGCCCGCATGAACCGGGCGCTGCGCGAATTCCGTATCCGCGGCGTGGCGACCAATCTCACCTTCCTCGAGGCGATCATCAATCACCGGAGCTTCGCCGACAATTCCTATACCACCAAGTTCATCGACACGACGCCGGAACTGTTCGCCAGTGTGAAGCGGCAGGACCGCGCGACCAAGCTGCTCAACTATCTTGCCGATGTTTCGGTCAATGGCCATCCCGAGACGCGCGGCCGGCCGCAGCCAAAGGCCGATGCGGCGCCGCCGGTGGTGCCATATCTCAACGGCAATGTGCCTCAAGGCAGCAAGCAGAAGTTCGACGTGCTCGGGCCGGAGAAATTCGCCGCCTGGATGCGCGAGCAAAAAGAGGTGCTGGTCACCGACACGACAATGCGCGACGGGCATCAATCCTTGCTCGCGACGCGTGTGCGCACCTATGACATCGCCGGAATTGCCGGCACCTATGCGCGTGCTCTGCCGCAGCTTTTGTCGCTCGAATGCTGGGGCGGCGCCACATTCGACGTCGCCATGCGCTTTCTCACCGAGGACCCATGGGAGCGGCTGAGCAAAGTGCGCGAGGCGGCACCCAACCTTCTTCTGCAGATGCTTCTGCGCGGCGCCAATGGCGTGGGCTATACCAACTATCCCGATAACGTCGTCCAGCATTTCGTCCGCCAGGCCGCTGCCGGCGGCATCGACCTGTTTCGCGTCTTCGACTGCCTGAACTGGGTCGAGAACATGCGCGTCGCCATGGATGCGGTCGGCGCCGAGGGCAAGCTGATCGAAGCGGCGATCTGTTATACCGGCGACATACTCGATCCGGCGCGGGCCAAATACGATCTGAAATATTATGTCGGCCTGGCCAGGGAATTGCAGTCGGCAGGCGCCCATATCATCGCCGTCAAGGATATGGCCGGGCTTTTGAAACCGGCGGCGGCCCGCGTGCTGTTCAAGGCGCTGCGCGAGGCGACGGACCTGCCGATCCACTTCCACACCCACGACACATCCGGCCTGTCGGCGGCAACCGTGCTGGCGGCGGTGGAGAGCGGCGTCGACGCCATCGACGCGGCGATGGATTCGCTATCGGGCAACACCTCGCAGCCGTGCCTGGGTTCGATCGTCGAGGCGCTGAAAGGCACCGAGCGCGACCCGGGCCTCGACCCGCAATGGATCAGGAACATCTCGTTCTACTGGGAGGCGGTGCGCAACCAGTACGCCGCCTTTGAAAGCGACCTGAAGGGGCCGGCATCGGAGGTCTATCTGCATGAAATGCCGGGCGGGCAGTTCACCAACCTCAAGGAACAGGCGCGCTCGCTCGGGCTGGAGACACGCTGGCACGAAGTGGCGCAGACCTATCACGACGTCAATCTGATGTTCGGCGACATCGTCAAGGTGACGCCGTCGTCCAAGGTCGTCGGCGACATGGCGCTGATGATGGTCAGCCAGGACCTGACCGTCGCCGACGTCGAGAATCCGGCGAGGGACATCGCCTTCCCGGATTCGGTGGTGTCGATGTTGCGCGGCGATCTCGGCCAGTCGCCGGGCGGCTGGCCAAAGCCATTGCAGAAGAAGGTGCTGAAGGGCGAAAAGCCGATCACGGCGCGGCCGGGTTCGCTGCTCAAACCGGCGGACCTCAAGGCCAGTCGCACGGAGGTCGAGCAAAAACTCGAGCGGAAGCTTAGTGAATTCGAGTTCGCGTCGTGGCTGATGTATCCGAAGGTGCTTTCCGATTTTGCCGCCGCGCAGGAGACCTACGGGCCGGTCAGCGTGCTGCCGACCCCGACCTATTTCTACGGAATGAAGCCGGAAGACGAGATTTTCGTCGATATCGAAAAAGGCAAGACGCTGGTGGTGCGCTGCCTTGCCATGGGCGATGTCGACGAAAAGGGCATGGTCACCGTGTTCTTCGAGCTCAACGGGCAGCCGCGCCGGGTGAAGGTGCCGGACCGGGCGCATGGCGCCTCTGCTGCCAAGGTACGACGCAAGGCGGAGCCGGGCAATGAGGCGCATGTCGGCGCGCCGATGCCTGGCGTCGTCTCGGCGCTTGCGGTCGCTGCCGGCCAGGCGGTAAAGGCCGGTGACGTGCTGCTGTCGATCGAAGCGATGAAAATGGAAACGGCGTTGCATGCCGAACGCGACGGCACCATAGCCGAGGTGCTGGTCAAGGCCGGCGACCAGATCGATGCAAAGGATCTGCTGATCGCATTCGGGTAAGGTGTGCTGAGATTCAGGTGATGCCGGCCTGCAAACGCCGGCTTCCTGCGCTTCCGGTGCTCACGTACTCAGGTGCGCTCCGCTCCGGTTCTCGGCAGCCGTCGTTTTCGGCTCGGCCTGACCTGAATCTCAACACACCTTAAGGCGTGCCCAACCCCTTCATGCCGCATCGATAGCACCTTGACCCGCCGCGCCCGGTCGGGCATCGAACCGCTGCAATTCGCCGCTCGGGTCACCCCCGAGTCGCGGCGAGAAACGACGCGGAGAGAAGAATATGGCCGACGACATCACAGAGACCAGCCAGACTGTTGCCGCCGGCCAGCTGCGCGCCTTCATCGAACGCATCGAGCGGCTCGAGGAAGAGAAGAAGACGATTGCCGACGACATCAAGGAAGTGTTTGCAGAGGCCAAGGGCACCGGCTTCGACACCAAGGCGATGCGGTCGATCATCCGGCTGCGCAAGAAAGACCAGGCCGAGCGGCAGGAAGAGGAATCCATTCTCGACCTCTACAAGGCCGCGCTTGGAATGGTGTAGAGACTGTCTGGAAATTCTACTCCGGCGGCAATCCGATGGTGTTTTCGGCGCTTCCGATGCTCACGGACCTAAAAGTCCGCTGCGCTCCGGTTCTCGAAACCACCACCATACGACCCGCCAGAGCGAATTTTCGAAACCGTCTCGGCAACAGTCTCGGCCTGATGCTGGAGCGAGCATCGAACCATGAGCGAATTCGATTTTGGCGCCCGCCGCGCCTCTGAATTCCGCCAACGCAGCTTCTGGACGCTGTTCGCGGAACGGCATCCGGATGAAAGGGCTCTGCTGGCGAGGCGCGGACCGTGGTTCTGGCAGCGTGGGCTGCCCGATTTCGCATTGGTCATTTCCATGTATGTCGCGCCTGCGCACAATCATGTCGGCGTCTTCTTCGGCCGCAACGAGAAACTCGGTGCCACGCAAGCCTGGTCACGGTTGAAGCCGTTCCAGCCGGCCATCGAAGACAGGCTGAAGCTCAGGCCAGAACAAAGTTGCGACGGCCTCGGCATCAATTCGATGTGGCGGGTGAATTGTTTTGCCGAAGACAATTGGCCGGCGATGACCGACTGGCTGGTTACGGAAGCCTCACGTTTCGAGCGCGCGATTGCCGAAGTTCTGGGTCAGGAATAAAGCAGGATTTCCAGACGCAATCCTTAGAACCGCTCTGGTGAGCAGAGCGAGGGAGCCGGTCGATCGATGACGATTATGTCGCGAGTTGCCGCCTTCTTCCGCTCACGCTGGCTGGGCGGCGTGCCGCTCGATCGGCTGTTCTGGCGCGACATGGTCGTTGTCGGCACAGCGATCAACGTCGCGTTGTCGGTGGCGGCGCTCATTCTGCTTGGGCTGAAGCTGCCGCTTGCGCTAGTCCTGGCGGTGCATTTCGCGCCGGTGCCCTATAATATCTTCCTGACCTTTGCGGTTTGGCGAACTGCCGGAAAATCGAGTGGCGCCAAGGCCTCGCTGATGACGCTTGGCGCCACGTTGTGGCTGATCCTGGTGGTCGTGGCCTGACGATCAGGCGGCCGGCTCGAATTTGAGCGCCACGCCGTTGATGCAATAGCGCAGGCCGGTCGGCGGCGGGCCGTCCTCGAAGACATGGCCGAGATGGCTGCCGCAGCGGGCGCAATGGCACTCGGTACGGACCATGCCGTAGCTGCGGTCGACGGTGGTCTCGACCGAGCCCGGCACGGGATCGTTGAAGCTCGGCCAGCCGGTGCCGCTCTCGAATTTCAGGTTGGATTCAAACAAGGGCTGGTCGCAGCCGACGCAGGAGAAGGTGCCGGCGCGCTTCTCGTGCAGCAGGGCGCAGCTTCCCGGCCGCTCGGTGCCATCGTTGCGCATCACCGCATATTGCTCGGGCGTCAGCCGGGCGCGCCATTCGGCATCGGTGCGGGTAACGGGGTAGGTGTGGCTGTCCATTTTTTCCTCTTAGCTTATGTCGCTATTTGGGTTGCCTTCCCAACTTCGCCTGAAATAGGCATTTGTTACGGCGTTTGCTCGTATTTCCTATCCTGCTGCGACGAATTCCTCAGGCGAGGGCCGCGAGATAGCGCGCAACCGATGCTGAAAATGCCGCCTTTGCGTCTCCGATGACATTCTGGTTCCACCATGCGCCGTAGATATGGTCGAACGTGAAAGGCTCCAGCGCGGCCTTGATGCCGAGCACTTTCGTCGCGTTGAGCGGGATATAGTTCGGGTAGCTGTACATGAAGCTGACATGACGGCGCGTAGGCGTCACCTGCAGGATGTCGCCGGCCAGCATGGCATTGCCGCCGTCGCGCTTCCAGTGCAGCACCTGGCCACCGGCAAAGTGGCCGCCGCAGCGGATGAGCGTCAGCGACGGGTTTATGGCGCGCGTTTCGCCTTCCCAGCTGATGATCGCCGGATGCGGCCGCATGATCCACTGACGATCATCGGCATGCAGATAAATCGGCACGCCGCCAAACGCCTCGCTCCACTCGACCATTGCCGAATGATAATGGCAATGCGAAATGGCGATGGCGGCCAGGCCGCCCCGGCGGTTGATCTCGGCCACCGCCTCGTCGCTGACCATCGAGATGCAGTCCCACAGCACATTGCCGTGCGGCGTTTGCGCCAGCAACGCCCGCTGGCCGATGGCGAAGCGCGGCTCTATGCCGAAGGCGAGCACGCCGGCGTCGTCCCTCATCACGATCCGATGGCCGGCCGCGAGCTCTTCCGGCGTGATCCAGGCCTGGCCCTCCCAGCGCACATATTGCCGCTCGTCTTCGCAGATCGGGCAATGTTGCGGCGGCGTCGCTGTCGCCGCGAACTGGACACCGCATTGCAGGCAAAGGAAACAGGTCGACCGTCCTGTTTTGCGTGGATCCATTCAGTGCTTCCTTGAAAGTTGCTTCGTCGCGGCTTCGAGGCCGGCGAGCGTCAGCGGAAACATGCGGCCGCCAAAGATATCGCGGATCATGGCAATGGAATGGGTATAGCCCCAGTTCTTCGCGTCTTCCGGATTGAGCCAAATGGCGTTCGGCCATTGCTGCAGCAGCCTGCCGAGCCAGACCGCGCCGGCCTCCTGGTTCCAGTGCTCGACCGAGCCGCCGGGATGGGCGATCTCATAGGGACTCATCGAGGCGTCGCCGACGACGATCACCTTGTAGTCGGGGCCATATTTATAGATGAGGTCGAAGGTCGGAATCACCTCGGCATGGCGGCGGCGATTATCCTTCCACACGCCTTCGTAGAGGCAGTTGTGGAAGTAGAAATATTCGAGCTGGCGGAACTCGGCGCGGGCGGCCGAAAACAACTCCTCGACACTCCTGATATGGTCGTCCATCGAGCCGCCAACATCGAAGAACATCAGCAGCTTCACGGCATTGCGACGTTCGGGTTGTGTCTTGACGTCAAGATAACCGTGCTCGGCGGTGGCGTGGATGGTGCCAGGCAGGTCGAATTCCTCTTCGGCGCCTTCGCGCACCCAGCGGCGCAACCGCTTCAGCGCGACCTTGATGTTGCGGGTGCCGAGCTCGACGGCATCGTCGAAATTCCTGAACTCGCGCCTGTCCCAGACTTTTACCGCGCGGCGGTTGCGGCTTTCGTGCTGGCCGATGCGCACGCCTTCGGGATTGTAGCCATAGGCGCCGAAGGGCGAGGTGCCGCCGGTGCCGATCCATTTCGAACCGCCCTGATGCCGGCTCTTTTGTTCCTCCAGCCGCTTCTTCAGCGTCTCCATCAGCTTTTCGAAGCCACCCAGCGCCTCGACCAGTTTTTTCTCCTCGTCCGACAGGTGGTTTTCAGCGAGCCTCCGCAGCCATTCCTCAGGGATGTTTTCGACATCGACCGCGTTTTCGCCAGCCAGCGTCTCGACACCTTTGAAGATGTGCGAAAAGACCTGGTCGAAGCGGTCGATGTGGCGCTCGTCCTTCACCAGCGCGGCGCGGGCGAGATAGTAAAAGCCCTCGACATCATAGTCGACCAGCCCGGCTTCCAACCCCTCCAGCAGCGACAGATATTCGCGGAGCGAGACCGGAACCCGCGCTGCCTTCAGTTCGAGGAAGAAGGGGATGAACATGGTCCGACTTTATCTGTGTCCCTCGATCTTCTCCCGTGCGGCGCTGGCGATAAAGGCGGAACGCGTCAGACCACGCCGACCCGCTTCTTCGTCGATTGCCGCCAAAAGACCTGCGTCGAGCGACAGATTGGCCCGGACAGGCCGTCCGGAATCGATCAGCACAGGGATCATCACGGCGGATTCACCGGCAGCGCTATCGACTTCGCCCAGTCGGAGCAGATCTGCCACAGTGCGCGCGGCGGGCAAGGGCAAGTTCTTCGCCATTCGTGTCTCTGCCCATTCGCGAACGGCAGAAGTCGCATCGGCTATCGCCTCTTCGGGACTTGCGCCACCGCCGTGACATCCGGGAAGATCAGGCACCCGCACTCCCCAGACTTCATCTGCGCCGTCAAGAATTCCGACATAGTGCGTCATGATTCGTCCTTAAATCCATCCAACAAGCCGGGCGATCGACCGCGCAACACCCAGAGATTGTTCGCGATGCCGCGGCACGATAATCATGATCTCCGGCCTTTCCGGATGCTCGTACTTCTCGTGTTTGCCGCCGCCTACGTTCACCCAGCGGTCACGGCCTCGTGACAATCTTGCGCGTGTTGGTCTCGATCAGCGGCACTGTCGCCCCTGATCATGCGCAATATATTGCGCACAGGTGATTATTTCAATCGTTGGCTTCATCAGAGCAGATCATATTCGATAAAGCCGGTCCTGCGCGCCACGTGGTCGTAGAGCTTGCGTGCGGTGGTGTTGGTTTCGTGCGTCATCCAGTAGACGTTCTTGACGCCGATCTTGCCGGCTTCCTGCTTGACCGCTTCGATCAGGGCGGCGCCGACGCCCTTGCCGCGCACATCGGGGTCGGCGAACAGGTCCTGTAGATAACAGTTATTTATCTGCGACCAGCAGGAGCGATGGTAGAGATAGTGCGTCAGGCCGACGGCCTTGCCATCGAGGGTGGCGATAAAACCCTTTGGCTCGAACTCGCCCGCCGTGAACAGCCGCTTCCAGGTGACGGCGTAAACGTCTTCCGGCAGCTTGGTTTCGTAAAAGGTGAGATAGGCGGTCCACAGACGCCGCCAGTCGGCATGGTCGGATTGCGCAAGCGGGCGGACGGTGATCTCGGTCATTTCATTTCCTCTGAATTCGGCAACACGAAGCTGTCTTCACGCCTCGCTGGCGGCAACGGTCCAACGACGGGAAAGCGCTGTCCGGCGGCTTTCGTCGACCGCCCCTCACCCTTGCCGTCTCGCCATGAAGGCCAGGCGCTCGAACAGATGCACGTCCTGTTCGTTCTTCAAAAGCGCACCGTGCAGCTTGGGCAGCGCGTTCCTCGCGTCGGCGCGCAGGTCTTCGGGCGCGATGTCGTCGGCAACCAGCAGGCGGATCCAGTCGAGTGCCTCGGAGGTCGACGGCTTCTTCTTGAGGCCTGGCACGTCACGGATTTCATAGAATTGCGTGAGTGCGGCGCGCACCAGGTTCTGCTTGATGCCGGGATAGTGCACGTCGACAATTTTGTGCAGCGTCTCGACGTCGGGAAAGCGGATGTAGTGGAAGAAGCAGCGGCGCAGGAAGGCGTCCGGCAGCTCTTTTTCGTTGTTGGAGGTGATGATGACGATCGGCCGGACGGTGGCGCGGACGGTCTCGCCGGTCTCGTAGACAAAGAACTCCATCCTATCCAGTTCCTGCAACAGATCGTTGGGGAATTCGATATCGGCCTTGTCGATCTCGTCGATCAGAAGCACCACCTTCTTGCCGGCGGCAAAGGCGTCCCACAGCTTGCCGCGCTTGATGTAATTGCGGATGTCGTTGAAGCGCTCGTCGCCGAGCTGACTGTCGCGCAGCCGCGAGACGGCATCATATTCATAGAGGCCCTGCTGCGCCCGCGTGGTCGATTTGACGTGCCACTCGATCAGATCCAGGCCGAGCGCTGCCGCCACCTGACGGGCAAGTTCGGTCTTGCCGGTGCCGGGCTCGCCCTTGACCAGCAATGGCCGCTCAAGCGCGATCGCCGCGTTGACCGCCACCATCAGATCCTTGTCGGCAACATAGGCCGCCGTGCCTTCGAAACGCATTTTTGCTCCCGGGTCCATCGCGCGACCCTAAGGACGCGGCCTTCGCTGTGCAAGGCGCCGCTGGCGAAGCGGGGATCTACCGGCGCGGCCCTCGCCGAGGGGTTCTGCGTCGAATTACGCCTCGAAACATGTCGCCTCTCTGGCGCTTGGTCTGGCGTCAGCCTATATTGGGCATGACGGTCTGCGCTTCCCGGCAGGAGAACATTTTCCCCGGGGCCTTAATGATCCCTAGGGAGCTGTCCCTGGGAAGACCCGTGGGTTTTCTCATACGGCGCCCACCTACTTTGTAGGTTCCCGGGATCGCTCTCTCCACCGGTTGTGTGGATCGTCACCTATCGAAAAGGCCATCTGGCGGATATTGTCGTCGCGCCGCTTTGTGCGGTGCTCACGAACGACAAGTTCGCCCCGCTCCTCCAAAACGTCACTCGTAAAACTCCATCCAAATCGGACCTTTGCTACCGTCGGCGCATGACATCCCCAAAAGACCTGAAAAAAAATCTCCGCAACCAAGCCCTCGGGCGCCGCGATGCGCTCGATCCTTTCTGGCGTGTGGAGGCAGCACTCGAAATGGCCGAGACCGCGCGCGACCGGATCACGGTCGAGCTGGGCCAGATCGTCTCCGGTTTCTGGCCGATGCGCTCGGAAGTCGACGTCCGGCCGCTGATGTTTGCCCTGCGCGAGAAGGGGGCAAGGCTCTGCCTGCCGGCCATCCTCGACAAGACCACCATCGTTTTTCGCGAACTGGTGCGCGGCGCGCCGATGATCGACATGGGTTTCGGCACAGTCGGGCCGCATGAGGAAGCCGAGGTGCTCGATCCGCAGCTTATGCTGGTGCCGCTTGCCGCCTTCGATGCGCGCGGGCACCGAATCGGGTACGGCGCAGGCTATTATGATCGGGCGATCGGGCGGCTGGCCGACAAGGGCCAGAAGCCGCGGCTGATCGGCATTGCCTTCGACTGCCAGGAGGTGGCCCTGGTGCCGGACGAGCCGCATGACGTGATCATTCCCGAAATACTCACCGAGAGCGGGTTGCGCCGGTTCGCGCCGAAATTGTAGATAAGTTCCTGGACGCATGGTCTTTTCCGAAAGTCATGCAGCTTTTTGCTTCGCTGACCTTCGGTTCGGGATCGCGCTTATATGAGACTTCTCTTCCTCGGCGACATGGTCGGCAAGACAGGACGTACGGCGGTGTGGGAACAACTGCCCGGCCTGATCTCGGATTTCAAACTCGACTTCGTCATCGTCAATGGCGAGAACGCCGCCGGAGGCTTCGGCATCACCGAGGAGATTTTTCGCGAGACGATCTCGGCCGGCGCCGATGTCGTCACCACCGGCAACCATGTCTGGGACCAGCGCGATGCGCTGATTTTCGCGCCGCGCGAAGAGCGCTTCCTGCGCCCGTCCAATTTCCCTAAGGGTACGCCGGGGCGCGGCTCAGGCGTCTATATCGCCAGGAACGGCGCGCGCGTGCTGGTCGCCAACATCATGGGTCGGGTGTTCATGCATCCCGAGCTCGACGATCCGTTCCAGGCCGGCGAGCGCGAACTTGCCGCTTGTCCGCTTGGCGAGCAGGCCGATGCAATCGTCATCGATTTCCATGCCGAGGCGACCTCGGAAAAAATGTGCTTCGCTCATTTCGTCGACGGCCGTGCCAGTCTTGTTGTCGGCACCCACACGCATCAGCCGACCGGCGATCACCAGATCCTCAATGGCGGCACCGGTTATATTTCCGATGCCGGCATGTGCGGCGATTACGATTCCTCGCTCGGCATGGACAAGGAGGAGCCGCTCAACCGGTTCTTGTCCAAGGTGCCGAAGGGCCGCTTCGAGGCGTCGACGGGACCTGCGACATTGTGCGGCGTCGGCGTCGACATTTCCGACCGTAGCGGCCTGACCGAACGGATCGCGCCGTTTCGCCGCGGCCCGCGGCTCGAGGAAACGGCTCCATCCTTCTGGTCGTGACATTGATATAGACGCTTGCAATACCCAATTGCCGGCGAAACTGCTCTAGATCGTAGAGGGGACGACCTCCATGCAGCTAGTCGAATTCCTGGCGCCGCATTTCGCCTTTGTCTCCGACCCGACTGCGTGGGTCGCGCTGCTGACGCTGATCGTGCTGGAGGTCGTGCTCGGCATCGACAATCTGATCTTCATCTCGATCCTGACCAACAAATTGCCGGTAGCGCAGCGAGCCCGCGCCCGGCGGCTCGGCATCTCCGCCGCGCTGGTGATGCGGCTGATCCTGCTGGCCACCATCTCGATCATCGTCCAACTGACGACGCCTATATTCACCGCCTTCGGCCACGGGTTTTCATGGCGCGACCTGATCCTGATCGCCGGCGGCCTGTTTCTCGTCTGGAAGGCGACCAAGGAGATCCACCACACGGTCGATCTCGATGATCACCAGGACACGATGATGGGCGAGACGCTGCAGCTTTCGCTGGCCGGCGCGATTTTCCAGATATTGCTGCTCGACCTCGTCTTCTCGATCGACTCGATCATCACCGCCGTCGGCATGACCGACGAAATCGCGATCATGTACATCGCGGTGATCGTGGCGGTGAGCGTGATGATGCTGGCGGCCGGGCCGCTGGCCGATTTCATCGCCAAGAACCCCAGCATCGTCATGCTGGCGCTGGGCTTCCTGCTGATGATCGGCATGACGCTGATCGCCGACGGCATGGGTTACCATGTGCCGAAAGGCTATATCTACGCCGCCATGGGTTTTTCGGCCCTGGTCGAAGGGCTCAACATGCTGGCGCGGCGGCGGAAGAAGGCAAAGGGCGGCGGGCACTGAGGATGACCCACCGCGGCTGACCTAATGCCCCGGCACGCCTTTCGGATGGCGGTCGCCGATCAGGCCTAGCATCACGCCTTGCTCCAGCCACGCCTTGGCGCCGGCGAACACCAGCGCAAAACCGCCGGTCGAGTCGATCGCCTGCGTGACCTGCTCATCGCGGCTGCCGACAAAGCCGAAATTGCGGACCTCGACAAAGGTCGTGGCGCCCGGCATCTCGGTAAAGGTCCACACCACCGTGGTCGGCGGATCGCTCCATTGCATGACGATCTTCTTGTTTTCGACGATCTCACTGATATTGACCGTCGTCGAGACGCCATACATGCGCCATTCCCAATGGATTTCCTTGCCGCTGTCCAACCTGTCGCTGCCATGGGTGAACCAGAACTTCGTCGTGATCGCCGGATCGACGAAGGCCTCGAATACGTCGGCGACCGGCCGCCTTATCAGCATGCCGGCTTCGGCGGTCGGTGTTTCGCGGATTTCCATATCGTCCTCCTTTCCACGGTGCCGCCTGTTCACCAGGCATCGGGTTCGCGCACCAGGTGAATGATGTCGGCCGGGTTGGTGATCCAGCCGCCGCGAAAGCCTTCACCCAGTGCCTCGATGGCGTCGCAGCGCACGACACCGGCCTTGGCGAGATGCTCCGCTGCGGCCGGAAAATCATCGGTGAACAGTTCCAGCCATATCTCGGCCTGGCTCATCATCGGCGCCTCGTCGATCCACAGTCGATTGGGACCGAGTTCGAAGCCGACGGCCGGCGGTTTGGCCGTGAATGGCTTCAGGCCGATGACGTCGCGATAGAAGGCGATCGTTGCCTGGTATTGATGCGGCGGGACTTTCATCGCGATGTTGATGCCGCCGGTGATCTTCGCGGTCATTCTTACTCCATTTGCTCTCAGATGTTGTTCTCGTTGGCCGGCTCGCCCTTCATCTCGCTGCGGTAATAGCCGTCGCGCAGATTGATGCCGTATTCGACATAGGCCTTCATGCAGGCCAGCATCTGCGACCAGCCCTCGCAATTGAGGTAAGATTTCTTCAGGCCGACCGCGTCCTCGTGCCAGCCGGTTTCGGCGATGGTGACGAAGGTGCCGCCGTCGTCGAGCGGCTCGAAATTCATCTCGATGCGGGTCTTGTAGGCGGGCTCGCCGTCGGCGTCGGTCGCATCCCAGCGCAGCACGATGCGGCTGTCTTTCTCCACCTTGTCGACCTCCACGGGAACCTTGCCCCACCAGATGACGGTGGCGCCCGCCAGCAGCGGTGCGCTGGCGCCGCCGATCGTGGTGAAGTAGCCGCTGAGCTTCTTCGGATTGACGACCGCATCGAAGACTTCGGCGACGGGTTTGCCGATGCGGCCAGAAACCCTGAATCCAAGAGACATATCCACAGCTCCTTCCTTGAATGCAACGGCATTATGTTATAAAAACATAACATGTCAAGCACGGCGCAGGACGACAATGTTTTCAAGGCGCTGGCGCATCCGCGCCGGCGTGCGTTGCTGGACCGGCTGAAGGATGCGCCGCAGACCACCGGCATGCTGTGCGATGCCTTCCCAGACATGGACCGCTGCACGGTCATGCTGCATCTGAAGGTGCTGGAGGAGGCCGACCTAGTCGTGGTGCGCCGCGAGGGGCGCGAACGCTGGAACCATCTCAACGCGCTGCCGATCAAGCACATCCACGACCGCTGGATCAGTCAATATGCCACGCACGCGATCAGCATCCTCGACCGGCTGAAATCCGATCTTGAGGGATGAAAGGTTGCCGAAGCCTGCCAGTTTCGGGCCTTGAGACCCTTGCGTGTCCGACGCAATGGCGCGGCTGGACGAATTGAGCCGATTTATCTATAAGCCGGCCATTCCGACAGAGAGCGCCGTACGTCCGTCCGGACGCAGCAGGACGTTCTGAAGTTTTGAATTCGAGCATTTTGCAAGGCGCCGGGTGGTTCACCAGGCCGCAGATGCTCTAGCCGAGAAAACGACAGGGGTGCCATGGCTGGCCATTCACAGTTCAAGAACATCATGCATCGCAAGGGCCGCCAGGATGCGGTGCGATCGAAAATGTTTTCCAAGCTGGCGCGCGAAATCACCGTCGCCGCCAAGAGCGGCACGCCCGATCCATCGATGAACCCGCGCCTGCGCCTTGCGGTGCAGAACGCCAAGGCGGTGTCGATGCCGAAGGACAACATCCAGCGCGCCATCAACAAGGCGTCGATGGGCGACGCCGAGACCTACGAAGCCGTTCGCTACGAGGGTTACGGGCCAGGCGGCGTCGCGCTGATCGTCGAGGCGCTGACCGACAACCGCAACCGCTCGGCGTCAAATGTGCGCGCTGCCTTCACCAAAGCCGGCGGGGCGATGGGCGAGACCGGCTCGGTTTCGTTCATGTGGGACCGCGTCGGCGAGATCTACTATCCGGCATCGGCCGGCAGCGCCGAGAAGGTGATGGACGCAGCGATCGAGGCTGGCGCCGACGATGTCCAGTCGGACGAGGAAGGCCACACGATCTATTGCGCCTTCGAGAATCTCGGGGAAGTGTCGAAGGCGCTGGAAGGCGCACTCGGCGAGGCTGAATCGGTGAAGCCGATCTGGAAGCCGCAGACCAATATCGCGGTCGACGAGGAGCGGGCACAATCGCTGATGAAGCTGGTCGCGACGCTCGAAGACGACGACGACGTGCAGAGCGTCTACGCCAATTTCGAGGTCGACGAGGAGACCTTGGCGAAGCTCAGCGCGGCATGATCCAACACGCGCTGCCCACAATCCGCATCACCTATTGCACCCAGTGCCTGTGGCTGCTCAGGGCCGGCTGGATGGCGCAGGAGCTGCTGTCGACCTTTGGCACCGATCTGGGCGAAGTGACGCTGGTGCCCGGCACCGGCGGCATCTTCACCATTTCCTGCAATGACACGCTGGTCTGGGACCGCAAGCGGGACGGCGGTTTTCCCGACGCCGCAAAGCTCAAGCAACTGGTTCGCGACGTCATCGATCCGGATCGCGATCTGGGCCATGCCGACCGCAAGGGCGATAAGTCAAAAGACCCTGCCTGAAGGCCTTCTACACTTCCGTCCTGCATTCACCGCCATGCGAAGATGAAGCAGCCCAGCGCCACGATGGCGGTGGTGGTTCGGACATGGTTCCACATCACCCAGTCCCTGAGATAAGTGGCCCATACCGCGGCGCCGTTGGCGCTTGCCGGATCGACGGCGGCCAGGGCGTTGTTGAGCGGCACGTTGAACATCATCGTCACGATCGGGTTGCCGACGAGGTAGATCAGGGCGCCGGCGAGGAGCCAGAATGCACCCGGTTGGCTCCAGCCGATAAGAGCGCCGGCGGCAAGGACAAGACAGACCAGCCCGGTGCCGAAAAGCGCGGTCATGAATGCCGGCGTAATCACGGTAATGTTGATCGAATTCATGGCGGCGATGCCGCCTCCGGCAGGCAAGCGGGCGAGCGCCGGCATGATAAAGTTGGAGAAGGCGAAGAAAACGCCGCCGACAACGCCTGAGCCAATGGCAGCGACGAAAGTGAGGGTGGGAAGCAGTTTCATGATCATGTCAGTTGCTCCAGATGCCGGTCGAGGCGGTTTCGGTTGCGTAGGCGGAAAAGTCCTTTGGGGCGCGGCCGAGCACGCGCTCGATGCCGTCTGTCAGCGACTCGTTGCGGCCGTCGAGGACTTCGGTGAACAGTTCTTTGAGCAGCCACGCGAACTCGGCCGACAACTCATGGGTGGCGTGCCCGAGCGCGAGCCTATCCGTACCGGCAGGCCCCGCGCCGTCAACCGCTCGGCAAGGCGACGGCCGGTCTTGCCGGTGCCGCCGAGGATCAAAGTTGGCTTCGTTACAATAGGGTTCATGTCGATTTTCCTCAATTGAAATGTGAGTAATCCTCACATTTGCGAAACGTGATAAATCCTCGTATTTTGCGAGTCAAGCCAATTTGTTGATTGTTCGTCGGGAGACAGTGATGGAAGGCTCTGCCGTATCGGATTCACAGGACGGCCAGATCGCATCGCCGCGCCGGGCACCGAGCCAGCAGCGCAGCCGCGAGCGGGTCGAGCGGATGCTGGCCGCCGCCTCGGCGCTGATCGCCGAGCAAGGCAGCGACGCCATGCGCATGGGAGAGGTAGCCGAGAGGGCAGGCGTGTCGATCGGCTCGCTCTACCAGTTCTTCCCGGACAAGCGGGCGATCATCTGGGCGCTGGCCGAGCGCTACACCGCGGAAAGCCAGGCCTGCATTGCCACGGCACTGGCGGAGGTCAATGACGCCGAAGGCCTGTGCAAGGCGTTTTCGGAACTGGTGGATACCTACTACGGAATGTTCCTGGCGGAGCCGGTGATGCGCGATATCTGGTCGGGCACGCAGGCCGACAAGGCGTTGCGCGACCTCGAGCTCGCCGACAGCCGGGCCAACGCCGAATTCCTCACCGCAGTGCTGAAGCGGCTGCGGCCTGACGCCGATCCGGCGGCGCTGGACGCGACGGCGTTTCTCATCTGGCAGATGGGCGAAGCGGCCATGCGGCTGGCGATCTCGGTCGGGCGAGAAGAAGGCGACAGGCTGGTTGCCGCTTACAAGCGAATGGCGCTGCGCGAGCTGGTGGACGGGTAGGCCGCCGTGCTCGTAGGGACAGGCCGTTAGGTGGTGGCGATTCAACTGCGGAAGCGGGGCGCTGCCCCTCATCTGCTTGCCGGCACCTTCTCCCCGTTAGTGACGGGAGAGGGGAAACTCCAGCGCCGGCGACGCCACTTCCCGTTCTTCACGGGGAGAGGGTAAGGGTGAGGGGCAACACCAAACCTGAGATGATTGCCGCTGAGGCCCAATCAACAAAAAACCCGCCACGAAGGCGGGTTTCTCGATCAGCGAAACGCCAGTGCCTAGAGGCCGAAACCTTCGAAACGCTTCTTGAACTTCGACAGGCGGCCACCGCGGTCGAGCAGGGTCTGCTGGCCGCCGGTCCAGGCCGGATGAGTGGTCGGGTCGATATCGAGGTTCATCGTATCGCCTTCCTTGCCCCAGGTCGAACGGGTCATGTATTCGGTGCCGTCGGTCATGACGACCTTGATGGTGTGGTAGTCGGGATGAATGTCGGTCTTCATGGTTCTGTTCCTGGCTGCCGGATGCTGCCGACGGGCTGAAGCCTGCGTCGATGCGCCCCTTTTTAAAACTCGAAGCCGCAGCTATTGAGGAGCCACGGCTTCTAAAACGGTCGGCGAGCCTATACATCAGCCGGAATTGAATCACAAGGCCGCGGCAAGCGCATATTGATGGCGCAAACCTCAAAGGGCCAAAGGAAACGGGTCATGGCGAACATCAGCGGCGATGCAGACGAGCGCAGGCGCTCGCTGAGGCCGCTGCAGCGCCTGTTTCCCTATATCATGCATTACCGCAAAATGGTCATCGGCGCGATCGTCTCGCTGGCCGTGGCGGCGGCGACGACGCTGGCGCTGCCGCTGGCCGTGCGGCGGATGATAGATCACGGCTTTTCCGCTTCCGATTCCAGCTTCATTGCCGAATATTTCGCGATGCTGGTGGTGATGGCCGCCGTGCTGGCGGCGGCGTCTGCCAGCCGCTACTATTTCGTCATCACGCTCGGCGAGCGCGTCGTTGCCGATATCCGCCGCGATGTCTTTGCCCATGTCACCACGTTGTCTCCATCCTTCTTCGATACCGCCCAGTCGGGCGAGATCGTCTCGCGGCTCGCCGCCGACACGACGCAGGTCAAATCGGCCGTCGGTGCTACCGCCTCGGTGGCTTTGCGCAACGTCATTCTTGGCCTCGGCGCCGTGGCGATGATGGTCTTCACCAGCCCAAAACTGTCCGGCCTGGTCATCGCGGCCATTCCGCTAATCGTGCTGCCGCTGGTCGCCTTCGGCCGCTCGGTGCGGCGCAAGTCACGGCTGGCGCAGGATACACTGGCCAATGCCACCGCCTATGCCAGCGAGCAGATCGGCGCGGTGCGCACCCTGCAGGCCTTCACCAACGAGAAGCTTGTAACCGGGTATTTTTCATCCGCCGTGGAAGCAGCGTTCGAAGCGGCGCGGGCCTCGATCTTTGCCCGCTCCTTTCTCACCTTCTTCGCCATCTTCATGATCTTTTCGTCGGTCGTGGCGGTGCTGTGGTTCGGTTCGCGCGACGTGCTCGACGGGACGCTGTCGCCGGGCACGCTTGGCCAGTTCCTGCTCTATTCGGTGTTCGCCGCCGGCGCGCTCGGCGCCTTGTCGGAAGTCTGGGGCGAACTGTCCCAGGCAGCGGGCGCCGCCGAACGGCTGACCGAGATACTGGCCGAGAAACCCGCGATCCAGGCGCCCGCCGATCCGAAGCCGCTGTCGGCAAAGGCGAGAGGCGCGGTCAGCTTCGACGATGTCTCCTTCTCCTATCCGGCCCGGCCCGACCGCGCCGCCGTCCATGGCCTGAGCTTTCAGGTCAAGCCCGGTGAGACGGTGGCGATCGTCGGGCCATCCGGTGCCGGCAAGAGCACGGTGTTTTCGCTGCTTCTGCGCTTCTACGATCCGGAGGCCGGCAGGATCGTCATCGACGGGATCGATCTGCGCGAGGCCGATCCGGCCGCGATCCGCGCGCGCATCGCCATCGTGCCGCAGGACGTCACCATTTTTGCGGCGAGCGCACGCGACAATATCGGCTTTGGCCGGCCTGGCGCCAGCCAGGCCGAGATCGAGGCGGCGGCGAGGGACGCGCTTGCCGACGAGTTCATCCTGAAGCTCGAAAAAGGCTATGACAGCCAGGTCGGCGAGCGCGGCGTGACGCTGTCGGGCGGCCAGCGCCAGCGCGTGGCGATCGCCCGCGCCATTCTGCGCGATGCGCCGATCCTTCTGCTCGACGAGGCGACCTCGGCACTCGATGCCGAAAGCGAGACGCTGGTGCAGACGGCGCTGGACCGGCTGATGCAGGGCCGCACCACGATCGTCATCGCCCATCGGCTGGCAACGGTGCTGAAGGCCGATCGCATCCTGGTCATGGACGGCGGCCGCATCGTCGAGGAAGGCACGCATCAGAGCCTGGTCGCCAAGGGCGGCATCTATGCGCGGCTGGCCAAGCTGCAGTTCGATACCGGGGCGAATGCTTTCAGGGGCGCGGCCGAGTAGGTCTGCCCGCGACGGCCGGGATTCTTCAGCTACCGAAAGCTCGGCGTTTGCCGCGTCGATAGGCGATGAACAGGGGAACGCCGACAAGCAACGACAACAAAAGCATGCTGGCGACGGTCTGTCGCTGCTCCTTTGCCGGATCGCTGAGCTGCACATCGGCGGGCGGCTCTTCATAGGTAAAATCGTACTGCCAGCGAATTTGGTCTGCGACGTCATCGACGGTTTTCAGATAGTCGGCAATGGCCTTGGCTGGCACTTCACTTGCCAGCGTCTGAAAGTTCCATTCAACTTGAAATTCGGTGGGCGTGTTGGACCAGGACGCCTTGAGAGACAGATAGGGCGTCACAACGTTTTTCATCGATTCGCCGGAAAACCTCGCCTTGAGGTTGCGCACGGTCACCTTGTGGCGGCGGTAGAACTGGGAGCCGAGGGAGACGGGCCCGGTCCGGTCGACGATTGTCGGGGTTGGAAGAGAGTTGTTGCCGAGATCGGCCGCGCGGATCGGGAAATTCTTTGCCAAATCGTTGGCCGCCAGCGCCTCCGCCGGCAAGCGATAACTTTCCTTCACGCTCACTATGTTGCCGTCGCGGCGATCCACGATTTCCGGCTTGGCCATGGTTTGGATGCCCGGATATTGCTTGTTGTAGTATTTCAGGTAGGCGTCCGACACCTCGCCCAGCGACCGGCTGGCGAAATTGCCGCGCATCCAATCGGCATCGCCGTCCTCATATGTCGAGAAGACCGTCAGTACCAGAGGATCGCCCGGTTTGCGCGGAAAGTCGAATTCCTCGGCGATCTGGATCGATGGGCTGGTGAGCACAGGGCTCGGCATCTTCTCCAACCCGCCGGTGCTGGAAAGCGGCAGCGCGAAGCCGTAGTCCGGCTGTGCGAGATTGTGCGCCCTGCCGCCCTGAAGATAGTTCGTGGCGTCCAGCCAATATGTCTTTGTTCCGATCCTTGCCTTGACTATGGCATGGTCGAAATCGCGGAGCGCCGGCAGATGCTGGTCCAGGGCCCGTCCCTCGTCGAGATCGGCCAAGGCGACCTCGGCAGCAATGCCAAGCCGCACAAGCGACGAGACCAGCAGCAGGGCCTTGTCCTTGCAGTCACCGAACCCGCTCAAGATGACCGTCGCGGGATCACGCGGAACGTAGGAACCGGCACCCATCGACAGGCTTACATAGCGGATCTGGTCCTGCACCAACCGCATTGCCTCGACCATTCGGTCCTCCGGCACCGGATGCCGCAGAGCGATGTCGTCGAGCTTTGCGGCAAAAGCCGGGGGGAAAACGGTCGCTGGCTTGTAATAGGGCGCAACGGCATCGACCACACTTTGCCAATTCGCGGTAGACGCGACATCGATGGAGCCCCAGCCTGGATAGGTCACGGGCAGGTTATCCTCGACATTGACCGGTTTCGGGTTTGGAATTTCCCATAGATAAGTGGTGTCCGGCCCAGTCGGGGAGATCGAGGGCTTAAGTCGGGTTCCCCTTGTCTTGATCTGGAGCGGCTGGCCCGAAGGCCAAATGATGCTGGTGCGGAGAAGCGCTACCGGCTCTTCCCATTCGGTGGAGAAATTCTTGAAGAAAAGGTCCTTGCCGACCAGCGGTGTTACTTCGTAGGTCGACCCGTAATCGACGATGTCGCCGGCACGCACGTCATCGATGTTGACATGTGCAGTCAGCCAGCCGTCGAAGACGCCTTTCTCGGCGTCTCTTTCCCTGCGGAAGATGTCGAATTCGACGCCTTCCAGCCGGTCCAGAACGGCGCCATCGCGGATGATGTGAAGATGGTTAAGCGTGACCTTGTGCCGGGACGGATCGAACTGCAGATCGATACTCGCGCCACGATCCAGGCCGGGACGGTCGACGATCTTATAGACGGTGCGCGAGTACTCGACATAGCCGCCGGCGCGATGCTTGATCTGGTCGTCCGAGAGCAGCCATGAAACGCCATTCTTGATTTGATCCGATCGGGCGGGATCGGCAGCCGGAATTTCAAGCTGCTCTACCCAGCTTTCTGCCGGACCGTTGAAAACCATGTCGTCGGACATGGCCGGAGAACTCAGACCGACCAATAAGATGAAAATTACCAAGCAGGGCCAGAAAGACTTCATCCTATGAAAACTGTAACAGGCAGACATCTACGCTCGCCCAACTTGGAAGAACTCCTTTTTCAGAGGCTTTCCCACCAAAGTAAAGGCCAGTTTCGCGGATTTCTGCGGTCACCGCGGCAAGAGCCGGGAATAGACGGAACGGCTCACTTCCCGTACCGCTTCTTCAGGTGATCGGTAAAATGCACGGCATTGAGCTTTTCGCCGGTGGCGCGTTCGAGCAGTTCCGGCGTCGACCAGCGCGAGCCTTGCGACCAGATCCTTTTGCGGCGCCAGTCGTTGATCGCGGCGAAATCGCCCTTGGCGAGGTCTTCGTCGGCTGAAGGATGATCTCTGGTCAACGCCGCCCATTGCTGCGCCGCCATCATGGCGCCGAGCGTGTAGGAGGGGAAATAGCCGAAGGCGGCACCCGGCCAGTGAACATCCTGCATCGGACCATCAGCCGGATTGTCGGATGTCGACAGCCCGAGATAATCGCGCATCTTGGCATCCCAGGCCTCGGGCAGGTCGGCTGCTTCCAGCCGTCCCAAGACAAGCTCCTGCTCCAGCTCGTAGCGCAGGATGACGTGCAGCGGATAGGTGACCTCGTCGGCATCGACACGGATCAGGCCGCGCTCGACCCGGTGCACATGCGGCAGGATGTCGTCGATCGTCCAGCTCTCACCAAGGTGTCTTTCGACCACCGGCAGCGCCCAGCGCCAGAATTCTGGATTGCGGCCGATCTGCTTTTCGACGAACAGGCTCTGGCTTTCATGCACCGCCATGCCGCGCGCTTTGCCGAGCGGCCAGTGCGCCCACGCCTTCGGCAGGTTCTGCTCGTACAGCGCATGGCCGGTCTCGTGCAGCACGCCCATCAGCGCCGACAGGAAATCCGAGGTCTTGTAGCGCGTGGTGATGCGCACGTCGCTCGGCACGCCGCCGCAGAACGGATGGTGCGAAACCGACAGCGAGCCGTGGGTGAGGTCGAAGCCGACTGCCGCCATCATGGCGAGGCCGAGCTCGCGCTGCTTGTCCAAGGGGTAGCTGCCGGAAAGTGGCTTCAGCGGATGTTTCGCCAGCCGCTCTTCCTGCACGGCCAGTGCCTCCGGTACGAAGCCTTTCAGGAAGGCCTTCAACTCGGCAAACACAGGCGTGATGTCGGCGGTGCGATTGCCCGGGTCATATTGCTCCATCAGCGCGTCATAAGGCTCGAGCCCGAGCACCTCGGCGCGAAGTGCCGCCTCCTCGCGGACCAGCGCCACGACGCCTTCCAGCGCCGGCAGGAAGCCGGCCCAGTCGTTCTTGGCGCGCAGATCGCGCCAGAGCTGCTCGGAGCGCATGCGCGCAGTCGTCTGGCGCTCGACGAACTCGACCGGCAGGCAGGTCAGGTTGGTGTATTGCCGGCGGAATTCCCTGACCGCGGCTTGCTGCTCTTCGTTCAGCGCTTCCTGCTCGGCCGCCGCGATCCAATCGGCAATCTCCGGTGCAGTCGCCCGGGCATGGTGCATGCCGGCAAGCGCCGACATTGCCTCCGCGCGCTTCTCGCCGCCGCCGACCGCCATGTGGGTCGCTTCATCGGCGCCGAGGATGGCGAGGGCATGTTCCAGTGCTTCGAGCTTGTGGCCGAGGTCGTCGAGTTTTTGAAAGGACATTGTGGGTTCCGCTGATTTGACGGCGAGAAAAGATATCAATGCAAAACTGTTGGCAACCCCGAAAGCCGCCCGCGACCGACGCATTGAATGCCGGCCGCAACGGCCGGTTTCCAGTTCAAAGCCTTCGTCCTGGTCTGCGTCGCCGTCGCCGGCCTTTACGGCGCGGCAACGGCGGGCCGTAAAATCCTGTTCATCCGAACAGTGCCAGCAGTGCTTGCGCTGGCGTTGGGCTAGCGCATGATCCCTGAACCGAAAGCTGGAGAAGGATCATGCGCAAATCAATTGCCACAGCGCCGGGCACTGCGGCCGATTTCAGCCGCCTGGATAGATTGGGCCATAGCCGTTCGGATAATATCCGCCATCGGCGCCGTTGCCGATGAGGAAGGCACTGCCGGTATCAGCGCGCAGCTTTTGGCTGACATCGTCGAGCTGCGCCAGCAACTGCTGATATTGCGTGCGAGGCATCGTTCCATCGCGTGCGGCCCTCTCGGCGGCCCGGTCGAGTTGAGCGAGCTGCGTGCGCAAGTCACGCGCCTCGCCCGGCTCGAGCTTGTTCGCCTGGATGGCGCCCTGGATACCTGTCTCCACGCTCTGGATCTGATTGATCAAGGCCGTCTCACGTGGGCCGGCGTAAGCGCCGGCAAACGGAACGAGGAGAAGTGTGGCGAGCGTAGCAGTCCTAAAATTCCTGGGAGCGAAGAAGCGCATAGTTGCGTCTTCTTTACTGGGGAAGGCGGTGGTTGGGAAGGGGCCCTGCCTTCCGGCCGCGGGCCGTCAGCTTCCGTCGCGTCGCGATGAGCGGTTCCACCGCCGGCGGTTCTCGGCCCATGACCAAGGCTAAAAGGCCACGGCGGCAAAATGTAATTAAAAAAAGGTAATTTTTTCAGCTCTTGCCGCTGCCGCACCAGTGCACTAAATGCCGCCGACTTGAGCCGGCTCGCCCTGGCGCATGATATAAGCCAAAGGCTTGCAGATCACCGCTCGGTCAGCTTCAACTCGATACGGCGGTTCTTGTTGCGCGCCTCTTCGGTATCGGCGGGGTCGAGCGGCTGGAATTCGCCGAAGCCGGCCGCGACCAGCCGGTTGGCCGGCACGCCGTTCTCGATCAGGAACTTGACCACCGATGTCGAGCGCGCCGTCGACAATTCCCAATTGTCGCGGTAGCGGCCGGTGCCGGAGAGCGGCTTGTTGTCGGTGTGGCCATCGACGCGCAGCACCCAGTTGATCTCCGGCGGGATTTCCTTTTGCAATTCGATGATGGCATCGGCAAGCTTCTTCATCTCGACCTTGCCGGCGTCGTTGATCACTTCGGAGCCGGTCGGGAAAAGCACTTCCGACTGGAAGACGAAGCGGTCGCCGACGATACGGATGTTCTCGCGGTCGGCGAGAATTTCACGCAAGCGGCCGAAGAAATCGGACCGGTAGCGGTTCAGCTCCTGCACGCGTTGCGCCAGTGCGACGTTGAGGCGGCGGCCGAGATCGGCGATCTTGGTGTTGGATTCGCGGTCGCGCGTTTCGGACACGTCGAGCGCTTGTTCGAGCGCTGCGATCTGCTTGCGCAGCGCCGAAATCTGCTGGTTGAGGATCTCGACCTGGCTCAGCGCCTGCTGGCTGATCTGGCGCTGGCTGTCGAGTTCGCCGGAAAGGGCCGTTGCGCGCTGGTTGGCGGCATCGCCGGCACCGGCGCCTTGCGCCAGCAATTGCTCGAGCCGGTTTTTTTCGGCCTCCGATGCGGATAGCGATGCCTGCAAATTGGCAAGGGTGTCTTCCTTGTCCTGTGTCGTCGAGCGCTCGAGCGCCAGAAGCTGGGTCAACTCATTGATCTGCGAGTTGAGGCGGTTGAGCACCGTGTCCTTGCCGGAGATCTCGCGGCCGAGCAGGAACTGCGCCAAAACGAAAACCGTGAGCAGGAACATGATCGCCAACAGCAGCGTCGACAGCGCATCGACGAAGCCCGGCCAGTAATCGATGCGGCGGTCGGAGCGCCGGCCTCGCGCTAACGCCACGTCAATGCACTCCGGGCTTCTTCAAGGCGTCGGCGATCTTCTCCAGGGTGTTGCGCATCGCCTTCTGCTCGTCGGACTGGGCCTCGACCCAGTCGCGCATGATCTGCTGTTCCGAGCGCATGTTCTTGACCAGGCCGGAAATGCCGTCGGCGAGATTGGCCATGGCAGTGGCCACGCGCGGATTGGAGCCGCCGCCATTTTCCTGCAGAGTGCGCAGCTTTTCCGATAACAGCCGGATTTCCTCGGAGGGCTCGGTCCTCGCCGCGTCGGCAACGACGATGTCGGAGGACAGGTCGGTGACCGAGGACAGCCAGTTTTCGAGTTCGGTATAGAAGCGCGTCTGGGCGCGGCCGGCCTGCAGGTCGAGGAAGCCGAGCACCAGCGAGCCGGAGAGGCCAAACAGCGAGGACGAGAAGGCGGTGCCCATGCCGGCCAACGGCGCGGAAAGCCCCTGCTTCAGGGATTCGAGCACGGCGGCGGCATCGCCGGTGCCGGGATCGAGCGACTCGATGGTTTCGCGGATCGAGCCAATCGTGTTGAGCAGGCCCCAGAAGGTGCCGAGCAGGCCGAGGAACACCAGCAGTCCGACAAGGTAGCGCGACGTGTCGCGGCTTTCGTCGAGGCGGGTGGCGATCGAATCCAGCATGGTGCGCATCGAACTGGTCGAGAAGGCAATCGTCGAGGAGCGGCCGATCATCGCCTTCATCGGCGCCAGCAGCACCGGTTCGGTTGTCTCGGAACCGGCGCGGAACGAGTTGACCCAGTGCACCTCGCGGAACAGCCGGCCGACCTGAACGAAGGCCAGCAGGATGCCGACCGCAAGCACGCCGATGATCAGGCCGTTGAGACCGGGATTGGTGACGAAGGCGGTCGAGATCTGGCGCGTCAGGATGGCGGCGATAAAGGCCACGATGAACAGAAAGATCACCATGGTCAGCAGAAACACCTGCGGGCTCGACAATTTGTGCGGATCGTAGATCAGAACGTCGGAGCGCCTGCCCATGCCGAAGGATCTGAGAAGAGTCATCCGTGCCCCGTTTCCGATGCCGTCGCCGCCGATCAATTTGTGTTTGCGACTCTAAACGGAATTGTGACGAAATTGAATGGCGCTTGGCAATATTGCCACTGTCCGCGACCGGAGGTCAAAGCCGGTTGATGACCAGGCAGTCGACCATGGCGGCCAGATGCAGGCCGGCGCCGGTGACGACAAAGCCATGCCACAGCGCATTGTGGAAGCGCAGGCCCTTCCAGGCGAAGAAGATCACGCCGCAGGAGTAGACGATGCCGCCGGCAACGATGAGCGCGATCGATGTCGCCGGCAGCGTCCGCACGAGCGGCTCCACCAGAACGAGACCGCTCCAGCCGATGGCTAGATAGAAGACGATCGCCAGCCGGTCGAAACGGCCGGGAAGAAAGACCTTGATAGCGATGCCGACCGCCGCGGCGGTCCAGACCAGGACGATCATCGAAACGGCCAGCGGCGAGCCGCCGAGCTGGGCCAGGAAAGGCGTGTAGGTGGCAGCGATCAGCAGGTAGATCGCGGCATGGTCGAAGCGCCGCAATATCCATTTTGCCGGCGACGACACCGGCCAGACATTGTAGGCCAGCGAAATCGACAGCACGGTGAGCAGCGAGACCACATAGAATGCGGCGGCGACATATTCGCCGGGGCCGGTTCGATAGGCGGCCAGTGCCAGCAGCGTCGAGCCGGCAGCGATCGCCAGCACGATGCCCACGGCGTGGACAATACCGTCGGCGATGATCTCGGCGCGCGAGTAATGCCAGCGCCCCATGAAGGGAATGTCGAGCTGGGAGAATTCGCTCTCGGATTTGGGCCGGCTGTTCGTCATCGATGATCCTGCGTCGCCTTATCTGGGCGGCCGCGGGCGAGCATTTCAAGCTTTGGTTGCGGTTTTGCGACTGTGGCGCTTCAGCGCGGCGCGCCTCTATCAGCTGGCTGAGAGTGGCCTTTTTATGGTCTTCAACAACGCGCGCTGGATGAGTTCGTTGCCGGCAACCAGCGAACCGGCGTTCAGCACGTCCTGTCCCCCGGCGAAATCGGAGACGAAACCGCCCGCCTCGCGGATCAGCAAGATGCCGGCGGCGACATCCCAGGCCGACAGGCCGGTTTCCCAGAACCCGTCCATGCGGCCGGCGGCGACGTAGGCGAGATCGAGCGAGGCGGAGCCGAGACGGCGGACGCCAGAAACCTCGGCCATGACATTGCGGAGCTCGATGAGGAAATTGCCGTGCTGGCCACGCCCGAGATGCGGCATGCCGCAGCCGATCACCGCATCGACCAGCTTGGTACGGCCGGCGACGCGCAGCCGGCGGTCGTTCATGAAAGCGCCGCCACCGCGCTCGGCGGTATAGAGTTCATCCATAGCCGGATTGTAGACGACGCCGGCGACGATCTGGCCCTGGCGCTCCAGCGCGATCGAAACGGCAAAGAGCGGAATACCGTGCAGGAAATTGGTGGTGCCGTCGAGCGGGTCGACGATCCAGCGGTGCTGGCCGTCGTCGCCCTCGACCACGCCGCGTTCCTCCATCAGGAAGGCGTAGCCGGGCCGCGCCTTCGACAGTTCGGCAAAGACGATGTCTTCGGCCTTGCGGTCGGCCTGGCTGACATAGTCGCCTGGCCCCTTCATCGAGACCTGCAGGTTCTGCACTTCGCCGAAGTCACGCGAGAGCGAGCGGCCGGCCTTCATTGCGGCCTGGACCATGACATTGAGGATCGCGGAACGCGCCATTGTGTTTCTTCCTGCTGTCCGCGCTTTAGTCGGCGCGGCGCACGTAAGTGATTTCGTTGGTATCGACGATGATGCGCTCGCCCGAGCCGATGAACGGCGGCACCAGCACGCGGATGCCGTTTTCGAGTATCGCCGGCTTGTAGGACGAGGCTGCCGTCTGGCCCTTCACCACCGGGTCGGCCTCGGTGATGGTCAACGTGACATAGTCGGGCAGCGAAATGCCGATCGGCCTTTCGTCATAGAGCTGGACCGTCACCATCATGCCGTCCTGCAGGAAGGCGGCGCGATCGCCGACGAACTCCTTTTGCAGTTCGAGCTGCTCATAGCTTTCGGTGTCCATGAACACCAGCGCGTCGCCCTGCTCGTAGAGGAAAGAAAAATCCTTCAGATCGAGCCGGATCTGCTCGACCGTTTCGGCCGAACGGAAGCGCTCGTTGAGCTTGGTGCCGTTGATCAGGTTCTTGAGCTCGACCTGGTTGTAGGCGCCGCCCTTGCCGGGCTTGACGGTGTTGGTCCTGACCGCCACCCAAAGGCCGCCATCATGCTCGATGACGTTGCCGGGACGGATTTCGTTGCCATTGATCTTGGCCATGGTGAGGTGATCCGGAAATGAGATGATCGCCGCAAAGGGCAATTTGGCGCCTCCAAGACCACAAATCGCCAGCAGAGGCAAGGAGCGCCTTTCAGGTGAAGCGGGAACGAAGCTGGCCCGGCAGCGCGGCGCGGCAGCCTCAGTCCGTCCCGACGGTTGCGGTGACCGCCTCGGTCACCGCGTCGGCAACCTTTCTCAAAAGATGCAGGTGCGGCGAACGCAGGACGACAATTCGCAGCGACAGCTCGAGGCCGGGAGCGTCGACTAGGGTAATACCCTGCGGCAGCTTTTCCCGCAGCAGCCGCTTGGGCAGCAGGCCAAGGCCTTGGCCTTGACGAACCCAGTCGATCTGCAGCGCGCTGTCCTGAATCTCGGCGCCGACGATCAACCTGTGGCCGCCCTCGGCAAGGGCAGCCGCCAGCCGCCGGCGCGCGTCGCAAGGTTCAGGGCTGAGGACCCAGGGCATGGTCTTGAAGTCAACTTGCCGGCCGGTGTTTTCGGCAGCGATGATGCCGAGGGGCTCGGTTCCGACAACACCGTCGCCGGCTTTGGAATTGCTGCCGTCCAGGATGAAGGCGAGGTCGAGCTGTCCGCGCTTGTGCTGGTCGGCCAGCTCAAGACTCCAGCCGCTCTTCAGCCGCAGCGAGACCTTCGGAAACCGCGCCACGGCATCAGCAATAGCGGCGGCCACAGCTTTGTCGCAAAGTCCATGCGCGAGGCCGAGCCGCAGCAGGCCCTCCGGCTCGTCGCCCTTGGCGAATGATCTCAGCGCGTCGACCGCGGCGAGAATGTCCTTGCCGCGTGCCAGCACTTCTACTCCGGCCGGGGTCAGTCGCGACGGTTTCAGCCGGCGGTCGAGCAATTCCGTGCCGAGCATTTCCTCCAGCCGCTGGATCTGGCGGGTGACGGCCGGCTGCGTCAATGGCAGGCGTCGAGCCACCTTCTGAATCGAACCCTCCTCGGCAAAGAGGGCCAGTGTTTTCAGTTCTTCAAGCACGATACACCCGAACATGTCATAGAAGCATAATTATTCTGAACATTATGAATTTGAAATCGGATGGATGGCAAGCGATTTTCCTCCGGCAGGACCCAGCTGGAAAGGAACGACGATGAAAGCGATCGAATTGCGGAGCCCGGGCGGCCTCGAGAACCTCAAAATGGTCGAGCGGCCGATGCCTGAACCAGGGCGCCAGGAGATGATTGTGAAGGTCAAGGCCACGGCGCTGAACTACCGCGATGCCGAGATCGTCCGCGGCAGCTATCACACGAAGTTTGCATTGCCGCTGGTGCCGCTGTCGGACGGCGTCGGCGAAGTCGTTGCCATCGGCGCCGAGGTCAGCCGGTTCAAGATCGGCGACCGGGTCTGCGGCACGTTCTGGCAACGCTGGGTCGGGGGCAGTTTCGCGATGGCTGAGCCCTCCTATCAACGCGGCGGCCCAATCGACGGGCTGCTCAGCGAATTTGCCCGGCTCGACGAACAGGAGGCGGTGCTGGCGCCGGCCAATCTGAGCGACCTCGAAGCAGCGACGCTGCCATGCGCCGGCGTGACGGCATGGCAAGCGCTGTTTACGGAGGGCAGCGTCAAACCCGGCGACACCGTGCTTTGCCTCGGCACCGGCGGCGTTTCGCTATTTGCGGTGCAGTTCGCCGCCGCTGCCGGGGCGCGCGTCATCGTGACGTCGAGCAGCGACGAGAAGCTTGCGCGGGCAAAGCAACTTGGCGCGCAGGATGGCGTGAACTATCGCAGCATCCCCGACTGGGCATCGGCCGTGCTGGGATTGACCGATGGCCGCGGCGCCGACCATATCATCGAGGTTGGCGGACCGCAGAGTTTTGCACAATCCCTGAGGGCAGCGGCGCGCGGCGCCCAGATCAACGTCATCGGCTATCTCGGCGGCAGTGACGGCGCCATCAACCCGCTCGACATCTTCCGCCGGCAGGTCAGGGCGCGAGGCATACCGGTGGGCTCACGCGAATCCTTCGAGGCGATGAACCGCGCCATTGTCGTCAACCGGTTGAGACCGGTGATCGACCGGGTTGTGCCGTGGAGCCAGGCCGCCGAAGCCTTTCGGTACCTTGAACACGGCTCGCCCTTCGGCAAGGTCGTGCTCGATCATACGCAGTGAGCCCGCCTGACGAGCCCGGGTGCGATGAGTCGCGAGATCGCGATCAGGGCAGGCGGTTGGCCCGTTGCAGCGCCTGTTGTGTCTGCTCGTCGGTCAGGCCCTGCAGGAAATCGTCCATTTCTTGGTCGATGAGCCCGGCGCGGCGGGCGACAACATACCAGGCGCCGGCTAGGATCAGATCCGGATCGGTGCCGATGCCGTTCATGTAGAGCTTGGCGAGACGGTTCTGGGCGGCGACATTGCCGCCTTCTGCGGCCTGCTTCATCCAGTTGAAGCCGGATTTCAGGTCGCGGGCGCCGCCGCGCCCCTCGATCATCCAGGTGGCGAGATCGATCTGTGCGGTGTCATAGTTCTGCCGCGCGGCCTGTGCCAGCAGGCCGCGGGCGCGGACATCGTCGCGCGGCTTGCCGCCGGCGCCGTTGGCGTAGACCTGCGCCATCGCATATTGTGCGTCGGCAAGCCCGGTCGCGGCAGCGCGCTCGTAATAGGATACGGCTTTGGCAATACCGGCATCGCCGGGCTCCTGCTCGACCATCAGCTGCGCAAAATTGAACTGCGCCAGGCGGTTGCCGGCCTCGGCGGCGGCCTGCATCAGCGCATAGGCTTCCTTCTCGTCCTTTTTGACGTAGCGGCCGTCGAGCAGCATCAGCGCATACTGGAATTGCGATTCCGGCACGCCCTGCTCGGCGGCAAGCGCATACCACTTCGCCGCCCCTGCCGCGTCGACCGGCACGCCGAGGCCGCGCGACAGTATCTCGGCCACCAGCGTCTGTGCCGCCGGATCGCCGTTTTGAGCACGGGAAAGCGCAAGATTGTAGGCCGTCTTGTAGAGCCCGCGCTGAAAGGCGCCGTAGGCGGCGTCGGACGGCTTTGCGCCGAAGCGGTCGGGGTTGATGGTATCGGCCGACGGCAACGGGGCGGTGGTGGCGGGCTGCGGCAATTGTGCGGCGATCGGCTTATCGGCAGGTTCGCTGGAATCCGGCCTGGGCTGCGGCAGCGGAACGGGTTCCGCCGCTATCGCCTGCGTCACGGCCGTTGCAAGAAAGGCGCTGAAAAGAATTTTCCGCGAGAGCACGTCAGTCCTCGAAGCGCGGCGCGGTTTCGTCGAGCAGCGCGTTGGCGGCGGCAACCGCCGTCTTCGGATCGACGCCGTCGGCGAAGACGGCGCTGGACAGCGCAACGAATTCGGCGCCGGTGGCGGCGACCGCTTCCACCGAGGCAAGATCGGATCCGGCCATGACGATGCAAGGGATCTGGATCACGTCCGCCCACCATTGCCCCAGCGACAGGTTGCGCGGGTGTGGCTCCGGCTTGTTGTCGTAACCGAAGCGGCCGAAGAAGATGTAATCAGGCCTGACCTCGCCGAGTTCCAGCGCATCGTCGCGGGTCTTGGCGCCGCCGGTGCCGACCATCATCCTGGCCTGGAAATGTTCGATCGTTTCGGCGAGCTCGTCCTTGCCGACCTCGACATGAATGCCGTCGGCCTGGACGCGGCCGGCGATGCGGGTGTCGCCGGCAATGATGACGGCAATGCCGGCCGCTTGCGCCACCGGCACGATCTGCTCGGCAAAGGCCTGGAAGGCGGCCTCGTCCATACCGTTTTCCGGCAGGATAAGCGAGGCGACGTCACCGCCGGCGAAGGCCGCGGCGATGCGCTCGGCGGGCACGTTCGGCGGCGCGATCAGCACGATACGGCAGCGGTTGGGCGGCGTTGCGTCATTCATTGGTGTTCGGTCCCGGTTATCGCCTATGCCGGGCGAAGATGGTTGCATTGCGGCATAGAGCAAAGTGCGGGAGTTGAACAGGCGGCAGGGGGTCGCTTGCGAGCTCTAGGCTGGCACTTTCGATTTCCACAGCGACCAGCCGAGGTTCATGCCGGCGGCGGCGACCAGGATGGCGGCGGCGCCGACGATCTGCGCCGGCTGCAGACGATGGCCGAAAGCGACCACGTCGACGAGGATGGCGACGACGGGATAGATGAAGGACAGCGATCCCTGCAGATGCGTCGGCAGCTTCTGGATGGCGCCGTACATGAGGATGTACATCAGGCCGGTATGGACGATGCCGAGTGTCGCCAGCATGACCCAACTCCGCGCATCGGCGGGAAGGTGGGTGAGATCGGCGAAGGGTGCCAGCATGAGAACGCCGACGCAGACCTGGATCAGGGCGATCAGGTGCGGCGGCGTGCCTTTGAGCTTCTTGGTGACGATAGCCGCAACGGCCCAGAAGAAAGCCGCGGCCAGCGCCATCGCAATGCCGGTAAAGTAGTCCGTGCCATGATTGCCTGCATCGGGCGCGGCCTGCACGATCAGCAGCATGCCGGCAAAGGCGATGCCGAGCCAGGTCAGCTTGGTCACCGTCAGCCGTTCGGAGAAGAAGAGCGCGCCAAAACCGACCAGCATGAAGGGCTGCGTGTTGTAGACAGCCGTGGCGATCGAGATCGACGCGCGGGAAAACGCGCTGAACAGCAACAGCCAGTTGATAACGATGGCAGCACCGCCCAGCGCTGCGATCGTCACGATGCGAAGTGACAGCCTGCCGCGCAACAGTCCCAGCGCTGCGCAGATGATCAGCAGCGTTACCGCCCCGAAAGCACAGCGCCAGAACACCACGTCCATGATGGGCTGGCCGGAAAGGACGACGAACCAGCCGATCGTGCCGAGGATCGCCATCGCCGCCGTCATTTCGATCGTGCCGCGTACCGTGTTGTCCATGGATGCTCCCGAAACTTTGTTTGAGATTTCATAATCCCACAGCGGATCTGGTCTTTCCATGACTTGTAGCCGGTGATATGCACGACGAACCTCATTAAATTAGGTAAAAATCGGCTTTTTTCTTGGAATTGTAAAATGCTGGACGAGCTCGATAGAAAGCTCCTCGATATCCTGGTCAAGGATTCACGGACCTCGCTGAAGGAACTGGCGCTGCAGGTCGGGTTGTCGTCACCAAGCGTTTCGGAGCGGCTTCGGCGGCTAGAGGATCGCGGCGTCATCCGCGCGTTCACCATCGACATCGATCCGCAGGCGCTCGGCTACGCCTTGCAGGCGATCGTCCGCATCCGGCCATTGCCGGGCAAGCTGCACATCGTCCAGAAGCTGATCGAGGAAATCCCGGAATTCGGCGAATGCGACAAGGTGACGGGCGATGACTGCTTCGTTGCCCGGCTGTTCGTCCGCTCGATCGGTGAGCTCGACGGGATTCTCGACCGCATCGCCGACAAGGCCGAAACCAGCACCGCCATCATCAAGGCGCAGCCGATCCGGAGACGCCCGCCGCCGCTCGACATGCCAAACATGTGACGGGTTTCGGTGCCGTGGTCCACATATTTGCGGTCGCGGTCCGATCATTTCTGGTCTATTCCAGAGATCACTTTCCCTCCAGCCTCCTTTCCCTCATGTCAGGCCTGCTCGTCGATCCCTGGTTCTATGCCGCGGCCATTCCGGCCGTTATCCTCGTCGGCCTGTCGAAAGGCGGCTTCGGCGGCGCCGTCGGTTTTGTCGGCGTGCCGTTGATGGCGCTGACCATGCCGCCGGTTCAGGCTGCTGCAATTCTTCTGCCAATTCTGTGTCTGATGGACATTGTCTCGGTGTGGACATGGTGGGGCATCTTCGACCGCAAGATGCTGGCCGACATGATGCCGGGCGCCGTGATCGGCATCGCCCTCGGCTGGCTGACGGCGGCACTTGTAACCGAAGAGATGGTGCGGCTGATCGTCGGCGCGGTTGCCTTGATCTTCGTGCTGCGCTGGCTCTATTTGCAACTCCGCCACGGTGCCGGCCACGCAGCGGAGCCCAACCGCGTCGCCGCCGGCTTCTGGGGTACCGTTGCCGGGTTCACCAGCTTCGTCGCCCATGTCGGCGGCCCGCCTTTTCAGGTCTATGCGCTGCCGATCAGGCTCGATCCGAAGGTGCTGTCGGGCACCGCGGCGATCTTCTTCGCCGTCACCAATGCGCTGAAGCTCATCCCCTATTTCGCGCTCGGCCAGTTCGACACCACCAATTTGACCGCGTCGGCGGTGCTGATGCCGCTGGCGCCGCTGTCGACAATCGCCGGCGCCTGGCTGGTGCGGCGGATGCGGCCGGAGCTGTTCTATCCCTTCACCTATGCGACCGTGGCGGTCGTCGCGGTCAAGCTTCTGTGGGACGGCATCGCCGGCCTTCTGTAAGACGGCGGCCCCAGTCGGCCGCCGCCGGATTCCTTAAACCTCAGGCGGCACTCGGCAGCAGCGGCCGCGTCCTGCCAAGCGCCAGGGCAACGCCGGTTGCCAGCACGAACGCCATGCAGCCCAGAATGGTGATGTCGTGCAGCGTCGGCTTCAGCACCATGTCTGCGATGATCACCAGCATCACCGAATAGTCGAAGCGCGCGGCATTGAGGACGCGCTGGCCCTGGGCAAGCACTGCCGGCGTCACGCCATCCTTGGCGATCATGCCTGCCATGCGGTCGGCAGTCGGCTTGAAGACGAACATGCCGATGCAGAAGGTCGTCGCATAACCGGCAAGGCCGATCAGCACCCACAGATCGGAAAAGCCGACCCAGAAGCCGCACATGATGAGGCCGAAGAGCAATGTCAGCATCGACATCGGCGCGAAGAACCGGTTACCGAGCTCGCCGGTGGCGCGCATCGCCTGCAGCATGCCTTCGACTTTTCCGGCACGGTCGGCGCGTACCGCAAGCAGCATCAGCGTGAAGCCGCCGCCGACCCAGAGGATCGCCGAGACGATGTGCAGAAATTTAACGACCGAGTACCAGTCCATTGTTCGCTCCTTGAGAGATTTTCATGATTGCCGGAGCGCAAGGTTTGCTCCGCCTCGTTGCGAGGAGCGCGGCGTTTAGCGCGTCGCCTGTTTCGGAACGATGTCGCGCGCAGTGCCGCTTTGTTTCGGTATGTCGGCCACAATCTGGAGGAACCATGGCGCAAGCGCGTCGCCCCCGCTTCCAGCCAGTGGTGTGAACGCCGCCCTGGCCGGTCAGCTGTGCTGTTACGGCACAGATGCCGGGCCCTTGATCGAAAAATATGCGCTGCGTTAAGGCTTCGTTAAGCTTTACAGGCGTTTACTATGTCCATCCAGTGATCTGGATTCTTACCGAGTGGTTGGAGCCACTTTGTTTGACGCCTCCCTGTTAAACTCCTGAGAGCCGCCTTATCCGCGGCTCTTTTTTTGTTCGCAGGAATGGACGTCTAGCGGCTAAATGCGGCCGTTAACCGTTTGTTAAACATGTGCTTGCCTTCGCCGGCAGCGAAGCGCATTTTCAAGCTTCAGTCGTTTAGGCTGCCGGATGTGGCAGACCAAGAGCCGAATCGGCCGGCTTTGAGGCAAGTGCAGGGGCGTAGCAATGAACGAGCCTTCGAAGGCTGGCGCGAAAACCATCAAACTGGCGGAGCGCCGGGTTTTCTCCCAATCCTTCAAGCCGCTCTATCAGGAAGGCATGGGCCTGGTCGAGCAGGCGGCCGAGTATCTCGACGGCAAGGGCCGCGCCGAGGCCAAGAAGCTGTCAAGGCCGGCGGCGACGCTTTATGCGGCCGAATCGATGCGGCTGACCACCAGGCTGATGCAGGTCGCCTCGTGGCTGCTTTTGCAGCGGGCGGCGAATTCCGGCGAGATGACCCGCGATCAGGTGGCCTCAGAAAAATCCAAGGTGCGTCTCGACACCGCCTCGGCGCATGAGGAGGCGCCCGGCTGGGCCGAACTGCCGAACGATTTCACCGACCTCGTCAACCGCTCGCTGCGCCTGCAGGCGCTGGTGCGCCGCATGGACGAGGAGATCTATGGCAGCCTCGCCGAGGTGCCGCCGTCGAGCCGTCGCGTCAATCCGGTGTCCGACCAGATCACGCTGCTCAACACGGCTTTCGCCCGCGGCTGAGAGACCGTTTGGAAACTCTACTCCAGCGGCCATCTGGCGGCGTCTTCTCCGCTTACCTGCAGCGCCGCGCGTCCTTTTGGACACGCAAAGGACGCTGCAGCACTTTAATTGCGGATGATCCCTCGGGATCACGCGTGGGCTCACGGACCCAAAATGTCCGCTGCGCTCCGGTTCTCGAAACCACCACGATATGACTCGCCGGGCGACTTTCGAAAACGGTTTCAGAGGCTCTCTGGACATGACGAGCCCTCGTTTCTGGTTTGTTCACATTTCGCTGGCATCGCTGTTCCCCGAAGGTAGACTTGACGGATGGGGGAAGCGATTCGCATCATCGGCATCGATCCAGGGCTGAGGCGCACCGGCTGGGGCATAGTCGAAAGCCTCGGCAATTCGCTGCGCTTCGTCGCTTCCGGCACGGTGCGGTCCGACGAGAAGGCCGCCCTGGCGATGCGTCTTTGCCAATTGCATGACGGGCTCGCCGAGGTCCTGCATGCCGCGATGCCGCACGAGGCGGCGGTCGAGCAGACTTTCGTCAACAAGGACGCCGCAGCGACGCTCAAACTCGGCCAGGCACGCGGCATCGCCATGCTGGTGCCGGCGCGTGCCGGCCTTGTCGTTGCCGAATACGCGCCAAACGCCGTCAAGAAGGCGGTGATCGGAGTCGGCCATGGCGACAAAAAGCAGATCCACATGATGGTCAAGGTGCTGATGCCGAAGGCGACTTTCGACAGCGACGACGCCGCCGATGCGCTGGCCATCGCCATCTGTCACGCACACCACCGGCAGAGCGTTGCCTACAGGCTGGCGGCGCTGGCCGGATAAGTTGTTCTTGACTTGTTCTCCGGTCAGCAATAAGTAATACCGGCGAGGTATTACCATGCGCGTTACCACCAAGGGTCAAGTGACCATCCCGAAGGAGATTCGGGATCATCTGGGTATCGGCCCAGGTTCGGAGGTGGAGTTCGTTCCCACCGAGGACGGCGCTCGGGTGATTGCGGTCACCGAAAACATGTCGGAGGAGGAAGCCTCGCGCAGATTCAGCCAGATGCTCGGCCGTATGGCCGGTACGCTGGATCTGGGTGGCATGACGACGGACGAATATATGGAATGGCTGAGGGGCCCGCGTGAAGACCTCGACATTGATTGACACAAATGTCTTGGTCGACGTTTGGGGTCCTGCCGGACGGGAGAGGAAGTGGTCGGCGTCGGCAATTACCGCATGCCGGCGCGACGGTGCGCTTGTCATCAACACAATCGTCTGGTCCGAGCTCGCGCCGCTGATTGCAACGGAGCAGGCCCTTCGCCAAGCAGCCGACATGCTCAAGATCGAGCGTGAATTCCTGCCGTGGGAAGCAGCCTTCCTCGCCGGTGTCACGCACTCGCGCTATCGCCGCGCCGGCGGCATTCGCGAACGAACCTTGCCGGATTTCTTTATCGGCGCCCATGCAGTCGTCGCCGGGCATCGCCTGCTGACGCGCGATGCTGCGCGCTATCGCAGCTACTTCCCGGACCTCGACATCATCTCTCCGGAAACCCACCCGGCATGATCGGCAAGCTCAAATGATCGGCAAGCTAAAAGGCACGCTGGACGAGATCGACGAGGATTTCTGCATCGTCGACGTGCATGGCGTCGGCTACGTCGCCTATTGCTCGGCGCGTACGCTGGCGGCATTGCCGCAGCCGGGCGAGGCGGTGGTGCTGTTCATCGAGACCTACGTACGCGAGGACATGCTGCGGCTCTATGGGTTCCAGTCGGTGCTGGAGCGCGAGTGGTTCCGGCTGTTGATGAACAATGTGCAAGGCGTCGGCGCCAAGGTGGCGCTGGCCATCCTGTCGACGCTGGCGCCGGCCGATCTCGCCAATGCGATTGCGCTGCGCGATATCGCCATGGTCAGCCGCGCGCCCGGCGTCGGCAAGAAGGTCGCCGAGCGCATCGTCACCGAGTTGAAGAACAAAGCGCCGGCCTATGCGGGCACCGCCTCCGGCACCATCGGCTTGAAGCAGGAGCTCGGTGAGGGCGTTGCCTCGGCGCCGATCACCGACGCCGTCTCGGCGCTGGTCAATCTCGGCTATTCGCGCGACACCGCCGCCAATGCAGTCGCAGCGGCGCTGAAGACGGCAGGTGAGGAGGCGGACGCATCGAAGCTGATCCGCTTCGGGCTGAAGGAGCTCGCACGGTGAGACGTTGCTGGAAAGTGAAATTCCAACTACTATGTGATCGGTAAGAATTTTCTCCAGGAGTAAGAATATGGGCGCATATGCCAGTCTGACCTCCAAGGGACAGCTCACGATTCCAAAGGACGTCCGCGACGCCTTGTCGCTCAAGACGGGCGATACGATCGCCTGGACGGTCATGGATGGTTACCTGATCGGAACGCCGCGCAACCTCGGATTTGCCGACCTCGCCGGATTCTTGGGTGATCCGCCTGGCGGTCCCGCTACGCTGGAGGAAATCGACGCCGCTGTGCGGGATGCCGTCGGCCGGCATGTTGTCGGGGATAGATCAAATGACGGACAAGAGGGTCCCGCTTGACGTCGATCGGCATCGATACCAACGTTCTGCTTCGCATGGTGCTCAATGATGATCCGGAGCAGCGGGCAAAGGCGCTTGCGTTCGGCAGCGGCCTTAGTGTGGAAATGCCCGGCTTCGTGAGTTTGATCGTGCTGGTCGAATTCAGCTGGTCGTTGGCTTCGCGCTACAGGCAGCCAAAGGAACAAGTATTGGCCGCAATCCAGAGGCTGCTCAAGATCAAGACGCTGGAGTTCGAAGACTTCGATGCCATCGTCATCGCGCTCGCGCGATCGAATTCAGTGCAGGTCGACTTTGCCGACGCGTTGATTGCGGAACACAATCGAAAATTAGGTTGCTCGCACACGGTCACCTTCGATCAGCGCGCTGCCAAGGCCATTCCCGGTATGGAACTCCTCGCATGAGCCTTTCGCCACGCCTCATTGCTCCCGACAGACGCGGCGAGGACGCCGAGCAGACCTTGCGGCCGCAGACGCTCGGCGACTTCGTCGGCCAGGCGGCGGTGCGGGCCAATCTCAAAGTCTTCATCGAGGCCGCCAAGGGCCGCAGCGAAGCGCTCGACCATGTGCTGTTCGTCGGCCCGCCCGGCCTCGGCAAGACGACGCTGGCGCAGATCATGGCGCGCGAGCTCGGCGTCAATTTCCGGTCGACCTCGGGTCCGGTCATCGCCAAGGCCGGCGATCTGGCGGCGCTGCTCACCAACCTCGAAGACCGCGACGTGCTGTTCATCGACGAGATCCACCGGCTCAACCCGGCGGTCGAGGAAATCCTCTATCCGGCGATGGAGGATTTCCAGCTCGACCTGATCATCGGCGAGGGGCCAGCGGCGCGTTCGGTCAAGATCGACTTGGCCCGTTTCACGCTAGTCGCCGCCACCACCCGGCTCGGCCTGTTGACCAACCCGCTGCGCGACCGCTTCGGGATTCCGGTGCGGCTCAATTTCTACTCGGTCGAGGAACTCGAGCAGATCGTGCGGCGCGGCGCCCGCATCCTTGCCATGCCGCTCGGCGACGACGGTGCCTTGGAGATCGCCCGGCGGGCGCGCGGCACGCCGCGCATCGCCGGCCGGCTGTTGCGCCGGGTGCGCGACTTCGCCAGCGTTGCCGGCGACGGTCATGTCGACCGCAAGGTCGCCGACGAGGCGCTGACGCGGCTGGAGGTCGACGGGCTCGGCCTCGACGCGCTCGACCGCCGTTATCTGTCGATGATCGCCCGGAATTTCGGCGGCGGGCCGGTCGGCATCGAGACCATCGCTGCCGGGCTTTCCGAGCCACGCGATGCCATCGAGGACATCATCGAACCCTTTCTGATCCAGCAAGGCTTCATCATGCGTACCCCGCGCGGCCGCGTGCTGGCGGCCAATGCCTGGCGGCATCTCGGCCTCGACGCGCCGAAGGACCTGGCGCAGCAGCAGATCAGCCTGTTCCAGGAAGAGCCCTAAGTTCCGCTACTTATGGCTTTGGTGCTGGCAGTTCCCCGGCCCAGCCCTCCAGGTCTTGATCATCGCCGGTCTATGCGCAAAACAGGTGGTGCCAAAACAGATGCTCGTCGGGACCAAAGGGACAGCGCAATGGACGATCACGGTGAATCGGCATTGTCCTCCGGGCTTTCCGGCGCGCTGACGGAATTCGGCCATCGATTGATGGCGCGGGTCTATTATGCAGATACCGATTTTTCCGGCGTCGTCTACCACGCGCGCTATCTCGAATTCTTCGAGCGCGGCCGTTCCGACTATCTGCGGCTGGCCGGCGTCCACCACACCGAGCTTGCCGACGGCAAGCATGGCGAGAGAATTGTCTGGGTGGTGCGGCGCATGGAGATCGACTTCCGCGGTTCGGCCCGCATGGACGACATCCTGACTATCGATACGCGCACCGACGAGATTTCCGGCGCCCGCATCGTCATGGCGCAACAGTTGAAGCGCGGCAGCGAAGTGCTGGTCGAGGCGCGTGTCGAAGCGGCGATTGTCGGCGAGAACGGGCGGCCGCGGCGCTTTCCCAAGGACTGGATCGCGGCCTTCATGCCCAGAACGCGCAAATAAGGCTCAGAGGCGGACGATCCGGAACTCCTGATCGGGGCGAGGATCGCCGGGCGGCTCGTCCGGGCGCGGCAATGCGACGCGCTCTACGTCATAACCCATCCTTAACCATAACGGTCCATGAAGGGATTGGTTAAGATTGGGAGAATCCAAGCGCCTTCCTTTCACCAATATTTGCCCCGAAAAGGCCGCCAACGGTGCATTTGGGGTTATTCCGCAAGCCTAACGCGAACGGACCACAAGGGATGCCCATGGGCCAGCCGCCAGCCACGCCCGGAAAATCTTTAAGGACGTAACATGGAAAACATCGCTCTCGCCGAACCGGGCGCGCATTTATCGATTTGGGCCTTGTTCATGCAGGCCGGTTGGGTGGTCAAGCTGGTCATGATCGGCTTGCTCTGCGCCTCGATCTGGACCTGGGCAATCATCGTCGACAAGCTCGTCGCCTATGCCCGCATGCGGCTGGCGCTCAACCGCTTCGAGCAGGTGTTCTGGTCGGGACAGTCGCTGGAAGAGCTTTACCGCACGCTCGCCGACCGCAAGACGACCGGCATGAGCGCGATCTTCGTCGCCGCCATGCGCGAATGGAAGAAAAGCTTCGAGAAAGGCGCGAAATCGCCGCTCGGCCTGCAGACCCGCATCGACAAGGCAATGGATCTGGCGTTGACCCGCGAAATGGAAAAGCTGGAAGGGCGGCTCGGGTTTCTCGCCACCACCGGCTCCGCGGCGCCCTTCATCGGCCTGTTCGGCACCGTGATCGGCATCATGACCTCGTTCCAGGCGATCGCCGCCTCGAAGAACACCAGCCTGTCGGTGGTCGCGCCCGGCATCGCCGAAGCGCTGCTGGCGACAGCCATCGGCCTGCTCGCCGCCATCCCTGCCGTCATCGCCTACAACAAGCTGTCGTCGGACGCGAGCAAGATCGCGGTGCGCATGGAAGGGTTCGCGGATGAGTTCTCCGCCATACTCTCGCGCCAAATCGATGAAAAAGTCGCGCAGAAGGCCTGAGGAACGATAATGGGAATGTCCGTAAGCGCAGGTGGTGGAGGACGCGGCGGGCGCGGCCACCGGCGGCGCGGCCGCCATCACGCCTTGATATCGGAGATCAACGTCACGCCGATGGTCGACGTGATGCTGGTGCTGCTGATCATCTTCATGGTCGCGGCGCCGCTGCTGACGGTCGGCGTGCCAGTCGACCTGCCGGAGACGAAGGCCAAGGCGATGAACGCCGATACCCAGCCAATCACGATCACGATCGACGGCATGGGAAAGATTTTCCTGCAGGAGACCGAAATTCCGCAGGAGGAGTTGATCGCCAAGCTGCAGGCGATTTCCAAGACCGGCTACGAGGAGCGCATCTACATCCGCGGCGACAAGGCTACCAACTATGGCGCCGCGATGGAAGTGATGGGTCTCATCCAGGACGCCGGCTACAAGAATTTAGGCCTGCTTTCGCTGCCGAAACAGGATCAATAGACGCAAGATGAAGACCGGCCTCACCACATCGGTGATCTTGCATACGGTGGCAATCGCCTTCGGCCTGTTCACGCTGTCGGCGCCGGCTGCGCTTCCGTCGTCCGATGTCGAGTCGGTCGCAGTGGACATTGTGCCGATGGAGGCCGTCTCGCAGGTTTTGCAGGGCGACAAGAAAGCCGTGATGCACGAAAAGCCGGCGCCGCTGCCGACACAGCGTCCCGACATCGTAGCCGATGCCCAGAAAGTCGGAGAAAATAGCGTCGATACCGACAAGCCGCCGACACCTGAGGCCAAGCCTAAGCCGGTCGATATGACGGCGGCTCCGCCACCCGCGCCGACCCCGGTCGAGAAGCCGAAGACCGAAGACGTGCCGAAGCCGCCGGAAAAGCCGAAGCCTATTCCCGCAACGGAGGTAGCGCCGGTGCCGCAGCCGAAGGAAGAGGTCAAGCCCGAACCGGTCAAGCAGACCGATCCCAAGCCGACGCCGGCCAAGGAGCCGACGCCCACGCCGCCGCAGGACAAGACCGCCGCGATCGATCCGCAGCCCGAGGTCAAGCCGGATGCCGTCGCCGAGGCGATTGCCAAGCAACCGCCTACCGAGGAGGCGCAGCTTCCGGACTCGGCGCCGGCGCCTGAGGCCCGGCCGAAGCCGCAGCCGGCCCAGGCTGAAAGCGCGAAGGCGCCGGAGCGCAAGGACACCGACAAGCCGGTCAAGGAAGCCTCCTCCAGGCCGAAATCGGACGATAAGCAATTCAATGCGGATGAGATTTCGGCGCTGCTCGACAAACAGAAACCGTCCGGCGGCGGCGCCAAGCGCTCGACCCAGCAGGCTTCGCTCGGCGGCGAGAAGAACCAAGGCACCAAACTCTCGCAGAGCGAGCTTGATGGCCTGAAGGCCCAGATCAAACGCTGCTGGAGTGTGACACCCGGCACATTCGATGGCGACAGCCAAAAAGTCACCATCAGGATGAAGCTCACGCAAAATGGCGAGATCGACGGCGCTCCGGAAGTCGGATCCGCGGGCGATGGCTCAATGGGCTCCCGAGTCGCCTCGGAAGCAGCGCGGCGCGCAGTGCTGCGATGTGCGCCCTACAATCTGCCCGTCGCAAAATATGACGGCGAGCTGGGATGGAACGAGGTCGAGGTCAATTTCATCCCCAGCGACATGTATTGATTGCCGAGAGAACAACGAGGCTGAACGAATGAAGAAGTTGCTTACGACGCTGATACTGATCGGCACGATTGCGACCGCCATGAGCGGGCTCGCGACGCTGCCGGCAATGGCGTTGGTCCAGCTCGACTTGACTCAACCCAATATCGAGCCTCTGCCGATCGCCATCACCGACTTTCAATCGGGCGACGCATTGGGCGCGGAGATATCGGGGATCGTCATCGACGATCTGAAGCGCTCGGGCCTGTTTGCTCCGATCGACAAGAGCGCTTTCATTGAAAAAATCTCCAACCCGGATGCCACGCCCCGCTTCGAGGACTGGAAGGTAATCAACGCCCAGGCTTTGGTCACCGGCAGCGTCGGCAAGGAAGCCGACGGCCGCATCCGCGCCCAGTACCGGCTGTGGGACGCCTTTGCCGGCCAGCAGCTCTCGGGCGAACAGTTCTTCGCCAACGACGCCAATACCAGGCGCGTCGGCCATATCATCGCCGATGCGATCTACGAGCGGCTGACCGGCGAGAAGGGCTATTTCGACACGCGCGTCGTCTTCATCGACGAGTCCGGTGCCAAGAATGCGCGCAAGAAGCGGCTTGCCATCATGGACCAGGACGGCGCCAACGTCCGCTATCTCTCGAACGGCAAATCGATCGTGCTGACGCCGCGCTTCTCGCCAAACCGGCAGGAAATCACCTACATGTCCTATGAAAGCGGTCAGCCGCGGGTTTACCTTTTGCAGATCGAGACGGGGCAGCGCGAACTGGTCGGCAATTTCCCCGGCATGACGTTTGCGCCGCGCTTTTCGCCGGACGGCCAGAAGGTGATCATGAGCCTGCTGCGCGATGACGGCAATTCCAACATCTTCGCCATGGACCTGAGAAGCCGCTCGACGACCAGGCTTACCAACTCGACCGCCATCGACACCTCACCGTCCTACTCGCCTGACGGCAGCAAGGTGGTGTTCACCTCGGATCGCGGCGGCCGCGCGCAGATCTATGTGATGGGCGCCGACGGCTCGGGCCAGACCCGCATCTCGTTCGGCGACGGCGTCTATTCGACGCCGGTGTGGTCGCCGCGCGGCGATCTCATCGCCTTCACCAAGCAGACCGGCGGCGAATTCCAGATCGGCGTCATGCGCACCGACGGTTCGGGTGAGCGCATCCTGTCCACCGGCTTTCAGCAGGAAGGGCCGACCTGGGCACCCAACGGCCGGGTGCTGATGTTCTTCCGTGATTCCAATGGCGGACCAAAACTTGTTTCGGTCGATCTCACCGGCCGCAACGAACAGCCGATCCCGACGGCGAACTTCGCCTCGGATCCGGCCTGGTCGCCGCTGCTGGAATAGGCGGGAAGAGGAATTGAGGAATTGAAGAACTGACGAACTGACGAGTTGAAGAACTGAAGAGTTGAAGAACTGAAGAATGGAGAAGGCAGAGGTCACATCGAGCACGCGAGGGATTTAGAAGTCTATAAGCGTGCCTATGCGGTTTCCCTTGGGGTACACAGAGCCACGCTTGCCTTTCCGAAAATGGAGCAATACGCGCTCGCCGATCAACTACGTGGTTCCAGCAAGGCGATCTGCGCCAATTTGGCCGAAGGCTTTGCCAAACAGACCCACTCCAAGCCCGAATTCGCACGGTTCACTTCGATGGCCATAGGATCGTGCAGTGAAGTGGAGACCTGGATTTCGTATGCGTTCGACCTCGAGTACATCACACAGGCGCAACGCGACGATTGGTTGCAATCCTATGCCCGCGTCTATGGAATGCTGGTCAATCTCAGAGAGAAGCTGAGGTGATCTCTTCCTCAATTCCTCGATTCCTCAACTCCTCAATTCCCTCTTTTCATGTTTTGGCCGCATTTCCGCCTACGGTCCGCGCTCATTGTCGCCCTTGAGTAGCCCTCGGCAGAACGGTTGCGGACGGCAGCCGAAACCAAATTTTAACCGTGTTTCTTGAGCGTCGGTTAACCCAAACGTGGTTACTGGACGATCAATGAAATCACTCGAATTGCGAAGGAGAGGCGGCATGGGCCGTATCGCAGCACTTACCACAAACCCGGTCATGATCGCGCTCGTCGCGATGCTCGCGATCACCGGTTGCGCCTCGAAGAAGACGCCGAACAGCGCCGCCGATCTCGGACTCAACGGCGCCGGCGCGGCAACGCCCGGGTCGGCCCAGGACTTTACCGTCAATATCGGCGACCGCATCTTCTTCGACACCGATTCGTCATCGATCCGCGCCGACGCGCAGACGACGCTGTCGCGCCAGGCGCAGTGGCTGAACCAGTACAAGCAGTATGCCATCGTCATCGAAGGCCATGCCGACGAGCGCGGCACGCGCGAATACAATCTGGCGCTCGGCGCCCGCCGTGCTGCCGCCACCCGCGACTTCCTGGTTGCCAAAGGGGTTTCGGCACAGCGCCTGAAGACTATTTCCTACGGCAAGGAGCGTCCGGTCGCGGTTTGCGACGACATCTCCTGCTGGTCGCAGAACCGCCGCGCCGTGACCACACTGAGCGGCGCCGGCTCCTGATCGGCAAAAATGCAACACTTGGTGCGAAAGGCGGCCGCAGGGCCGCCTTTTTCGTATCTGCTCGCTCCAAACAAAATTTGGCCGAAGTCTCACGTCCTGTTAAGAGCCGAGAGCGTCTGGCCAGTCCCCAGTTGGCTGGTCTACTTCGAGTGAGAGGCGCGCAACAATGGTTTCACGGCGAGAGGCACATGCATTTCAGATCGGTCTTGAGCGGCACGCTTGCGCTGCTGCTCGTATCAAGTATCGCGGCACTTGCTGACGGTATCGGGGCAAACGGCACCGAGCAGTCATCGCAAAGCGGTTTTTCCTTCCATCTGCCGACGATCAAACTGCCCGGCATTTTCGGCGAAAGGAAAAAGCCGGATCAGGTTCAATTCGCGCAACAGGATGGCACCGGCACTCCGGCGCTGGAGGAACAGCTCCGGCAGATGAACGGCAAGATCGAGGAACTCAATTTCCAGGTCCTGCAGATGCAGGAGCAGATCCGCAAGCAGCAGGAAGACAACGAATTCCGTTTCCAGCAGTTGGAAGGCGGTCCGCAAGGCGCGCAGCAGCCGGCCGGGCAGAAGAAGTCCGAGGCCGCGCCTAGCAGCGACAGCCCCAACGGCGACGGTAACATGGCGGAGGCGCCGGCAACGCAGGCTCCGGCCGACGCGGGCAAGGCAGCAGACGGCGGCAAAAGCGTCGAGGACGTCATCATCGAATCGCCCAACGGCGATCCCGGCAAGCTGATCCCCGGCGCGCCGCCCAAGACGTTCGGCACCATCACCGTCGACAAAAACGGCAATGTCATCGAAGCCGATGGCAATGCGCAGGCGAACGCGCCGTCGCAGAATACGGCCCCAGCCAACGGCGCCAGCGCGGCTGGCAACAAGGCCGGTAAATCCGACGACACGGTGGTCGCGGCACTCCCATCGACCAACGACCCGGAGGAGCTTTACCGCAACTCTTACCAGTTCATCCTGTCGGGCGACTACAGCACCGCCGAACAGGGTTTCCGCGATCACATCGCCCGTTTTCCCCGGGACGCCAAAGCGGCGGATGCGCATTACTGGCTTGGTGAATCGCTGCTCGGCCAGCAGAAATACCGCGATGCGGCCGAGATTTTCCTCGCTGCCAGCAAGGACTATCCGAAGGCCAAGAAGGCGCCCGACATGCTGCTGAAGCTCGGCGTTTCACTGGTCGGGCTGAAACAGCGCGACGTGGCCTGTGCCACTTTCAGCGAGATCGGCAAGCGCTACCCTGATATTTCCGGCGCGCTCAAGGAGCGGGTCAAGCAGGAAAGGGCACTCGCGGCGTGCTAGTTTTTCCGTTGCGTGTCGTTGCCGCAAAACCGGGCCCACGCTTGGGCGACATGCATGACGCTCGACACCGAGCCTGACCTTTCGGATTTTTCGCGGATCGACTTTTCCAACGGCGCTGTTGCGGCCGTGTCCGGCGGCAGCGACTCGACCGCCCTTCTCCTCCTCCTCAAAGCCCATCTCGACCGTAACGCCCCGGCAACGAAATTGCTGGCGGTAACGATCGATCATCGATTGCGGCCGCAAGCGGCAGCGGAAGCGCAAGCCGTGGCCAGGCTGTGCGCGGCGCGCGGCATTGCCCATCGCGTCCTCGCCTGGTCGGGGCACAAACCATCGACCGGCCTGCCCGCCGCCGCGCGCGAAGCCCGATACCGGCTGCTCGCCGAGGCCGCCGAAGCGGCAGGCATCGGCCTGATCCTGACTGGCCACACCGCCGACGACCAGGCCGAGACCGTGCTGATGCGGCAAGCGCGGGACGAGTGGGCGCGGGACGAGTGGGCGCGTGACGAGTGGGCACGTGACGAGCGGCCAAGTGACGAGCGGCCAAGTGACGGAGGGCAAAGCGACGACGGGCAGCGCGAGGAAGGGCGGGGTCTTGCCGGCATGGCGCCGGCAACCCTCTACGACTGGCGGCACTGGATCGTGCGGCCACTGCTCGGCGTAAGGCGTGAGGCACTGCGCGAATTCCTGCGGCGTGAACAGGTTGCCTGGATCGAAGATCCGACCAATGCCGACACCGCTTTCGAGCGGCCGCGCGTCCGCGCAGCACTTGCCGAAGGCGATGGTGCGCCACGCGTGGCTGAAGCGATAGCGCTGGCCAGAAAGGTGGCGGCCGAGCGTGAGCAACTGGGACGCCGCGCGGCCATGCTGATCCGCAGCTTGGCCTCCAGGCCAGCCGCCGGCCTAGTCCGCCTCAACCGGGATTTTGCGACGGAAAGCGACAGCGGGGCGGCCATTTATGCGCTGCGCATTCTGCTGGCGGCGACCGGCGGCACAGCCTTCCTTCCCGACCAGGCCCGCAGCGAAGCCCTTTTCGGCCGGCTCCGCACCGGGCCGCTTTGTGCCACATTGTCGCGGACCGTGATCGATGCCCGGCGTACCGGTATCTTTCTGCATCGCGAATTGCGCGATCTGCCGCCCGCTGTCGAGGTTTCCGACAATGCGCTTTGGGACGGCCGCAGACGGATCACATTGGGCGACAGTTCAGGTGCATTGTTGATCGCGCCGCTGTTGGTAGCACCGCTCGGGGCGGCTCTTGCCGCAAAGCGGGCAATTGCCGGGCATGGCACGCCGGCAAGCCTTGTACGCGCGGCCCTGGCCGCCGAGCCGGCGCTATGGCGGGATGGCGAATGCCTTGGTCTGCCTGGGGAAGGCCCGGGTTTGCCCGGGGAAGGCCCGATGCCGGCTGCTGTCGCCGCATATCCGGCAGTCGCGCCCTTCGCCCGTTTCCTGCCGTCCTTCGATCTGGCGCCGGCCGATGCCGTCGCCGCCTTGCTTGGCGCGGCGCCGGTTCCAGCCTCGCCATTCGGCGGCCACAGTGCCGGCCTACCACGGGCGAAAGCTTAACCGAGACCTGCTGTTATGCTTGGCAAGGGGAGACGCTCTCCCTATGTTAGGGCCAAGTTTCCTCTCACGACGCGTGTCCGCCCAGCGGCGCCAACGGGACAATTGATGAATCCGAATTATCGCAACCTCGCGCTCTGGGCGATCATAGCGGTCCTGCTCATCGCTCTCTTCAATCTTTTCCAGACGCCGCAGACGCGTGGGGCCTCGAGCGATGTCCCCTATTCGCAGTTCCTGCAGGAAGTCGCCGCCGGACGGATCAAGTCGGTGACCATCGCCGGCGCCCGTATCTCCGGCAATTACACGGACAGCTCCAACGGTTTCCAGACCTATTCGCCTGGGGACCCGTCACTGGTTTCGCGTCTGCAGGACAAGAACGTCACCATCAATGCGCGTCCTGAATCCGACGGCTCCAATTCGCTGTTCGGCACCCTGATCTCCTGGCTGCCGATGATCCTCATCCTCGGCGTCTGGATATTCTTCATGCGCCAGATGCAGTCCGGTTCCGGCCGTGCCATGGGCTTCGGCAAGTCGAAGGCCAAGCTGTTGACCGAAGCGCATGGCCGCGTCACCTTTCAGGACGTCGCTGGCGTCGACGAAGCCAAGCAAGATCTGGAAGAGATCGTCGAGTTCCTGCGCGACCCGCAGAAATTCCAGCGGCTCGGCGGCAAGATCCCGCGCGGCGTGCTGCTCGTCGGTCCTCCCGGAACCGGCAAGACGCTGCTCGCCCGCTCGGTCGCCGGTGAAGCCAACGTGCCGTTCTTCACCATTTCGGGCTCGGACTTTGTCGAGATGTTCGTCGGCGTCGGCGCAAGCCGCGTCCGCGACATGTTCGACCAGGCCAAGAAGAATGCGCCTTGCATCATCTTCATCGACGAAATCGACGCGGTCGGCCGCCATCGCGGTGCCGGCCTCGGCGGCGGCAATGACGAACGCGAGCAGACGCTGAACCAGCTGCTGGTCGAGATGGATGGCTTCGAATCCAACGAAAGCATCATCCTGATCGCCGCCACCAACCGGCCCGACGTGCTCGATCCGGCGCTGCTCAGGCCGGGCCGCTTCGATCGCCAGGTGGTGGTGCCGAACCCCGACATCGTCGGCCGCGAGAAGATCCTGAAGGTGCATGTGCGCAACGTGCCGCTGGCGCCCAATGTCGACCTCAAGGTGATCGCGCGCGGCACGCCGGGCTTTTCCGGCGCCGACCTGATGAACCTGGTCAACGAGTCCGCCCTGATGGCGGCGCGGCGCAACAAACGCCTCGTCACCATGGCCGAATTCGAGGACGCCAAGGACAAGATCATGATGGGCGCCGAGCGCCGCTCGTCGGCGATGACGCAGGCCGAGAAGGAGCTGACCGCCTATCACGAGGCCGGCCACGCCATCCTGGCGCTCAACGTGCCGTCGGCCGATCCGTTGCACAAGGCGACCATCATTCCGCGCGGCCGGGCACTCGGCATGGTCATGCAGCTGCCGGAAGGCGACCGCTATTCGATGAGCTACAAATACATGATCTCGCGGCTCGCCATCATGATGGGCGGCCGTGTCGCCGAGGAGTTCAAGTTCGGCAAGGAGAACATCACCTCGGGCGCCTCCTCCGACATCGAGCAGGCGACCAAGCTGGCGCGCGCCATGGTGACGCGCTGGGGCTTCTCCGACAAGCTCGGCCATGTCGCCTATGGCGACAACCAGGAGGAGGTGTTCCTCGGCCATTCGGTGGCGCGCACGCAGAACATCTCGGAAGAGACGGCGCAGATCATCGACGCCGAAGTGCGCCGGCTGATCGACGAGGCCTATTCGACGGCAAGGTCAATCCTGACCAAGAAAAAGAAGGAATGGATCGCGCTGGCGCAAGGCCTGCTCGAATACGAGACGCTGTCGGGCGAGGAGATCAAGCAGCTGATCGCCGGCAATAAGCCCGCCCGCGACCTCGGCGACGACACGCCGCCGAGCCGTGGCTCGGCCGTACCAAAGTCCGGCCGCCGCAAGAAGGGCCCCGAGCCCGAAGGCGGCATGGAACCCCAGCCGTCAAGCTAGGGCCCAGGACAGATCGACTTCGAAACGCCGCGGGCTCTAACCGCGGCGTTTTCTTTTTGATGTTCGCGAAGGCGCTGAAGCTGCCGATCTCCCCAGTTGTGGGCAGGGCTATCGCAGGTGGAAAGCCGAGGCTTTCGCCCTACGATGACCCTAACCCCCAAAAAGGGGATGGGACTCGGCGCCGACCTGGGCAAATTGCCTGCCTTTCCGGCGCCAAGGGCTCAACGGCGCCGACGCCCCACCCTCCGAGGCGGGTTTTTGCTTCCGGCGGCGGACAGAGGAGCGAAGGAACGCGACCTGACAGTTGGTCCGACCTCGGAAGGCCTTCTCACTTGTTCGGCAATAACAAAAAAGCCCGCGACCTTGCGGCTCGCGGGCTCCTATCGTCGGATGATGGCGCCGGTCAGCTCTTCAGCTTGGCGTTGCAGAGGCTGTAGAAGCCGCCGCCCTTCTGGATCCACCTGAGGCCGCCCAGCGTGTTGGCGTCCTTGTTGGCGTAATAGAGGTCGAGGCAGGTGTGCATGCGGCCCTTGGCCGGGGTCTCGGTTGCATACTTCTTGGAGATCGCCGTCGGGAATTTCACGCCCTGGGGGGCGGTGATGGTCGGCGGCTGCGGATCGCCGGTATACTTGGCATCGGGAGCCGGCAGGGTGTCGTCGTCGGCTGCGCCGGCGCCGCATTGGCTCTTGCGGAAGTCGTTCCACTTCATGCCGTTCAGCGTGTTGCCGGCCTTGGCAGCCTGATATTTGGCGCTGCAATCCGCCATGCTGAGGCCTTTGCCGGTATCGGTCGCGGCGGCCGTCGCCGCCTTGGCAGGTGCCGCGGCAGTCTGTGCCGCTGCAGTTGCGCCGGCGGCGCATTCACTCTTGCGGAAGTCGTTCCATTTCATGCCGTTGAGGGTGCCGGCAGCCTTGGCGGCCTGGTATTTGGTGCTGCATTCCTTGGCCGTCAGGCCCGGCGCAGCGTCGTCGGCGGCTGCCGCAGCCTTGGTCGTGGCGGCGGGTTGTGCGGCTGCCGTCGCGTCGGCGGCGCACTGTGTCTTGCGGAAATCGTTCCACTTCATGCCGTTCAGCGTGCCGGCGGCTTTTGCCGCCTGGTACTTGGTGCTGCACTCCTTCGCCGTCAGGCCCGGGGCCGCATCGTCGCCGGCGGCTGCCTTGGTGGTGTCAGTGGCCTTGGCCGGGGCGGTGTCGGTCGTAGCGGCGGTGGCATCGGTGCCGCATTGCGCCTTGCGGAACTGGTTCCAGTTCTGCCCGCCAAGCGTTCCCGCATCCTTCGCCGCGTTATACTTGGTGCTGCACTCGGCCATGGTCAGCGCATTGGCAGGCGCCGCCAGGAACAAGGTCGCGACGGCAAGACCCGTCAAAGTGGCAAGTCGGTGGATGAGCATGCGTTTTCTCCCTGTGGCAGTTCATGATATGTCCCAGTGCAGCAATAGCGCTCAACGGCTGGTTGCGCCAGATGCTAAGTAGCGTAGAGACAAATTTAGAGGTGCATTCTTTTCTTTAAGGTGATGAATTCGTTGCCGGGACCGTCTCCCAGCCAAATTCGTCCGGGTGCATTGCACGGAGAGCGCGCATATGGCTGGTTCCCAGCGAGGCCACTGCGTCACATGACGGCCAGTCAAATCGGCGGGTGCGGAGGACCTGAGCCTACCGCTGTCTGGAGCCGCACGATGCGGACTCGGGTTCAAGGCCACACTGCCACAGACCAAAGGATCCAGATGAGGTTTGAGTTGACGTTTCTGATGCTGCTGCCGCAACAAGGGCTCGGAACTTGAAAATCAACACACTAGCGTGACGCAAAACACACAAAACAACAATTTTCTAAGGATTGGTCGTCCATAATCATACAATGTGATGACGGGGCTTGGGCCATTTTATGGCATGAGATGCTCGGAAAGAACCATCGGGAAGCTGGCGAACATGGCAGGACATTATTTCGGTACGGACGGCATTCGTGGGCGAGCCAATAAGTTTCCAATGACGGCGGAGGTCGCCATGCGGGTCGGCATGGCCGCCGGCCTCTCCTTCCAGCGCGGCAGCCACCGCCACCGCGTCGTGCTCGGCAAGGATACCAGGCTTTCCGGCTACATGATCGAGAACGCGATGGTATCGGGCCTGTGCGCCGCCGGCATGGATGTCTTCCTGCTCGGCCCTATCCCGACGCCCGCTGTTGCCATGCTGGTGCGCTCGCTGCGCGCCGATATCGGGGTGATGATTTCTGCCTCGCACAACCCCTATTACGACAACGGCATCAAGCTGTTCGGCCCCGATGGCTACAAGCTGTCCGATGAGATCGAGGAGCGTATCGAGGGGATGCTCGACAAGGATATCGAATTGGCGCTCGCTGATTCCGATGGGCTCGGCCGCGCCAAACGCGTGGACGGCGTGCATGACCGCTATATCGAATTCGCCAAGCGCACGCTGCCGCGCTCGATGTCGCTGTCGGGCCTGCGCATCGTCGTCGATTGTGCCAATGGCGCCGCCTACAAGGTGGCGCCCGACGCGCTATGGGAACTCGGCGCCGAGGTCGTTGCCATCAATGTCGAGCCGAACGGCTTCAACATTAACAAGGAATGCGGCTCGACTCATCCGGCCGGCCTGCAAAAGAAGGTGCACGAGGTGCGTGCCGATATCGGCATCGCGCTCGACGGCGATGCCGACCGCGTCGTCATCGTCGACGAGAACGGCGCGATCGTCGATGGCGACCAGATCATGGCGCTGATTGCCGAGTCCTGGCACCAGAGCGGGCGGCTGGCCGGCGGCGGTGTCGTCTCGACGGTAATGTCCAATCTCGGCCTCGAACGCTTCCTCGGCGACATGAACCTGCAGTTGCATCGCACCAAGGTCGGCGACCGCTATGTCGTCGAGCACATGCGTGCCCATGGGCTCAATATCGGCGGCGAACAGTCGGGTCACATCGTGCTGTCTGACTTTTCGACCACCGGCGACGGCCTTGTCTCGGCGCTGCAGGTGCTCGCCTGCATCAAACGGCAGAACCGGCCGGTGAGCGAACTGTCGAAGAAGTTCGAGCCGGTGCCGCAGTTGTTGAAGAATGTGCATATTTCCGGCGGCAAGCCGCTCGAGGAGGCGCCGGTCAAGGCAGCGATCGAAGATGCGCGCAATCGCCTCGGCAAGGCCGGGCGCCTGGTCATCCGGCCATCCGGCACGGAGCCGCTCATCCGCGTCATGGCGGAAGGCGACGACCCACAACTTGTCGAATCAGTCGTCAACGACATCGTCGAGGTCATTTCGGAAACGCGCAGCGCCGCCTGATCTCCCTCCCAACACCGGTTCAAAGCCCGCCTTGCTGGCGGGCTTTTTATTGAGTCGCCAATTCCGCCTGCAGCAACGGCGGCCAGATTGCTCGACTTTTAGAGATTCGTGGTTAATCAATACGGTTAAACGCCTTTTAACCTTTCCGATTCATTATCCACAACTGAGGTCAATCATATTTCGGGCGCGTTCGCCGTTCGAGGGTTCTCAGGAGTGATAAGCATGTTCAACACAGCAAGAATGGCCCTCCTGGCCGCGCTGTTTGCCGGCGCCGGGCCGGCATTCGCCGCCGATTTCGTCGAGCCGCCCGTAGTCGAAGAGGCGCCACCACCGGTTGCCTACGAGCAGCCGGCCGAATTCGGCGGCTGGTATATTCGTGGCGACATCGACTATCACTGGTCGAAGTTTCGTGGTGGCGACTACATCACCTACGGTGTAGCGCCCCAGAATCCCGGCAAGTTCGATACAGGCAAGCTGGACGGCGCCTTCTCGGCCGGCGGCGGTGTTGGTTACCAGATCGACGAGCATTTCCGCACCGATCTCACCTTGGACTGGATGAGCAAGTCCAAATTCCGTGGCTCGACCAACGGCTTCTGCGGCCCGCAGCAAACGCCTTGCACGTCCGTCGATACCTCGTCCTATTCGGCGCTGCTGCTCTTGGCCAACGCCTATGTCGACATCGGCACCTGGCATGGGATCACGCCTTATGTCGGCGCCGGCATCGGCGGTGCCTGGGTCAAGTGGGATGAACTGCACAACGTGGACAGCGACGGTTCATTTGATCATAGCGGTGGCAAGGGCTGGCGTTTTGCCTATGCTGCCATGGCGGGCGCATCCTACTGCCTGACCGACCGCGTCAAACTCGATGTCGGCTACCGCTTCAGCCACATCAATGGCGGTAAGATGTTCGACTATGCCTCCCTCCCTAATGTCGGCCCAGGCTATGACAAAGGTATCAACGTGCACGAAGTGCGTGGCGGCCTGCGCTACCAGTTCGGCAGGTCGGACTGCGCGCCGCCCCCGGAGCCCTATGTTCCGGAACCGGAGCCTGTTTACACCAAGTAGTCGCCTCGAATTCCAGGAATTCGTCGACCGCCCGGCTGATGCCGGGCGGTTTCGTTTTGGCTGCCTACAGATGCTGCGGCGCTCTGGAACACCGTCCAGCTTGAGAAGCGAAAGCGGATCAAATCAATTGCTAACGCCTTGTTATCCTTAACCCGCATTTAACCACTATGGTTAACAATGCTCTCTGAAACGGCGCGCGATTGCGAATGCGCCAAGTTCGGGAGCCGAGGACCATGACATCCAAATCGCCTGTAGCACTGGCGCTTGCAGCAATCGTCCTGATGCCGCTGACGCCGGCGCTTGGTGCCGATTACGAACCGCCGGTCTATGTCGACCAGGCGCCCGACTATGTACCGGTCGAGGTTGGCTCGGGATGGTATCTGCGCGGCGATGTCTCCTATCTGGTGCAGAAGAGCTTCAGGGATGAGGATTTCGCCTTCACGCCCGCGAGCTTCGACGAAAAGGAAGATCCCATCTTCGCCAGCATTGGCTTCGGCTACCATTTCAACGACTATCTGCGCGCCGATCTCAATGCCGGCTATCTGCCCGGCAACAAGATCGAGGTCGGCTATAACAACGGAACGACCGTGGCATCGGCGACCCTGAAGAACTATGCCTTCTCAGGCATACTCAATGGCTATGTCGACCTTGGCACCTATGTCGGAATCACGCCTTATCTCGGCGCTGGTGTCGGTATCCTCCAGAGCAAGCGCCGCCTGTCGGCGAGCTACTTCACCGCCAACGCCGACCCCACCGACGATTTCGTCCTGCGTGACAACAAGACCCAATACTCCTTCGCCTACACGCTGAATGCCGGCCTTGCCTACCAAGTGTCCAAGAATGTCTCAGTCGATGTGGGCTATCAGTATTTCTCCGCACCCGACGCCGAATATGTGACGGCCGAAAGCCTGACTTCTTATCCGATCCGCAAGGGGATCAATAATCACCAGGTCAAAGTCGGACTGCGATACGACCTCTGGTAGGCTCGATCGAAGCTGAGGCGTGAACAATGGCGGGTCTTTGGCCCGCCGTTTGCGTTGTGGCACTTTTTTTGCCAAAGGCAGCCGGTATCCCGACAGCGACAAAAACTTTCCCCTTGACGCCGAAAGCCTGAACGCATATCGCCGTCCGTGGGCCACCCCTCCCCAACGAGGGGCCACTATCTGGAAGGATAGACCACGATGCCGACGCATACTAAGCCCGGACTCCGTCCGGCAAATCCCAATTTTTCCTCAGGTCCCTGTGCAAAACGCCCCGGCTGGTCGGTCGAGGCGCTCAAAAATGCCGCGCTCGGACGCTCGCACCGTGCCAAGATCGGCAAGACCAAGCTCGAACAAGCGATCGAGCTGACCCGGGAAATCCTCCAGGTTCCGGCGGATTACCGCATCGGCATCGTGCCGGCCTCGGATACCGGCGCGGTCGAAATGGCGCTGTGGTCGCTGCTCGGCGAACGCGGCGTCGACATGGTCGCCTGGGAGAGCTTCGGTTCCGGCTGGGTCACCGATGTGGTCAAGCAGCTGAGGCTCGCCGATGTTCGCAGGTTAGAGGCGGACTACGGCGTGCTGCCGGACCTGACCAAAATCGATTTCGACCGCGACGTGGTCTTCACCTGGAACGGCACGACGTCGGGCGTGCGCGTGCCGAACGGCGATTTCATCCCGGCCACCCGCAAGGGCCTGACCATCTGCGACGCCACTTCGGCGGCCTTTGCGCAAAAGCTCGATTTTCAGAAACTCGACGTCGTCACCTTCTCCTGGCAGAAGGTCCTGGGCGGTGAAGGCGCGCACGGTATGCTGATCCTCAGCCCGCGCGCCGTCGAACGGCTGGAAAGCTACAAGCCGGCCTGGCCACTGCCGAAGATCTTCCGTCTCACCTCGGGCGGCAAGCTGATCGAAGGCATCTTCAAGGGCGAGACCATCAACACGCCGTCTATGCTGTGCGTCGAGGACTATCTCGACGCGCTGCGTTGGGCGCAGTCGATCGGTGGCCTCGACGCGCTGGTCACCAGAGCGGATGCCAACGCCGCTGTTCTCGATCGCTTTGTCCGGAAATCTTCCTGGCTCGGCCATCTTGCCGTCGACCCGGCGACGCGTTCGAACACATCGGTCTGCCTTTCATTCACCGATCCGGATGTCGCTGCACTCAACGCCGATGGACAGGCTGCGTTCGCCAAGGCAATCGTCTCGGCGCTCGACAAGGAAGGCGTCGCCTACGACATCGGCGCCTACCGCGATGCACCGCCCGGCCTGCGCATCTGGTGCGGCGCGACAGTCGAGACCTCCGATCTCGAAGCGCTGCTGCCCTGGCTCGACTGGGCCTTTGCCGCGCAAAAGGCGTCGCTGAAGGCAGCCGCCTGAGTTTTCCTGTGGCGGCTCTCGGGCCGCCATCCCCAAGCGGATCAAATCATAATTGAAGGAGGCCGCCATGGCGCCCCGCGTTCTCGTCTCAGACAAACTTTCCACCACCGCCGTGCAGATATTCAGGGATCGCGGCATCGAGGTCGACTATTTGCCGGATCTCGGCAAGGACAAGGAAAAACTGCTCGAAGTGATCGGCCAGTATGATGGGCTGGCCATCCGCTCGGCGACAAAGGTCACGGAGAAGCTGATCAACGCCGCGACCAGGCTGAAGGTCGTGGGCCGCGCCGGCATCGGCGTCGACAATGTCGACATCCCGGCGGCGAGCCGCAAGGGCATCATCGTGATGAACACGCCTTTCGGCAATTCGATCACCACCGCCGAGCATGCCGTCGCCATGATCTTCGCGCTGGCCCGCCAGATACCGGAGGCCAACGCCTCGACCCATGCCGGCAAATGGGAAAAGAACCGCTTCATGGGCGTCGAGATCACCGGCAAGACGCTCGGCATCATCGGTTGCGGCAATATCGGCTCGATCGTCGCTACGCGCGGCGTCGGCCTGAAGATGCACGTCGTCGCCTTCGACCCGTTCCTGTCGGACAGCCGCGCCGAGGAACTCGGTGTCGAAAAGGTCGAGCTCGACGAGCTGTTCGCCCGTGCCGACTTCATCACGCTGCACACACCGCTTACCGACAAGACACGCAACATCATCGACGCCGCGGCGATCGCAAAGATGAAGGCCGGCGTGCGTATCATCAACTGCGCGCGTGGCGGGCTGATCGTCGAGGCCGACCTGATCGCGGCCTTGAAGAGCGGCAAGGTGGCCGGCGCCGGCATCGACGTGTTCGAGGTCGAACCGGCGGAGAACAACGCGCTGTTCGGCATGGAGAATGTGGTGGCGACGCCGCATCTCGGTGCCTCGACGATGGAGGCGCAGGAGAACGTCGCGCTGCAGGTCGCCGAGCAGATGTCGGACTATCTGATCAAAGGCGCTGTCTCCAATGCCATCAACATGCCGTCGATCACCGCCGAGGAAGCGCCGCGGCTGAAACCTTTCGTCAAGCTCGCCGAAGTGCTCGGCGCCTTTGTCGGACAGGTCACCGAGGATCCGATCAAGGAGGTCGAGATCCTGTTCGACGGCTCGACCGCGACGATGAATACGCGGGCGCTGATCAGCGCTACTCTTGCCGGGCTGATCCGGCCGCAGGTCGCCGACGTCAACATGGTGTCGGCGCCGATCATGGTGAAGGAGCGCGGCATCATCGTCGCCGAGGTCAAGCGCGACAAGTCGGGCGTGTTCGACGGCTATATCAAGCTAACGGTCAAGACCGAGCACAGGACGCGCTCGATCGCCGGCACCTGTTTTTCGGACGGCAAGCCGCGCTTCATCCAGATCAAGGGCATCAATCTCGACGCCGAGGTCGGTCAGCACATGCTCTACACGACCAATGCCGACGCGCCCGGCATCATCGGCCTGCTCGGCACGGTGTGCGGCGAGAACGGCGTCAACATCGCCAATTTCCAGCTCGGCCGCAACCGGCCGGGCGGCGATGCCATTGCGTTGCTCTATCTCGATGCGCCGTTCCCGGAAGACGTGTTGGCGCAGGTGCGCTCGCACAAATCGATCGACTCGGCCAAGCGGCTGCATTTCGACGTCGGCGCGGCCTGAAATTCGATCGCCCCGTGTGCAGCAGCACGCGGGGCGCTTCCATGGTCGTTGACGGACCGCAGTGAACCGTCGCGGCGAGCGACTTCATTCAGCAGCGGATACCGACATCTTCCGTCCGCTGTATTCGGCGAGGCTGATGCCGCCCAGCACCAGTGCGAGAGCCAGCGCCTGATAAAGCTGGAATGTCTCACCGACAATCAGCACCGACAGCAGCGTACCGAAGATCGGCACCAGATTGATGAACAGGCCGGCCCGGTTGGCGCCGATCAGCTCGTTGCCCCTGATATAGAAGATCTGCGAGATGACCGAAGCACCGATGGCGGTATAGAACGCGACAGCCCAGCCGCGGGCGTCGGGGACGATGACCTTGCCGGCGGCAATCTCCCACAGGAAGAAAGGCAGCGATGTGATGAGTGCGGCAACCGACAGCGCCAGCATCAGGCTCTGCCAGCGGATGACCGGCTTCAGCCGCAACCCCACCGAATAGAAGGAGTAGCAAAGCACGGCAACCAGCATGATCGCGTCGCCGAAGTTGAGATCCAGCTTGAGAAGCTGGCGCAGGTCGCCATGGCTCGCCGTCACCGCGACGCCGATGATGGTCAGCACGACGCCAGCGATCTGCACCCGGTTCACCCGCAGACGAAACAGCACGAAATTGGCGATGATGATCACGATCGGTATCGCCGCCTGCTCGATCGAGACGTTGATCGCCGTCGTGTAGTTGAGTGCCGTGTAGAAGATCGCATTGAAAAAGGCGAAGCCGCAAGCGCCGAGCCCGCCAAGCAGCAACCAGTGCCGACGCACCACTGGCCAGTCCTCTTGCAGCGTTCGCCAGCCGATCGGCAGCAGGATCAGAACGGCCAGAATCCAGCGCAGGAAGACCAGCGTCATCGGTGAAATGTGGTCGACCGCCAGCTTGCCGGCCACGGAGTTGCCGCCCCACAGCAAGGTGGTGAACAGCAGGAATAGGTAGGCGGCTCGATACATCGTGACATTCCGGCCAGGCAGAGGGAATTTGACGTCGGTGTGGGACTATTGCGACCGCTAGCCCAAGTAAATGATGTCAAAGGCGAAAATTGTTGTGCCTCGGAGCGTTTTGGGTGGCAAAGAGTGGTCGCGCTCTCCGGGTCTTGACGCTATAGAGCGACGTGCGTGCGATTGGACGCTACAAGTACGCGTCGGAAGGCTCTAATCCTCGCGTCGTGCTTTTCCGAAAATCGATTCCGATTTTGGGGGGCCGATGCGATAGAGGCCTGTCGTTTCGAACTGTTTTCAAGCTGCTCGTGCGGCGTCTCAAGGGAAAAGAAATATGGCCAATGTGGTGGTCGTCGGCTCGCAATGGGGCGATGAGGGCAAAGGCAAGATCGTAGACTGGCTGTCGGAGCGCGCCGACGTTGTCGTGCGCTTCCAAGGCGGCCACAATGCCGGCCACACGCTGGTCGTCGACGGCAAGGTCTACAAGCTGTCGCTGCTGCCGTCCGGCGTGGTGCGGCAAGGCAAGCTGTCCATCATCGGCAATGGCGTCGTCTTCGATCCGCACGCTTTCGTCGCGGAGGTTGCGAAATTGAAGGGGCAGGGCGTCGAGGTGACGCCGGACCGCCTGAAAATAGCCGAAAACACCGCGCTTATCCTGTCCTTGCACCGGGAGCTGGACGGATTCCGCGAGGACGCCGCGTCCAATTCCGGAACGAAGATCGGCACGACCCGCCGCGGTATCGGTCCCGCCTACGAAGACAAGGTGGGCCGGCGCGCGGTCAGGGTGATGGATTTGGCGGATTTGGAAACGCTACCCTTGAAGGTCGACAGGCTGCTGACGCACCACAATGCGCTGCGGCGCGGGCTTGGCCATGGCGAAGTCACGCATGAGGCGATCATGAGCGAGCTGATTTCCGTCGCTGACGAGATCCTGCCCTATATGGACCGCGTCTGGAAAATCCTCGACGACAAGCGCCGCGCCGGCGAGCGCATCCTGTTCGAGGGCGCGCAAGGCACGTTGCTCGACATCGATCATGGTACCTATCCGTTCGTCACCTCGTCAAATACCGTTGCCGGCCAGGCCGCTGCCGGGTCCGGTGTCGGCCCGGGCGCCATCGGCTATGTGCTCGGCATCACCAAGGCCTATACCACGCGTGTTGGCGAAGGCCCGTTTCCGACCGAGCAGAAGAACGAGATCGGCGAGTTCCTGGGCACGCGTGGCCATGAATTCGGCGTCGTCACCGGTCGCAAGCGCCGCTGCGGCTGGTTCGATGCCGTGCTGGTCCGCCAGGCCGTCGCCGTCAACGGCATCAAGGGCATTGCGCTGACCAAGCTCGATGTGCTCGATGGGCTGGACGAGATTAAGGTCTGTACCGGCTACCGACTCGACGGCGAGGCGATAGATTACCTGCCGGCCAGCCAGGGTGCGCAGGCCCGCGTCGAACCGGTCTACGAAACGTTGGAGGGGTGGAAAGGTACCACCGCCGGCGCGCGCAGTTGGAACGATCTGCCGGCCCAGGCGGTGAAGTACGTCCGCCACATCGAAGAGCTGATCGGCGCGCCGGTCGCACTCCTTTCCACCAGCCCTGAACGGGACGACACGATACTTGTGACCGATCCGTTTCAAGACTAGTTTCTCAGCCTTTCCGGGCATTGCGGCTGATTTGCGGGGGCCGGCCCAGAAACAAATGCAGGTCGACTGAAGCATGGTAGATTTTGTTGGTGCCCTGAAAAAGACGCTAGACAAGCTTGATAAGCCGTCGGCGGAAGTGCGCGCCAAAGTTTATGACATGGCGCGTTCGACGATCGCGAAGAAAATTGCCGAACGCGATCCGCCGTTTGCGCCGTCGGATGTCGCCAGGCAGAAGCGCGCACTCGAAGACGCCATCGCAAGCGTTGAGCGAGAATATGCTAAACCGGCACCGGCATCCGATCCGCTGGCGGAACTGGAGGACATCTTCTCCTCCATCGACCGCAACAAGAACCAGCCCAGCCATGTCCGGCAGCCGGCAAAGACCGAGCCAGCAACGACCGGGCCAGCAAAGACCGGGCCGGCCCAGACTGGGCCGGCATGGCAGTCCACGCCCGCCAAGGCGGTGCCGAACTGGCAAAAGCCGCAGCCCGTCGCTCTTCCTCAGGAGCGCGCTGGTCCGCCGCCGTCCGATATGGATCTTCCGACGGCCGATGACCAAGACAGCGTTTTTCGGGGCGACGACTTTTCCAACGACGGCGGCCCCGCGGAGGACAGGTTCCAGCGACTCCATCCTGCCGAGCGCAGGCGCAGCTATGGCGGCGTGATCGCCGCCGCCATTGCCCTGCTGGTCATTGCCGGTGGCGGTTATGGCATCTGGCTGAACAAGGATGCGTTCGGCAGCATGCTCGGCCTCGACGAGACCAAAGCCGTCGCCACCGAACCGCTGGTAAAACCAGCCCCGGCCAAGCCGGTGGCCGATGCGGCCGTACCGGCCGCCGCGCCTCCGACGGAGGCCGGCGAGGGCGCGAAGTTTACGCAGCGCCTGACGCCCGAGGGCCACGAAATCGATCCCGGCCCCGCGGCCGGGCAGGCGGGCATCGGCGAAGGCGAATCCGTCGCCGCACTGACCACGCCGCCGTCGGCCGCTCAAGCGCCGACCACCCCGGCACCCGCCGCACCGGCACCGGCCGCACCCGCCGACACGCAAGCCACGGCCAATGCTCCAGCAGTCGATGGGTCCGCTGCGCCAACGCCCGCAACGCCGCCCGATGCTGCAGCTACTCCGCCAGCCCCTGCAACGGCCGCCCCACCGCCCGCGACGGCAGCGGCACCGACGGTAGTTCCGCCGCAAGCCGCGTTGGCCGTCGGCCAGAAGGCGATCTTCTACGAGGAGCGCACCAGCACCGCTCAAGGCTCGGCCGAGCCCGGCAACATCGTCTGGTCGCTGGTGCAGGAATCGCCCGGCGGCGACCTGCCGCCCGAGCCGGCGATCCGTGCCGAGGCGACCATTCCAGGCAAGGATATCCAGTTGCGCATGACGATCCGTCGCAACACCGACCAGACGCTGCCGGCCAGCCACATCATCGAGATGATCTTCCTGACGCCTAATGGCTTCGAGGGCGGCGGTGTCGACAACATCTTGCGTGTCGCCATGAAGAGCTCCGAGCAGGATGCCGGCAGCCCGCTGATCGGCATCCCGGCCAAGATCGCCGATGGCTTCTTCCTGGTTGCGCTCAACGACACCAAGGCGGATGAAGACGCCAATCTGACCTTGCTCAGAGGTCAGGACTGGATTGACGTGCCGGTCGTCTACAAGACCGGGCGGCGGGCGCTGCTCACCATGGAAAAGGGAATTCCCGGCGAGAAGGTGTTCGACGAGGCGCTGAAGGCCTGGCAGACAAAGACGGCGGGGTGAGGCCGGCTCACCAGCCCAACGCCTCCTTGGCTCAGAAGCCTTGGAACAGCATGTCGAGCGCGCTCACGATGTCTTCGTGATGCCTGGTCAGATTCAGTCGGCTCTCGCCCAGTTCCGTCGCCGCAACCGTGGCGATCAAATGGGTGGCCATGACCAATTTCCGACCATTGATCTCGAAAATGGGATGGAGCCTTCGCATTGGTGATGGCGCCATCGCAACCGGCAGCAGCGGGACGACCACCCGGGTCTTGAAATGGTCGAGCAGATCGGCCTGGACGTCGAGGAGATAGCCGCCTTCGATGCTACTCGCGAAGACGTCGTAGCGCGCCATCAGAATTGCCGATGTTCTGCCAGCGGAATACCGCGTTTTTCGACATATTCGTTCCACGCATCTATCGTCGCGCGGTTCTCAAGCTTCCACAGCCGCGTCTTTTCGGCGGCCACTGCCTCTGCGATGCCGGCTTCAGCGGCGCGCGAGACATTAACATCGAGCCCCTTGGCTTCCTTCATGAGCTTTGAGTCGATAGACAGATTTGCCGGCTGACGAACCGCATTCACAGCTATCTTGCGCATGATCACCTCCGCAGCATGCGCATAACATATGCGCACTCCTGTCTAGCCGCAATGACAAGGTGCTTGAACTCGCGAATTACCCCTCCATCTCCTCGCGCAGCATCTCGAGTTCCAGCCATTCCTCCTCGAGCGCTGCCAGTGTGACGCGCTCCTTGTCGAGCGCGGCAATCGTCTTCTGGAACGAGGCCGGGTCGCGCTCGTAATAGGCCGGATCGGCGATGTTGTTCTCCAGCCGCGAGATCGAGGCCGACACCGCCTCGATCTTCTTGGGCAAGGTTTCCAGCGCGAATTTCTGCTTGAACGACAGTTTCTTTGCCGGGCCCTTGGGAGCGACCGCGTCGCTCCTGCTTGCGGCCGTCGCCTCGCTGGTCTCTGCCTTCGGCCGCGCCTTGCGGTCGTCCAGCCTGGTGCCGCCGCGCTGCGCCAGCATGTCGGAATAGCCGCCGGCATATTCGATCCAGCGGCCATCACCATCCGGCGCGATGATGCTGGTCACGGTGCGGTCGAGGAAATCGCGATCGTGGCTGACCAGGATCACCGTGCCGGCAAAGCCGGCGACCAGTTCCTGCAGCAACTCCAGCGTCTCCATATCGAGGTCGTTGGTCGGCTCGTCGAGCACAAGCAGGTTTGCCGGCCGCGCCAAAACGCGGGCGAGAATCAGCCGTGCCCGCTCGCCGCCCGAAAGCTCGCGCACCGGCGTGCGCGCCTGTTCCGGCTTGAACAGGAAGTCTTTCATGTAAGAGACGACGTGGCGCTGTTCGCCATTGATGACGAGGTTCTCGCTGCGACCGTCGGTGAGATACTGCGCCAGTGTCTCCTGTGGATCGACGGCCTCGCGCTTCTGGTCGAGCGTGGCGATCTCCAGATTGGTGCCTAGCCGCACCGTGCCTGCGTCCGGTTTCAATTCGCCGGTCAGCATCTTCAACAGTGTCGTCTTGCCGGCGCCGTTCGGCCCGACCAGGCCAACGCGATCGCCGCGCTGGATGCGGGTCGAGAATCCCTTGACCACGGTCAGATCGCCAAAGCTCTTCTCGATGTTCTTGGCTTCAATCACCAGCTTGCCGGATTCGGCGGCGTCGCTGGCTGTCATCGTCGCCGCACCCTCGGCGCCGCGATGACCGCGAAAGCGCTGGCGCATGGTCTGCAACTCACCGAGCCGGCGCATGTTGCGCTTGCGCCGCGCTGTCACGCCATAGCGCAGCCAGTGCTCCTCGCGCACGATCTGGCGACCGAGCTTGTGCTGCTCGCGCTCCTCCTCCTCCAGCACCGTGTCGCGCCATTCCTCGAAATAGCCAAAGCCCTTGTCGAGACGGCGGGTCTGGCCGCGGTCGAGCCAGATTGTGGCGCGTGACACGCGCTCGAGAAAACGGCGGTCATGCGAGATGACGACCAGTGCCGAGGAGGTGCGGGCAAGCTCCTCCTCCAGCCATTCGATGACCGACAGGTCAAGATGGTTTGTCGGCTCATCGAGGAGGAGAATGTCGGGCTCCGGCGCCATGACGCGCGCGAGTGCCGCACGCCTCGCCTCGCCGCCGGAGAGGTCGTTCGGCCGTTCTTCGCCGGTCAGGCCGAGATGCTCCATCAGATAGGTGGCGCGATAGGGATCGTCGGCGGGCCCGAGCCCCGCCTCGACATAGGCGCGGACGGTCGCAAAACCTTCCATGTCGGGCATTTGCGGCAAGTAGCGCACGGTTGCCGAAGGCTGGCGGAAGACTTCACCGTCCTGCGGCTCGATCAGCCCGGCGGCGATCTTGAGGAGCGTCGACTTGCCCGAACCGTTGCGGCCGACCAGGGCGATCTTGTCGCCAGCTGAGGCCGTCAGGGCGGCACCGTCGAGCAGCGGCGTGCCGCCGAAGGTCAGCTTTATCCCGTCGAGATTGAGAAGCGGCGGCGCCATGTCAGCTTTCTGGGCTCAGCTTTCCGGAAGAGGGTGGGGATGCGCGAGCAGCAGCGCGCGGCCGCTGGCCAGCGCGATTTCCAGCCGGCCCCTGACCTCGTTGGAAATGGTCAGCGACGAGCCGAACGCAACCTCGACATGGTCGAGCGGCCATTTGGCACCGGTGACGCTCAGGCCGGCGAGATCGGAGAAGCCGAGCACCGAAAACAGCGTGCCGTCGGCATAGTCGAAGCCAGCCTTTCCGGGCAGCAAGGGAATGCCTTCCTGTGCGCCGCTGGTCAAAAGCACGTCCGTCCCGCCTTCCGCCAGCCGGACGCTCAGCGCCAGATGCAGGAAGATGTGGTCGGTGCGTTTGCCGCCGAAAGCACCTGCGAGCACAAGGCTGGTCGCACCGCGTTCGAGCGCGGCAGCGATAGCGAGTTCACCGTCGGTCTTGTCCTTTTCGGGGGGAAACACCTGCCGTGGCACGGCGGCCAGATCCTCCGGCAACTCGGCAGGCACGGAATCGAAATCGCCGACCCAGAGTTCCGGCCTCAGGCCCAGCATACGGGCATGGCCGATGCCGGCATCGGCAGCGATGACGCGCGAGCCTTCGACCTGGCGGTCGAGCAGCGGCGTGCGGATGAGATCGCCGCCAAGCAGGATGGTGAATGTGCTCATATCTCGTGGCCCTTACCAGCCCTGCCCCGGAAACGGAAGATGAAACGGCAGACGAAACGGAAGGCTGGGCTTTGGATGCCCGGCAAACTTCCGCTTGCGCAGCACTTCGGCCGGGCCTATGTGTCGAAACGCTCTAACGGGGTGCCGGACGCGATCTTCGCGGACCGGCTGAGAGGCAAGACTGCCAACCCGCTGAACCTGATCCGGTTTGTACCGGCGGAGGGATTAGACGTTTCGGACAGCCCGACGCCTCAATTCCTTTCAACGCGAACGAAGGAGGCGCCGATGCGCAGTTTTTTCCACTCTCTTGTCTCAATTGTCCTGCTTGCGGCATCCGCGCTCGCCCTGCCAGGGCAGGCATCGGCACAGGATAGACTGACGGTCTATACCTATGAAAGCTTCACCGCCGATTGGGGTCCGGGACCGGCAGTGAAGAAGGCTTTCGAGGCCGAATGCAGTTGCGTCGTCGAATTCGTCTCGGTCGCTGACGGCGTGGCGCTGCTCAACCGTGTGAAGCTGGAAGGGGCCGCCACCAAGGCCGATATCGTGCTTGGCCTCGATACCAATTTGACGGCGGACGCCAAGGCAACCGGCCTGTTTTCGCCGCATGGCGCCATATGGGATGTCAGCGTGCCGGGCGGCTGGCGCGACGATATTTTCGTGCCGTTCGACTATGGCTATTTCGCCGTCGTCTACGATACCGAAAAACTGAAGAACCCGCCGAAGAGCCTCAGGGAATTGGTCGAGGGCGATGCCGGAGAGAAGCTCGTCATCCAGGACCCGCGCACCTCGACGCCGGGTCTTGGCCTGCTGTTGTGGGTCAAGTCGGTCTATGGCGACAAGGCGCCCGAAGCCTGGGCCAAGCTCAAGGCAAAGGTGCTGACGGTGACGCCAGGCTGGAGCGAGGCCTACGGCCTGTTCACCAAGGGCGAGGCGCCGATGGTGCTGTCGTATACCACGTCACCGGCCTACCACATGGTCGCCGAAAACACCGAGCGCTATCAGGCGGCGTCCTTCGAGGAAGGCGAATACCTGCAGATCGAAGTTGCGGGGATCACCACCAAGGGCGCGAAGAACCCGCTGGCGGAAAAGTTCATCGCCTTCATGACCGGACCGAAATTCCAGGATGTCATTCCCGAAACCAACTGGATGTTCCCGGCCGGCAAGACCGACAAGCCGCTCAATCCGGCGTTCGACAAGCTGGTCAAACCGACCAAAACCTTGCTGTTCAGCCCGGAGGAAGTCGCGGCCCACCGCAAGGCCTGGGTCGATGAGTGGCTTGCGGCGATGAGCAAGTAGCTTGGCCGATTGATCGAAGATGATCGCTCTACGGCGCCCCCCTCTGTCCTGGCGGGCAGATCCCCCACCAAGGGGGAGAGCGGCCGGC